>NZ_CAJPHM010000004.1:0-424664 GCF_905339955.1 Burkholderia sp. BCC1996
GTGGCCGGCGATGATCCGCACGATCTGGGGCGACCCGGAGCGCTTCAAGAAGAGCTATTACCCGGAAGAACTCGGCGGCACGCTCTACCTCGCCGGCGACGGCACGGTGCGCGACAAGGACACCGGCTACTTCACGATCATGGGCCGCATCGACGACGTGCTGAACGTGTCGGGCCACCGACTCGGCACGATGGAGATCGAGTCGGCGCTGGTCTCGCACGAGCTGGTTGCGGAAGCGGCGGTGGTCGGGCGTCCGGACGACACGACCGGCGAGGCGGTGGTCGCGTTCGTGGTGCTCAAGCGCTCGCGGCCGGAAGGCGAGGAAGCGGCGGCGCTCGCGAAGGCGCTGCGCGACTGGGTCGGCAAGCAGATCGGGCCGATCGCGAAACCGAAGGACATCCGCTTCGGCGACAACCTGCCGAAGACGCGCTCGGGCAAGATCATGCGGCGCCTGTTGCGCTCGCTCGCGAAGGGCGAGGCGATCACGCAGGACACGTCCACGCTCGAGAACCCGGCGATCCTCGAGCAGCTCGCCGAAGTGCGCTGATCGCGCCTGTTGCGCACGTTGCGCGCACGGGCCCCTGCGCGGCAATCCCGATTGCCCGCGCAGGGGCTTTTTGCTAAATAACGGCATGACCGTTCCGCACCGTCCGGCGCCTGCCGCGCCGCCGCCCGTTCCCGAGCCGCTTGCGCGTGCGCATGCGCGCTATTGGCGCTTCAACGTCGCATTGATCCTGGTGCTGATGGCGATCGGCTTCACGGTGTCGTTCGTCGTGCCGTTCTTCGCGCCCGCGCTCGCGGGCGTTCGCTTCGCCGGTTTCAGCCTGCCGTTCTATGTCGGCGCGCAGGGCGCGATTCTCGTGTATCTCGTGCTGATCGTCGTCTACATCGGCTTGATGCAACGCGCGGACCGCATGCTGCGGCGCGCGTACGACGAACATGCCGCGCACGCGGGCAATGCGCACCATGCTCGCTGATCCATGCTGACGCATCGACTGATTCGCGCGTACGCGCTTTACACACTCGGCTTTCTCGGGTTCGTGCTGCTGCTGTGGCGGATCGAGCGCGCGGCCGGCTCCGGCGTGTGGATCGGCTATGTGTTCCTGTTCGTGCCGATCGCCGTGTATGCGGTGATCGGGCTGCTGTCGCGCACGTCCGATCTCGTCGAATACTACGTGGCCGGGCGGCGCGTGCCATCCGCGTTCAACGGGATGGCGACGGCGGCCGACTGGCTGTCGGCGGCGTCGTTCATCGGCCTTGCCGGCTCGCTCTACGCAACCGGCTACGATGCGCTCGCGTACGTGATGGGGTGGACCGGCGGGTTCTGCCTCGTTGCGTTCCTGCTTGCGCCGTACGTGCGCAAGCTCGCGCGCTACACGATTCCCGATTTCCTCGGCACGCGCTTTTCGAGCACCGCCGTGCGCGCGCTCGCTGCCGGCGCGGCGATCCTGTGCTCGTTCGTCTATCTGGTCGCGCAGATCCAGGGGATCGGGCTGATCGCGACGCGCTTCATCGGCGTCGATTTCGCGATCGGGATCTTCTGCGGGCTCGCGGGCATTCTCGTGTGTTCGTTTCTCGGCGGAATGCGCGCGGTCACGTGGACGCAGGTCGCGCAGTACATCATCCTGATCAGCGCGATCCTGATTCCCGTGTCGTTGATCGCGATGAAGAACGGGCTCGGGCCGGTGCCGCAATTCAATTACGGCAAGCTGATGGAACGCGTGGCGGCGCGCGAGGCGCAGCTGCGCGACGCGGCCGAGGAGCAGCAGGTGCGCGATGCGTATCGCCGGCAGGCGGCGGCCGTGCAGGCGCAGCTCGATCGCTTGCCTGCATCGTATGCGGATGCACGCCGACAACTCGTCGACCAGCTCGCGGACCTGCGGCGCCACAACGGGCCGCTGCGCGAGATCAACCAGCGCGAGCGCGAGCTGGCGGACTTTCCGCGCGACCCGACGGCGGCGCGCGTGACCTGGACCCAGGCGCGCGACGACCTGCTGGCACGCGCCGAGCCGCCCGTGCCGATGCACGAGCCGTTTCCCGCGGCGAACGACGACGACCGCAAGCCGCGCGAGCGGAATTTCCTTGCGCTGTTGCTGTGCCTGTCGCTCGGCACCGCGAGCCTGCCGCACATCCTCACGCGCTACAACACGACGACGTCGGTCGCATCCGCGCGGCGTTCGGTCGGCTGGACGCTGTTCTTCATCGCGCTGTTCTACCTGAGCGTGCCGGTGCTCGCGGTGATGATCAAGTACGAGATTCTGACCAACCTCGTCGGGCGGCCGACCGCTGAATTGCCCGCGTGGGTCACGCAGTGGCATCACTTCGAGCCGGACCTGATCAGCGTCGTCGAGGTGGTTCGCGACGGCATCGTGCACTGGTCCGAGATCCAGATGCAGCCGGACATGGTCGTGCTCGCCGCGCCGGAGATCGCGGGGCTGCCGTATGTCGTGTCGGGGTTGATTGCGGCCGGTGCGCTGGCTGCTGCGCTGTCGACCGCGGACGGGTTGCTGCTGACGATCGCGAATGCGTTGTCGCACGACGTCTATTACTGCATGGTCGCGCCGGATGCATCGAGCCAGCGGCGCGTGACGATCTCGAAGGTCTTGCTGCTCGGTGTCGCGCTGTTCGCGTCGTATGTCGCGTCGCTCAATACCGGGAAGATCCTGTTTCTGGTCGGGGCTGCGTTTTCGCTCGCGGCGTCGAGCTTCTTTCCGGTGCTCGTGCTTGGGGTGTTCTGGAAGCGGACGACGACGCGCGGTGCGATCGCCGGGATGGTGACGGGGCTCGCGGTGTGCGTGTACTACATCGTGTCGACTTATCCGTACTTCACGCAGCTCACCGGATTCGCCGGGCAGACATGGTTCGGGATCGAGCCGATCAGTTCAGGCGTGTTCGGCGTGCCGGCGGGGTTCGCGGTGGCGATCGCAGTCAGCCTGTTCGATCGGCAGCCGGATGAGTATACGCGGGCGTTGGTGGATTACATTCGGCATCCGTGAAGGGGGGGCGGCGCGCCTGCGGAGAAGCCGCTTGATTTGCTCCGGATTCAACCGGTTTCATGTTCTCGTCTGCGACGGCGAACAAGAGCGACGCGGAAATTCGGAGATGATCGCTTCACATGGCGGGAGCAACACCTGGCTAAACGATCAGGTGAGACTCGAAATCAGGTGACAGCCACACGTCGCGCGGTGTCCATGACGTGCGATCGGGATCCCGTCGTCCGTCATCGATGAGTCGCCTTCTTCGATGATATTGGGCGAGACGTCGGGATGCTGTGGGCACGACACGCGATCACCTTTGCGCGCGACGTAGCGGCCGTCAAAGCGCATTTTCGTGGAACCTGTTTCGACTTTGCCACCGTGGTCCGTCCCGTCTCCGACGCGGATTAAATCGATCATGCTGAAATCTCAAGGGTCGGGTAATTCAATTATTGCAGCGTGCAGTATTTTTTGATGTTGGCGAGATTTTTCCTGAATTGTTGAGTTCAAATTCTTTCTGTTTGCATTCTTCGCTGCGTCCGGGGGAGGCGGAAATGTGATATTTTGCAATGAGCAGTCGACTGCTCGCCATACTTAGCAATTCAGTAAAATAGCGCCTCCCATCTCGCGTCCGGGTTGGTGTGTCTCCCCCTGATGAAAACATGTCCAGGTAGTTGTAGTCTTTTCCAGTGGTCAGGTCGGATAGAGAGTAGTAAATGCACTCCGTTCCGCAACTATGCCTTCCTATGAAATACTTCCCTGCAAAATTGATGTTGGGGGTGTCGACCAATTTTCCCTCGTCATCGCGCCAGCCATCGTCAGTTTTCTTGTAATAATCTGGTATTTTTAGTTTCCCCGTGTATATTGGGGTGCTGTAATTGGAAAATTCGCTGGAAAGAGTCTCGGGCTGCGCAGTGGTTGCGATCCCCAGGAGGATGGCTGTCATAACTATAGAGATCTTGTGTTTCATTGTCTTCACTTGATCAAGTCGTCTAGTCCGCCAATTGGAACGGCTAATTCTGTTTGCCCCGCGAGCTCTTCATCAACGAACTTCTGGAAGTGAGCTCGCACAGATTGCATTGTAACTCCCCCTTGATCATATTTGTCGCCGGGGAGACTCGCCCATTCTAGATTGCATTGATATTTGTATATTGCGCTGTCTAGATCTCCGTTCTTTACGACATCAAGCGCATGTCGTTTAAACTTGAGCAGGGCGACACAGTACCTGTCTTGAGAGACAGGAGAGAAATCTGTGATGCGCGCCATTTTTCGGTACGCCTTGCTGTCGTTACCATCCCAGTTATATCCCATAACTTGATATGCTCCTGCGGCAGAGGAGGTAACGCTTCGCCCACGGATCAATCTGGTTATCATTATGTGAGGGTGATCGTCAAAGGTGCGCCCGTAATCCTTGATAAAGGATTGCCCCCCAAATAGCCGTTCATAACTATCCAGTCCACGAGTACCTTCTCCAACGCGGATCATCCGAAGGAACGCTCTGACTCGTGCTTCTTCCAAAGTGATAGTCCCTCCAGCGCTGGCCATAAAGTTTCCAACCAAACCAATCGGATGAAAATGCCACGGATTTGGCTCCTTCGGGAACCCCTCCACACCGGTGACCTGCTCCCACCACTGCAATTTTCCGATCCGCTCGATTTCGGTCTTCCACAGCCATAACAGCTTCTTCATGAGCGGAGACAACGCCTCCCACTTGCCCAGGCCGCCGCCCCATTCGCTCTCGCCCCGTACGACGAGGTGGGAGAGGGCTTCCGCCGTCCACGGGGTTTCCTGCGCGTGCTTCAGTTCCTGGGCGGTCACTTTCCCGTCGTGGTTCGCGTCGATCGCCTTTTCGAGTTTCGCGATGAGCGGGCTGCTGTTGACCGTCGCTGCGCTCGTCTCGAATTCGGTCTTGTCTTCGTCGACCAGGAACTGCTCGGCGACGTAGATGTAACGCTTGAGCATGTCGAGCGGCTTGATGCTGCTGTTGTCGATCAGCTCGAAGCCCGGCCAGTCCCACGGCCCGCACATGCGCACGAGCGGATGATCTTGTTCGCACACCCATCCGTCACGCGTGCCGCCGTCCCTGGTGCCGATCGTCACGTAATACCAGCGACGCCCTTGGTCGTCCTGCGCGATGTTCTTGTCCAGATCGACGGTGCGAAACACGGCGCGGAAATCAGCTCCCGGGCCCTTCGCACTCGAAAAGCTCAGCGGGAAGTCCTTCCAGGCGGGCATGATCGTAGCGAGGGTCGTATTGGCAAGGCTTCCGTCGACCCATACAGGCGTACCGATGTCGTTGAACATCGGTTTCGCGCGGCGATTGCCATGTCCGGGGGCGGCCGTCTTCGGTTGTACCTTCACCCACTTTCCCTTTGCGTCGGCGGCGAGTGGTACGAGCTTGGTGCCCGGTTGCAGCTTGTGAGCGGGCTCCGGCAAATGGGTAACCAGTTGCGCTCCGGGCGAGATTTCCAGGAACGCTTTGGACGCCGGCAGATGCTTTGCGCGATCACGGCTCTTCTGGATAAACGATTCGAGTTCGGGGCCTGCAAATACTTCGAGGTGCAGCAGCGACCGGTTCGGTTTCGGCGGCAGCAGCTTCGCATCCGGATAGCGCAGATAGTGGCCGAGCCGGCCGATCACGTCGCCGGCCTTCACCCTGTACGGTTGCTTCAGCACGACGACCGCGTCTAGCGGCTTCGGGTCGACGATCGGATCGAGTTCCCCGAGGAAGACGTATCCGTACGGCGCGTGCGGCGACGCCGGCGCGCCGACGACCGCCGCGGCCGGCGTGCCCGACTTGATGGACTTGATTTTCGCCCAGCCTGGTTTCGCTTGTGCCCGTTCGTCAGTGTCCGATATGGTCAACTCCGACCCCCGCGGCAGAATGCCGATGATCTTGCCGTTCGGCAGATCGCGGATGCGGATACCCGTGATCGGGGGCGGGAGCTGCGTCGCATCCTTGTCGCTTTCTTCCGGTTCCGGCAGTTTCTTGAAATCGCTCTGGATGAAGTCCCCGAGCACGTCGCGATTGATCGTCTTGCGCAGTGACGATACCGGCACTTTCGGCCGCGGAGCGTTCTGCTTGTCGTTTGCCTTGTTGCCGACGACATAGTAGCGATCGCCCTCCCAATACGGCATCGGTCCGATGTTCGGCCCGGACCGGCCGACCGGTGCGACTTTCGCCTGTTCAGCCGCAGACCGGTATGTGTTCCAGTCCATCGTATGCATGTACAGGCTGAAGAACGTCAGCGTTTCGTCCGGTGCCGGCTTGCTCGCAGTCGCGTTCGTAGTCGCCGACGGAGCTGGCGGCGTGGGCGTGGTCGATGATGTCGTCGGCTGCGTTGAGGAATCCTTCGCCGCGTTCGCCTTCGGCGGTGGGGGCACAGGCGGCAACTGCAATCGATGACGGATCAACACGAACCCCGTCGAGTACAACGCGTGTCGACCGTCCTGATAGCGCTGCTCCGGATACTTGCTGTCCAGCCGGTACGCGACGACGTCACCGTCGGCGATCGCGCGGATCCCGTCGCCTTGCCTCAATCGCGCAGCCGTGTTCTGGTCGAAGTGGATGCCGCCGTGCCACATGCCGTTCGCGCCCAACGGATAGAACCCGTCCTCGGCGGCTGCCAACGCCTTCATGTAGGTCATCGGGTTGGCCGGGTCATCCTTGCCGACCGGCGTGAACGGAAAAGCCCAGTTCAGCGGTGTGTAAGGTGATGCCGCACGTGTGCTCGGGGGAGACGCCGGTCGGGCCGGCGCGATGGGCTTCGGGGTAGGGTGGCTATTGCTCATGTTTCCCGGAATCTCTCGGTTCTCGTTTTTCTTGCTGCTCGGGTGGTGGCGGGCCTGGCGTCAACCGGAGAAGAGTGAGCCGCGGCCGCCATCGGTCGACACCGGCGTTGTCTGCAACGGATCGCGAATCGCTCCGCTCGCACCGCCCGGTTTGTCCCAGCTTCCGCATTTTTCGAGGATCTGCCCGGTCGTCACGTTCTCGATCAGCCCGCCCTTGATGCGGATATACGAGCCACCCGCGCCGATCCACACTTCCTCCGCGGCCGTCAGAATCAGACGTCCGTCCGCACTTTCGATCTTCACGTCCTGCAGGCCGACCAGTGAAACGGTGCCGCTCTGTGCCTGAATGTCTACCGGCCCCTTTGCGGCGAAAATCTTGATGCCGAGGTTCTGCGCGAACAGGCTGATCTTGTCGAGCACACTGGCCAGCAACGCTTTGCCGGCCGCCAGGTTGATGTTCCTGCCTGCCACGACGTTCGCGTGCTGGTTTGCCGTGACATGCACCGATTGCTGCGTCGACGCGGCGATCCCTTCAGGACTCGATAGCAGCATCACCGGCTTCGCAAAACCATTCGCGTTGCCGGTGCCGCCGCCGGCTGTGCGGCCACCGCCGGTCGCGCCAGCGATCGTGCGCTGCGTCGCGTCGGTGAACGACTTCAGCGCGGCCTGGCCGTCGTGCAGGCTTTCGGCGCGGTTCGTTTCGCTGGCCCTCGACGCGGCTTCGAACACGGCCTCCGCACCGGCGAGCGGCTCGGTTGCGGCCGTTACGTTCAGCGGCTGCGCGGTGGCCGGCTGCGTCGACACATACAGGCCTTGCTCGGCGCGCACCGCGCCGTACGCGCCGGATTTCAGGTCGAACCCGTTGCCAAGGAACGTGCCGCGCGTGTTGTCGCTCTGCTCGATCAGATAGCCCAAATGCAGATGAGAGCTGTAGCTCGACGAGTAAAGGTGGACGCGGTTCTGACCGCTCGAGTCATCCATGACGAACTGGTTGAAACCGTCGCCACCATATTCGCGGGAGCGGAAGCCGGACAGCAGGCCATGGGTATGCCATACCGGCATCGTTGCGCCACCATGCAATCGCGAGATGATGACCGGCCGGTCGCAATCGCCGTTCACGAAGCCCAGGAGCACCTGATCATCTTTGCGCAACGGAAAATAACCGCCACGCCTTGCACCTGCGTCCGGCATCGCCGCCCGGATCCACGACGTCGACTTCGTATTGCGATCGTTCCGGCTGTTCGATGTCCGGACCCGCACACGGTTGCCGTCGTCCGTGACGATTTCCTCGTTGCTGTCGGTTACGACGATCGCCGTCTGCAAGTGCATCTCCGGCTTCTGATGCGCGAACGGGCTGCGAAAGGGTGTCTTGCGGCGCTGCGCTTCGATCTCGACGTGAAAAAATCCGACGCCGCCATCGCGGTGGCTCACGGTCGTACCGGCCCCGGTGGACTGGGCCTGTTCGATTTCGCTGCGCAGGCTGCGCGGGAATCGCGTGAGCGCATCCATTCCCGGCACGTTGTTCTGGATCAGCCAGTCGCTCGCGATGATCGACAACTCGCGCTCGTCCGCTGGCAACGCATCGAAGAGAGGATGCCCGGATACCCTGAACCAGTAGCCGGGCAGCGCATAGCGCGGACTGCCGATCGCGAAATAGCGCTTCGCACGCGAAGCCCATTCTTCGGTTCGAATGCGGGCCTGTTGTTGTCCGACATCGGATTTGGCCCAGGTCTGCGAGCCCGTATACAGATAGTCTTCGCCTTGACCGGGCAAATCATCCAGATCCGCCGCCGGCGTGCTGACCTGTTTGTCGAGGTCCGGCCGCTTGTAGTCGGCCGTTCCGAGCGTGAGTGTCGCGCTCTGGACGTCCTGCTGTTCGCTCAACTGGGTGAGCCCGTCGAAATCCTCGTCGGTGCCCGCGTGGCTGAACTTCATCTCCGCATTCGGCAGAGAAGGTCCGAAATACAGGTCGTCCATCATGATGACCTTGTGCGACTTGCCGTCCTGCGCGAAATCGAAGCGCGGAAACACACCGACTTCCTCCAGGCTCCGATGCACGAAATTCCAGTCGGTTTCCCACTGCACGCGGTGCGAATACGAGCGCACCGCCGTGCGCAGTTCGTGACCATAGTTGCCGGAAGCTTGCGGATGCTTGTCGAATACGTCGGTGAGAATCTGCCAGCCGCTGGCTTCCTGCCAGTCGCGCCGATCGCTGCCGAGTTTCAAAAAGCTCAACCAGGAGGAGAACTGGAGCTGGAAATACGAGACGGCCCCGTCGTTTCCGACGCGACGGGCGCGTTGCACGTAGCCGTGGATCGGCAGATAGCGGCCGCCCGTCTGGCGGATCCACAGCGTGACAGGTTGCAGCATCAGGGCGTTGAGCTTGATTTTGTCGCCCACGACGGACGATGCGTCGACGGTCACCTCGAAATTGCGGCCGAGCCGTGCGTTGATCTTGACGTACAGCGGCACGAGCCAGTCGTCGCCGAGCGGCGTGTCAAGTTTGATCACGCGATCGAACTGCGCGTAGCCGCCGCGCAGCACCTTCAGCAAGACTTCCCGGCCCATTCGGTCACCCCGGTTCATGGAAAACGCGCCCGACCATCACCGAATATCCAAACAATTTTATCGTTCGGAATAAACGGCGATATATTTGAGATGTTCTGTTTAAATGGGGTGCGCCATTGAAAATGGGAGGCGGTGTGCCCCGCGCTTGATTGCACAAAAAATCATACCGAAGTCAGTTCGAATCGGTAACTGTGGGGCAACGATCCTTTAAGATTTTCTCAACGCTGCTGCTGGCATCTTTTTGAAACGATTCGATCCCTATCGAGATGCGTCTGGCTTCAATAAGAAAACTACGACTGTACGATACCTCGGATCAGCGTTTTCCGGCGTGTGCACTATGTTTTGCGGATTTGGTTAGTACACGTCTGCAAGCTTCATCGACTGTCAGCGATCCCGTGATAAGTGAATACTCTGATTCAACGAAGTTCACAAATCGTTACGTAAAGTTGGGCAGCGATTGAAATTATGGCAACCCATCGTGGTTATGCGCGAGCTGTTGCTTTCGATTGGGACGAAATTGAAGGGGGCAGTGAAATTTGCAGGACCGTACGTCCATTGGTTTGATAGAGCGACGCCATTTTGTTTCGTCCAATACATACGCGCATATATGGCGAATCTATCGGACGGCTAGACGAATAAGGAGAATGCTGTCGAACCCGATGGATACCGACAGCACGTCTTCGAAGCGACGGGCGATCGGCAACCACCCGCTGTCGGTCTGGTACGCCGTGACGAAAACGTCGATGTCGGGTCGACGCTCTAACGCCTCCAGGGGGCGCGCCGGCGTGACAGGGGCACGGAACAACCGCGCGGCGACTGGCCCATTGCCATGATCGGTCGCGGAAGCAGGGAAGAGGGCGGCCAACGCGACTTGATTCCACGTCGCATGTCGCAAAAAAGCCCCGCAAAATCGATCGATCTTGCGGGGCCTTTTCATTGATTCTGGCGGAGAGAGGGGGATTCGAACCCCCGATAGGCGATTAACCTATACACGCTTTCCAGGCGTGCGACTTAAACCACTCATCCATCTCTCCGGAAGAACGAGAGTATAGCAAACTCTGGCGGCCTCCCGCCACTCCCTTTGACGATCGGCCGGAACCGGCCCCAAAACCTTCCAGCGACGCTCGCACGACGTGCATTCGGTGCGGGTGTGGCGGCGGCCGGGGGGACGTGGCTGAACCGGGTCAGCGGGTCATTGCTGCCGATGCTCGCGGGGTATGTCGCGTTGTATCGGAAAAGCGCGAACTGACGCGATCGCGTATCGAGCCGTGCCGCCAGTCGCGCCGCTGCCCGCACCCGCACGCACGGCGTCCCGACTCTGCTATCTTCCCGGGCATCTCACCGCTTTCCCGCCTCTCCATGACCGACCGCATCGTCGCCGCATTCGATTTCGACGGCACCATCACGACCACCGACAGTTTCCGTCATTTCGTCCGCTACGCGGTCGGCACGCCGCGTTTCGCATGGGCCGGGCTGCGCGCGCTGCCGTGGATCGTCGCGATGAAGGCGGGCCTCTTGTCGCGCGGCGATGCGAAGGCGAAGTTCGCATGGTTTGCGTTCGGGCCGATCCGCGAGGACGCGCTCGACGCGCTCGCGCGCCGCTTCGTCGATGGTTATCTGCCGAACCTCGTGCGTCCGGACATGCTGGAACGGGTGCGCGAGCATCAGGCGCGCGGGCATGAAGTCGTGCTGGTCAGCGCGTCGCCGTCGCTGTATCTGGAGAAGTGGGCGAAGACGGTCGGCATCGGCACGGTGCTCGCGACGCGCCTCGCGTTCGAGCGCGGCGCGTTCGCCGGGCGGCTGAACGGCGAGAACTGCTGGGGCCCGCAGAAGGTCGTGCGCTTGCGCGGCTGGTGGGGAAATCAGCCGCCCGCGAAGCTGTTCGCGTACGGCGACAGCCGCGGCGACAAGGAAATGGCCGAACTCGCGAACCGGGCATGGATCCGCGGGCAGGGACCGATGCCGGCGATCGGCGCTGACGGACTGACCGACTGACGGACTGACGGGACCCGCGCGGCGAGCCGCGCCGCCCGCCGTTACGCGTCGGCGCGTTGCGCGCCGCGCGTACCGCGAATCGGACGATACGCGCCCCAGCGATTGGCGCGCCTGAACGTGCCGACATCGTTGAACCGCACGCCGACTTCACGCAGCGCCGCATGCGCGGTGCGCGCGGTCAGCTGCCGGATGTAGAACGGATCGCGCACCACGAAGTGATGGATCGCGTGCGTGCTGCCGAAGTTGAAGCAGAACAGCTGGAACGGCAGCATCCACCACGGGTTGAGCACCTGGGTCTGCTGGATCACGTTGCGCGAATCGATGTCGCCGAAGTAATGCATGTTCGAGCTGACGAAGTTGATGCAGAAGCTGCGTACGAAGTTCGGCCCGAGCCACACGACCGCGAGGAAATCGACGACGCTCATCACGCGCTCGACGACGGCCGGCACGGTCACCGCGTAGCCGAACGCATGCAGCGCGAACAGGCCGGCGTGATACACGATGAACGCGTGCCACAGCGCGTAGTACGCGTGACCGACCGGCATGTAGGACGATGCCTGCTCGATGCGCAATTGCGCGCGCTCGGCCGCATCCTGCACCGGCTGCGCGGCCACGTACTGCTTGACCTTGCGGCGCATCGCATCCGGCCGCAGCACGACGGCGAGCATGCCGTCCGCGATCATCAGCAGGCGCTTCACGCCCCAGCGTTCGCCGTTGGTGATGCCGAATTCCTCGAGATCCGATTCGCCGCCCGATACCTTGTGGTGATGCAGGTGCATGCGCCGGCGCGTCCACGGGTTGATCGTGCCCGGCCGCGTGAGCCAGCACAGCGCCATCATCAGGTGATAGGCCCATGGCGTCTTCTTGAAGTACATCAGGTGGATCAGGTCGTGCTCGAGTTCGTGGATCAGCGACGTGACGAACGCGGCGAGCGGCAACGCGACGTACCACGCGATCGCGCCGCGCGCATGCAGCCACGCGATCGCGAGCATCGCGCCCACCGACACGGCCATCACGGTCGCGCCGACGAGGTTCTGGTTGTCGAGCAGCGGAAAGCGCGCGCGGATCGCATCGCTCGCGGCGTTGACCTCGCGGCGGACATACGCGACCTTGTCGGCGTCGTGATGAAAGACGGTTCGTGCGGGTTGGCTCATCGACCGGAATCCGTGCGGAAAGAGTGGGGCGCAATGCCGATGTGACAAGCATAGGCGCGCCCCGGAGCGCACGCGAGGGCCGCCGGTGCCAATGATGGTGTCATTTCGGGTCACGGTGGCCGGTGCACGGGCGTGCGATGCCGCATCGGGCGGCTAGAATGCCGCTGCGGTGTCATTACGGGCCAGCAGCGCTACAATCCGCCGAAACCGCTCCGGAGTCCGCCGCATGGCCCTGTCCGCCCCGGATGCCGCGCGCCAGCTGAACAAGGCGACGGTATCGTCCGCGTATGCGCTGTTCATGCTGATGCTCGCCGAGGAGCGCGGCATCGATGGCGGCCGGATTCTCGCGGGCTCGGGCGTCGAGCGCGAGCGGCTCGCGCAGCCCGACGCGCGCATCACGCCGCTGCAGCAGGCGGCGATCGTGTTCAACCTGCTCGAGGCGACGGGCGATCCGTCGATCGCGATCGAGATCGGCCTGCGCAGCAGCCTCACGAAATCCGGGCTGATCGGCTTCGGGCTGATGAGTTGCGCAACGCTCGGCGAGGCGATCGCGCTCGGCATCCGCTACCTGCCGACGCGCGTGCCGTTCTTTTCGGTGCGGCTCGCCCAGCTCGACGGGATCGTCGACATCGACGTGCTCGAGGCGTTTCCGCTCGGCCGGTTGCGCCAGTTCGCGGTGGAAAACTTCCTGGTCGAGACGGCGATCCTGTTCAACTCGCTGCTCGATCCCGCGCCGGGGCGCACGCTGCAGTCGCGTGCGGAGCTGCATTTCGAATGGCCCGAGCCGCCGTGGTTCGAGCGCTATCGCGCGCGGCTGCCGCGCTGTCATTTCGACGCGAGCGCGAACCGTATCCGCTGCGACGCCGCGCTGCTCGACGAGCCGATCGGCACCGCGAACGCGCAGACCGCGCAGATGATCGTCCAGCAATGCGAGGCCGAACTCGCGCGGCTCGGCTATGCGGAAAGCATCGTCGAGCGCGTGCGCAACCTGCTGATCTGCGGCGAGACCGGTTATCCGTCGGTGGACGAAATCGCGCGCGAACTGCATGTGTCGGCGCGCACGCTCAAACGCAAGCTCGCGGAATTTGGTGCGACCTATTCGGCGCTGCTCGACGAGATCCGGCTGCGCGATGCGCTACGGTTGCTCGAGGGCACGCGCCTCCCGGTCGACGAGATCGCGGCGCGGGTCGGCTATACCGACCGCGCGAATTTCACGCGTGCGTTCAAGCGCTGGACCGGCGTCGCGCCGAGCGAGCGGCGCTGACGGCGCGTCGGGCGGCGCGGGCCGGTGCCGGTCGTGCGCCCGGCGTCGATCAAGCAATCATTCGATCCATCGGTCGATGGACCCGTCAGACAATCGCCACCCAGTTCGCCCCGCGGCCGCCCGGCACGCGGGCGTGCAACGCCAGCGTGCCGTCGTCCGACGCGATCGCGTACACCGATACGTATTCCGACTGCTCGCCGCACGCGACGAGCCAGCGTCCCGACGGATCGATCGCGAAGCCGCGCGGCTGCGTTTCGGTGGCCGTCGCGTGTACGGGGTCGAAGGCGCCGTCCGCATCGCGGCGATAGCAGAGCAACTGGCTCGACGTGCGTTCGCTCACATACGCGAAGCGCTCGTCGGGCGTCAGGTGGAGATCGGCAGCCCACACGGCGGGCCCGGTCGGCGCGGGCGGGCGCGCATGGCCTTGCGCGAGGCCGGCGACGGCCGGGTGGCGCGCGCTGACCCGTGCGTCGCCGAGGCGGCCGCTATCGGCGTCGCGTGTGAAAGTCGCGAGCATCGCCTGGAATTCGCTGACCGCGACCAGCATCCGGCCGTCGCACGCGAAGCGCAGGTGGCGCGGCCCGAAGCCGCCCGGCACGCGCGTTTCGCCGTGCTCGACCGCACGCAGGCCGCCGGCATCCTCGATCAGCGCGAACGTGAAGATCCGGTCCGAGCCGAGCGAGCTCACGTACGCGAAGCGGTTGTCCGGCGACACGACGACCGCATGCGCGTTCGCGATACCGTGCGCGACCTGCAGCGGCGCGCCGTCGCCGTCGCGCACGCGCGCGGCGTCGTAGAGGCTCAGCGAATGGCCGCCGTACGACGCGCCGAGCAGCCAGCGGCCGCTGCGGTCGAGCGACAGGTAGGCGAGGCTCGCGTCGATCGCGGTCGCGCCGATGCGGGCGAGCGCGCCGGTGGCCGCCGCGACGCGGAACGCGACGATCGTCGGCTGCTCGCCGCGCGTCGCGACGTATAGCCGCGCGCGATCGGGCTGCACGGCGACCGGCATCGCGACGTCGCCGGCCGGGTAGCGGGCGAGCGGCGCGAGCGTGCCGTCGGACGTGAGCGAGAACGTGGCGAGGTCGCCGTCGACGGCATTCGGGACGACGACGGTCAGGCGGTCAGTGTTCGGCATGGCGGAGCATTGCGGTGTGCGTGAAGGACTCGTCGGTCGGCAGGCCGCGCGGCGGATCGCTGCGCCGGCGCGTACGCGCGAACGGCGCGGCGACCGTGGCGACTAGGAACGCGATCGCGAGCGCATCCCGGTCGCCCGCGATCGAACCCGTATGTTGCTTCAGATAGCCGAAGGCCGTCGGCAGCGGTCGATATCGTTCGCGATGAACATGATCGGCACGAGCGGCTGCACGTGCCATTTCACTTTCGAGGTGGCGGATGCGAGCGGGGCGCGGCCGGGCAGGGCGGGCGAGGTCAAGGGAGTCTCCGGGCGGGCGGCGAACGGGGCAGCGGCCCGCGTTCGCGTCGGGTGGGGATCTAAGTAGTATGTTGTCGTATGACATGGTACGCCGGAGATCCTGATATGACGTCACGGGTTTACCCCGAATATATCCGAATATCGGGAAATGCCGGGAGGTTGTCTCCGTGCGCAATCACATCTGATGACGGATGACGTGAGTGGGCAGGCGTGCCGCTCGGTGCTGCCCTGCGGCGCACTTCGCCCCGGCAACCGGCCGGCTTCGTGCGCGGCCCGCTATGCCATCGACACGACGCTGTTCAGCAGCATCTTCACGAGCACGGCCTGCCGTGTCGCCCCCGTCTTCGCGAAGATTCCGCGCAGATGCGCACGGGCGGTGTTCTTCGTGATGCCGGTCGCGGCGGCCGCTTCGTCGAGCGTCAGGCCGTCGACGAGCAACAGCGCGATCTCGGTTTCCATCGGCGTGAGGCGGAACAGCCGGTGCAGCATGTCGCGAGAGGTCTGCGGCGACGACGCCGGATCGCGGACGAACACCGCGACGGCCGGCCGGTGCTGGCGGTCCTCCGCGCCGTGAAAGGGCGCGAGCGGGCGCAGCAGCACGTTCAACGGCATCGCGCCGCCGGGGCGCGACAGCGTGGTGGCCTCGATGCGGCCGAGCGCACCCGCGCGGAAATGCTCGAGCGCGGCCTGCAGCGCCTTCTGCAGCCGGCGCTCGTCGAGCGGGCACGATGCATGGAGCCGCTCCTGGCGCAGGCACAGGCCGTCCTGCTGCTCGAACAGCCGCTCGGCGATGCGGTTGTGCTTGATCACGCGACCGTCCTCGTCGAGGATCGCGGTGCCGACGTCGAGCCGGTCGACCGTGCCCGCGTACAGCGCGCGTTCGGCGTCGAGCACGTCGAGCGCCGCGTGCAGCTCGACCGCGCGCTGCAGGTGCGGCAGCAGCGTCGCGACCTGCGCGCGTTCGGCCGCGTCGAAGTCGCGCGCATGATGCGGGCGGCTCACGAAGAACGCGCACTCGACGCCGCGCTCGCCGCGCAGGATCGCACCGAGGATGAAGCGCAGGTCGAGCGGCTGCAGGTATTGACGGTAGAAATCGTGCGCGCACCAGCGCGTCGCGCCGAACAGCGTGTCGGCCGTGAACACCTGGCCGGGCGGGAGGTCGAGAAACGGGCACAGCGCGTAGAACTCTTCGCTGTACGACGGTTCGCCGGGCAGCAGCGGGCCGTGGGTCGATGCGTTGATGATGAGCCCGCGCCGCGTGCCGCGCGGGCTGCGCAGCACGAGCGTCGTGAAGCTCGCGTCGAGCCGCACGCGCATCGCTTCGAGAAAGCCTGCCCAAGGCGTCGTCTCGGACGGGCCCTGATAGACGAGCCCGAGCCACGCGCTGAGTTCGCGGGCCGTCCATGCCGCGTCGTCGAAGCTGTCGTGTGCGGCCGTGTCGCCGGGCGCCAGCGCGATCCGCATGCTCGTGTTCTCCTGGGTCGGGGTGAATGCTCCCGAGCCAGCATACCGACCGGCCAGCCGCCCGCGTCATCCGAACGGAGTAGACGACGCGGGCCGTGCCGGAGCGACGCAGCGTGCGTCGCGCTGGCGCCGCTTACGCGGTGCGTTCGCGCAGCAGGTACGCGACGATGCGTTCCGCCGCGGCCTCCGGCGACTCGGCCACCGTATCGATGCGCAGTTCCGGCTGCGCCGGCGGCTCGTACGGCGAGTCGATGCCCGTGAAGTGCTTCAGTTCGCCCTTGCGCGCCTTCTTGTACAGCCCCTTCGGATCGCGTTCCTCGGCGACCGCGAGCGGCGTGTCGACGAACACTTCGACGAACTCGTCGGGACGAACCAGCGCGCGCGCCATGTCGCGTTCCGCGCGGAACGGCGAGATGAACGACACGAGCGTGATGAGCCCGGCATCGAGCATCAGCCGCGCGACTTCGGCCACGCGCCGGATGTTCTCCACGCGATCGGCCTCGGTGAAGCCGAGATCGCGGTTCAGGCCGTGCCGCACGTTGTCGCCGTCGAGCAGGTACGTGTGCTTGCCGAGCGCATGCAGGCGCCGCTCGACGAGGTTCGCGATCGTCGACTTGCCCGCGCCCGACAGCCCGGTCAGCCATACGATGCGCGGCGTCTGCGCCTTCTGCACCGCGCGCGCGTCGCGGTCGACGTCGACGGCCTGCCAGTGCACGTTGTGCGCGCGGCGCAGCGCGAAGTGCAGCATCCCGGCGCCGACCGTGTCGTTGGTGAAGCGGTCGATCACGATGAAGCCGCCGGTGTGGCGATTCAGGTCGTACGGATCGAACGCGACGGGCCGGTCGAAGCTCAGGTTGCACACGCCGATCTCGTTCAGCGCGAGCGTGCGCGCGGCGAGATGCTCGCGCGTGTTCACGTCGATCTTGTACTTCGGCGTCGCGCAGGTCGCGCCGACCGTCTGCGTGCCGAGCTTCACGAGATACGGCCGGCCCGGTAGCAGCGGTTCGTCGTGCATCCACACGAGCGTCGCCTCGAACTGGTCGGCGACTTCCGGTGGCGCGTCGGCACGCGCGATCATGTCGCCGCGACTGATGTCGATCTCGTCGGCGAGCGTGAGCGTCACCGCTTCGCCGGCGCGCGCGACATCGGCTTCGCCGGCCGGCGTGATCACCGACGCAACGCGGCTCTCCTTGCCGGACGGCAGCACGCGCACGCGTTCGCCGACGCGCACTTCGCCCGACGCGATGCTGCCGGCATAACCGCGGAAGTTCAGGTGCGGACGGTTGACCCATTGCACGGGCAGCCGGAACGGTTCGTCGCGCGTCACGCGCTCGACGAGCGGCAGCGTGTCGAGATGCCGCATCAGCGGCGGGCCCGCGTACCACGGCATCCGAGCGCTCGATGCGATCACGTTGTCGCCGCGCAGCGCGGACATCGGAATGCTGACGATTTCGTCGAGGCCGAGTTCGGCCGCGAACGCGCGGTAGTCGGCGTCGATACGCTCGAACACGGCGCGGTCGTAGTCGACCAGGTCCATCTTGTTGATCGCGAGCACGACGCGCTTGATGCCGATCAGCGCGACGAGATGGCTGTGGCGGCGCGTTTGCGTGAGCACGCCCTTGCGCGCGTCGATCAGGATCACCGCGAGATCGGCGGTCGACGCGCCGGTGATCATGTTGCGCGTGTACTGCTCGTGGCCTGGTGTGTCGGCGACGATGAACTTGCGTCGCGCGGTCGCGAAGAAGCGATATGCGACGTCGATCGTGATGCCCTGTTCGCGCTCGGCCGACAGGCCGTCGACGAGCAGCGCGAAATCGAGTTCGCCGCCTTGCGTGCCGACCTTCTTCGAATCGGCTTCGAGCTGGGTCAACTGGTCGTCGAACAGCATGTTCGATTCGTAGAGCAGGCGGCCGATCAGCGTGCTCTTGCCGTCGTCGACGCTGCCGCACGTGATGAAGCGCAGCAGGTCCTTCGTTTGCGCATCGTCGGCGTGCATGTCGGGCGTCGTGTGCGCAAGTGCCTCGGGGGCGGTGAGTACGTGTGCCATCAGAAATATCCCTCCTGTTTCTTCTTTTCCATCGAACCGGCCGAATCGCTGTCGATCAGTCGTCCCTGGCGCTCGGACGTGCGCGTGTCGCGCATCTCCTGCAGGATGTCGTCGAGCGAGCTCGCATCGCTGTCGATCGCACCCGTCAGCGGATAGCAGCCGAGCGTGCGAAAGCGCACCTTGCGCATCTGCGGCACTTCGCCGTCGCGCAGCGGCAGGCGTTCGTCGTCGACCATGATCAGCGCGCCGTCGCGCTCGACCACCGGCCGCTCCTTTGCGTAGTAGAGCGGAACGATCGGAATGTCGTGCAGCCGGATGTATTGCCAGATGTCGAGTTCGGTCCAGTTGGAAATCGGGAATACGCGCAGGCTTTCGCCGCGGCGCTTGCGCGCGTTGTACAGCGACCAGAGTTCGGGACGCTGGCGCTTCGGATCCCAGCGGTGCTGCTCCGAGCGCAGCGACACGATGCGCTCCTTCGCGCGCGATTTCTCCTCGTCGCGGCGCGCGCCGCCGAACGCGGCGTCGAAACCGTAGTGGTCGAGCGCCTGCTTGAGCCCCTGCGTTTTCCACACGTCGGTGTGCACGGCCGAGCCGTGCGTGAACGGATTGATGTCGTTCGCGACGCCGTCGGGGTTCACGTGCACGCGCAGGTCGAGGCCGAGGCGCGCGGCCGTCTCGTCGCGAAACGCGATCATCTCGCGGAACTTCCACGTCGTATCGACGTGCAGCAGCGGAAAGGGCGGTTTCGCCGGGTAGAACGCCTTCATCGCGAGGTGCAGCATGACCGAGCTGTCCTTGCCGATCGAATAGAGCATCACCGGGTTTTCGCTTTCCGCGACCACCTCGCGCATGATGTGGATGCTTTCGGCCTCCAGTCGCTCCAAGTGGGTCAACATCGTTCGTCTCCTTGTTGCATGCCGGTGCCGCGCGACATGTGCGGCGTTTCGTGCATGACGCCAACGGTATCGAGCGAGGGCGGTGCCGTTCTTCGTCCGGGTGGACTAACACGCGGCGCGGCGGGCAGCGGATCTTTCCTTAGTCCACCCGGACGAAGTGGCGCGCGAGGCGCTCGCTTAAGGTGAGCGCTCGACCATCGGCGGAGACGACACATGACGGACGACACACGCGCCACGCAGTTGCTTTCGGGCCAGACCTGGGCCGATTTCTGCGACACCCTGAAACGCAGCGGCGAGCAGGTCCTGCGCGCCGAGGCGCCGGACGATCCGCTCACGCGCGCGGAAGGATTCCGCTACCTGAGCCGGCTGATGCGCATCGCGCTCGAAATGCACGTCGAGTTCGCGGACGGCGCGTGGCCCGGCTTCTTCTCGCCGTCGCACGAGACCGCGAAGATCGGCGCCGACAATCCGGACAACCTGTACCAGTACGCGCGCCTCGACGGCCGCTGCGAATATCGTGTGACGGGGCGGCGCGGCACGGTCGCGTACCTGAGCTTCGGCACGCAGAAGGGCGGTTACGAGACGGACGGCAAGATGCTGCAGACGGGTTTTCTCGACGCGAAGCAGCTCGAGATCGCGCCGGACGGCAGCTTCGAGATCGTGCTGAGCGAAACGCCGCGCGCGGGCAACTGGGTGCGCATGGAGCCCGGCACGAACGCGCTGCTCGTGCGCCAGACTTTCCTCGACCGGCGCTCGGAGACGCCCGCGCAATTGAAGATCGAACGCATCGGCGCGCACGATCGCCCGGCGCCGCTCGATCCGCTCGTGCTGCAGGGCGGCCTCACGCGTGCCGCGCAGTTCGTCGAGCAGACGGCGAAGCTGTTCGCCGACTGGGCCGCGAGCTACGGCTCGCACGTGAACGCGCTACCGCCTGCGGACCAGGCGCTGTGCCAGTCGGTCGGCGGCGATCCGAACATCTACTACTACCACTCGTGCTGGTCGCTCGCCGACGACGAGGCGCTCGTGATCGATGTCGACACGGTGCCCGACTGCGATTTCTGGAACGTGCAGCTCAACAACTACTGGATGGAGTCGCTCGACTACCGGCACTTCGACATCTGCGTGAACAAGCACAGCGCGCGGCTGAATACGGACGGCGGCGTGACCGTCGTGGTCGCCGCGTCGCGGCCGGGCGGTGCGAACTGGCTCGATACGGCCGGGCATCGCACCGGTACGATCTGCTGGCGCTGGGTCGGCGCCGCGCAGCCGGTGCATCCGCGCACGCGCGTCGTCAAGCTCGCCGCGCTGAAGGAGGCCGCATGAACGCGCCGCTCGACCCGATCCGCACCCAGCTCGACGCCGACGCGCTGATCGCCGAGGCCGTGTCGCGCACGGGCGGCCTCACCGCGTTCGGCGACGGCCCGTATCGCGAGGCGCTCGACGTGATGTGCGCGTCGCTGAGCGACGAAGCGAAGCTGTCGGCGCGCGGCGTGGCGATGATGCGCGAGAAACTCGTCGGCCAGCTCGTGAACCGGCTCGTTATCGAGGATTACTTCGGCCGTCATCCGGAGATCGCCGACATCGAGATCGACGATCCGCTCGTGATCGTCGGGCTGCCGCGCACCGGCACGACGCTGCTGCAGCGGCTGCTCGCGGTCGATCCGCGCTTTTATTCGGCCGCGTGGTGGGAAACGCGCTATCCGGCGCCGCTCGCCGGCGAGACGCTCGATGCGCCGACCGTGCGCATCGCGCGCGCGCAGGCCGAGGTCGCGACGATGATCGACTGCATTCCGCAGATCCTCGCGATCCATCCGCTCGACGCGATGCTCGCCGACGAGGAGTTCATGCTGATGGAGCATTCGTTCGTGTGCGCGATGGATTCGTACGCGAACGTGCCGGGTTATACGGCGTGGCTCGCGAAGCAGGACCTGACGCCGGTCTACACGTACCTGAAGCGGATGCTGCAGTTCCTGCAGTGGCAGAAGGCGCAACGCGGCGTTGCGCCGGCCGCGCGCTGGCTGCTGAAGACGCCGCAGCATCTGCATGCGCTCGACGTGCTGTGCCGCGTGTTTCCGCGGGCACAGGTCGTGCTCACGCATCGCGACCCGGCGCAGACGATTCCGTCGATGGCGAGCATGGCGCACACGCTGTGGCAGATGTATGCGGACGACCCGGATCCGCGCACGGTCGGCGCGCAGTGGAACGCCGGCATGGCGCGCGCGATCGGCGCGGCGATGACGGCGCGCGACGCGCTGCCGGCCGAGCGCTTTCTCGACGTGCGGTTCGAGGACACGGTGTCGGATCCGCTCGGCGTGGCCGAAGCCGTGTACCGTTTCGCGGAGATGTCGCTGGACGAGCCGCAGCGCGCGGCGATGACGGCCTGGATGGCGCGCAACGGCCGCGACAAGCGCGCCGCGCACGATTACTCGATCGCGCGCTTCGGCTTCACCGATGCGCAACTGGCGGACGACTTCGCCGCGTATCGCGCGCGGCACCTGCGGGCGGCCGGCTGACGGCGCGCCCGCGAGACGAACCATAACCAGGAGACAACCCATGTTGCTGAAGGACAAGATCGTCGTGATTTCAGGGATCGGGCCGGGGCTCGGTGTGAAGCTCGCCGTCGAGGCGGCACGCGAGGGCGCGCGCGGCGTGGTCGTCGCGGCACGCACGATGGAAAAGCTCGACGATGCGGAAGCGCGGATCCGCGCACTCGACGTCGCGTGCGACGTGCTGAAGGTGCGCACCGACATCGCCGAGCGCGCGCAGTGCCGGCAGCTCGCGACGCAGGCGGTCGAGCGCTTCGGCCGGATCGACGCGCTCGTGAACAGCGCGTTCGCGCACGGCACGTTCCCGGAGCCGGTCGAGGAAGCCGATCTCGACGGCTGGCGCGCGGTGTTCGACACCAACGTGTTCGGCACGATGACGCTCACGCAGGAAATCGTGCCGCACATGAAGCGGCAGAAGCGCGGCGCGATCGTGATGATCAACTCGCAGGCGACCCGCAAGCCGTTTGCAGGGGAAGCGGGCTACGCTGTATCGAAGGGCGCGCTCGCGGTTGCGGCAAAATACCTGGCGCGCGAGCTCGGCGTGCACGGGATCCGCGCGAACAGCATCCACATGGGCTGGATGTGGGGCGTGCCGACGCAGACGTATTTCCGGCAGGCGGCCGCCGAGCACGGCACGACGGAGGAGGCGATCATCGCACCGATCGCGTCGAACATCGCGCTCGCGAAGCTGCCGACCGACGACGACTGCGCGCGCGCGGCGCTGTTCCTCGCGTCGGATTACGCGAACGCGGTGACCGGCGCGACGCTCGACGCGAACGGCGGCGATTTCATGCCCTGAGGACGGAGCAACGGATCATGCAGGAACGACAACAGGAACAGGGGCGCCACTTCTTCGCGTTCAACGGCGATGCGGACGGCCTGTGCGCGCTGCAGCAGCTGCGGCTCGCGGAGGGCGAACGCGGCACGCTCGTGACCGGCGTGAAGCGCGACATCAGGCTGCTCGAGCGCATCGACGCGCGGGCCGGCGACCGCGTGACCGTGCTCGACGTGTCGCACGACCAGAACCGCGACGCATGCGCGCGGCTGCTGCGCGACGGCGCCGCAGTTCGCTACTTCGACCATCACTTCGCGGGCGAGCTGCCCGGCGATCCGCGTTTCGACGCGTATATCGACACGGCCGCCGACGTCTGCACGAGCGCGCTCGTGAACCGCCGTCTCGGCGGCCGGCATGTGCGCTGGGCGATCGTCGCGGCGTTCGGCGACGAACTGCCGGCGCTCGGCGACGCGCTCGCGCGCGAATACGGGATCGACGCAGCCGAACGCGGCACGCTGGCCGAACTCGGGCTCTACCTGAACTACAACGCCTACGGCGAATGCGTCGGCGACCTGCATTTCGATCCGGCCGTGCTGGCCGACGCGATGCTGCCATGCGTCGATCCGCTCGACTTCGTGCGCGACACGCCGGTGTTCGCCGCGCTGCGCGACGGCTATCGCGACGACATGGCGCTCGCGGGCGCACTCGCGCCGTTGCGCGACGTGCCGGGCGCGACGCTGATCAGGATGCCGGATCATCCGTGGGCGCGGCGCGCGACGGGGATGCTCGCAAACGAGCGGATGCGCAATGCGCCGCATGCGGCGCTCGCGGTGCTGTCGCCACGCGCGCAGGGCGGGTTCGTGGTCAGCGTGCGCGTGCCGGACGGCCGGGCGCTCGGCGCGGACGAATTCTGCCGCGGCTTCCCGACCGGCGGCGGGCGCAAGCGCGCGGGCGGCATCAACCATCTGCCGGAAACCGAATTCGACGCGTTCGCCGCGCGCTTCGAAGCGGCGTTCCGTCTCGACTGACCCGAGGGCCTGCGACACGCGCGCCGTGCGGCGATGCCACGGCGCGCGCGTCGTGCGACGTGTCGGTGTTCAGCCGGTCGCGTTCGCAAGCACGGCCGGCACGTTGTGGCCGTAGCAGCGTTCCTCGACGCGCTCGGCGATGCGCCAGCCCTGCGCGGTGCGCACGAACCGGTCGACGTACCACAGCCCGAGAAACATCACCTGCGTGCCGCCGTCCGGCAGCGCGACTTCCATCGGATTGAAACAGATCGTGCGGCCGCGCGCGGTGTCGCCGTCGAGCGTGATCGACAGGTTGCCGACCATGTGCTGGTACTGCGGGAACTGCGGCAGCACGGTGCGCAGCCACGCCTTGACGTCCGGATACGTGCCGGCGATGCCGCCCATCGCGCGATAGTCGATCGTCGCGTCGCGCATGAATACGGCATCGAGCGCGTCGAAGTCGCGCGCATCGATCGCGCTCGAGTACGCGACGATCAGTTCGCGGAGGTCGTGATGATCGGAGAGGGTCTGCAGGTCGGGCATCGGTTGCGCTCCGTCACGCGCTTTTGCGCCGGCGGGCCGCATGCAGCGCTTCCGCGCGCAGCTTCACGTCGCGCGCGCACTGGTCGAACCCCTGTTTCACCCAGCCGCCGTGCTCGCGCATGATCGTTTCCGCGTTGAGGCCGAGGAACTGGTCCGTCGTGAAGTAGCGGCAGCGCTCGGCGCCGTCGGCTTCGACGTACTGGTCGCGGCGCGCGGCGTCCTTGTTGTCGTCGGTCGGGCGCTGCTCCCACGACAGCAGGCGCTCGGGCTCGCATGCGACGAGGATTTCGTTGACGGGAATCACCGTCTCCGTGCCGGGAATGCGCACCTGCATGTGCACGAAGTCGCCGATCCGGCCGGTCGTCTCGAGGCCGACGCAGAACGTGTTCCATTCGCCGTAGCGCGGGAAGTCGGTCAGCACTTCCCAGACGACGGCAGCGGGGGCGTCGATCGCGACGGTGATCGAGGTGACGAGATTGGCTGGTTTGGTCATGGCGGGTATCGAATGTGAGTGAGGGAGCGGAGGGGGCCGCGGCTGCGCCCGCACGGGCGGGTACGCGCCGCGACAGCCGGAACGGGTCGCGCCGGCGCCGACCGGCATGGCGGACGCGCCGTGCAATGCATGGGGCTGAGCGGCGGCCGGCGCGCGTCGCACATCGCGGCGAACCCGACATCGAGCGTAGGCCGGTGCGTGCGGCGAAGAATCGTCGGAACGGACTAAGGCGTTTCACCGGGCTGGCGATCCGGTGTCGGCGTCGGTACGCGACGCACGCGCGCGGTACGCCGTGCGGTTCGAACGTCGACATCGCGCGAACCTGCCGCGACAATACCGGTCACTCTTCAGTTTCCTGCCCGAGGTGCCCGTGCCAGCGAAGTCGACCATTGCTCCTGCCGTCGTGTGGTTCCGCGACGATCTGCGCGTGACCGACCAGCCCGCGCTGACGCGCGCGGTCGCGTCGGGCCGGCCGCTCGTATGCGTGTACGTCGACGACACGGGCGAAGGCGCGGGGCGCGCGCTCGGCGGGGCGGCGCGCTGGTGGCTGCATGGGTCGCTCGCCGGACTCGATGCGGCGCTCGCGCGTCATGGCGGACGCCTGCTGCTGTTGCGCGGCGATGCGCCGCGCGAGATCGAACGCGTCGCGCAGGACACGGGCGCGGCAGCGGTGTACTGGAACCGCCGCTATGCGCAGCCGCAGCGCGATGCCGATGCGGCGTTGAAGGCGTCGCTGAAGGCGCGCGGCCTCGAGGTCGAGAGCAGCAACGGCAGCCTGCTGAACGAACCGTGGGACGTGCTGACGGGCGCCGGCACGCCGTTCCAGGTGTTCACCGCGTACTGGCGCGCGGTGCGGCGCGATCGCACGGTGGCGGCGCCGCTGCCGGAGCCCGAGCGGATCGCGTTTCATCCGTGGCCGGCCGGCGTGCGCGAACGCGCGCTGCCGCTCGACGCGCTCGCGTTGCGTCCGCACGCGCCGGACTGGGCGGGCGGCCTGCGCGACGCGTGGCCGGCACCCGACGAAGCCGGCGCGCAGGCGCGGCTCGACGCGTTTTCCGTGGAGTCGCTGGCCGGCTATGCCGATACGCGCGACCGGCCCGACCGGTCGGCGACGAGCCGGCTGTCGCCGTGCCTGCGCTTCGGCAACCTGTCGCCGCGACAGGTGTGGCATGCGGTGCAGGGTGCGGCACAGGCGGGCGGTGCGGCCTGCGCGGCCGGCGCCGAGAAGTTCCTGAGCGAACTCGGCTGGCGCGAATTCAGCCATGTGCTGCTGTATTACTTTCCGGCGCTCGCGACCGACAACTTCCGCGCGCAGTTCGACGCGATGCCGTGGCGCGACGATCCTGCCGCGCTGCGCGCGTGGCAGCGCGGACTGACCGGTTACCCGCTCGTCGATGCGGGGATGCGCGAGCTGTGGACGACCGGCTGGATGCACAATCGCGTGCGGATGGTCGTCGCATCGTTTCTCGTCAAGCATCTGCTGATCGACTGGCGGGCCGGCGAGCGCTGGTTCCACGACACGCTCGTCGACGCGGATGCCGCGAACAACCCGGCGAACTGGCAATGGGTGGCCGGCTGCGGCGCCGACGCCGCGCCGTATTTCCGCATCTTCAATCCGGTGACGCAGGGCCGGAAGTTCGACCCGCAAGGGGCGTACGTGCGCCGCTGGGTGCCGGAACTCGCGGGCCTCGACGCGGTGACGATCCACGCGCCGTGGGAGGCATCCCCGATGGAGCTTGCGGCGGCCGGCGTGCGGTTCGACGTCGACTATCCGGCGCCGATCGTCGATCACGACGGCGCGCGCCGTCGCGCGCTCGATGCGCTGGCCTCGTTGCCGAAGCGTCGCCAGGCGTGACCGGCCGTCGCTGCGCGCGGCACGGTTCGCCGCGTCAGTCGCAGAACGCCGCGTGCTCGAGCAGCGCGAGCGCGACGCCCGAATCGAAGTAGGCCGCGCCGCACCACGCGACGAACGCGAGCGCGCCGGCGGCCAGCGCCGCGCGCATCACGCCCATGCGGCTTTGCCCGGCACCGGCCGCGCGATGCGCGCGTCGTCGATCGGCAGGTGCAGCAGCGCGGCCAGCACGCCGAGCGCGATCGAGCCGATCCACAGCGGCAGGTACGAATGCGTCGCGTCGTACACGAGCGCGCCGAGCCAGACGCCGAAGAAACTGCCGAGCTGGTGCCCGAAGAACACGAAGCCGAACAGCGTCGCGATGTAGCGCACGCCGAACACCTGCGAGATCACGCCGTTGGTCAGCGGCACCGTGCCGAGCCACGTGAAGCCCATCACGGCCGCGAACACGTAGACGCTCGCGGGCGACAACGGCGCTGCAACGAACGCGACCATCGCCAGCGCGCGGACGAGGTACAGCACGGACAGCACGTACTTGCGCCGCAGCAGGCTGCCGAGATGGCCGCATGCGTAGGTGCCGGCCACGTTGGTCAGCGCGATCAGCGCGAGCGCGACGCTCGCGTGGCGCGCCGGCAGGCCGTGATCGAGCAGGTAGGCGGGCAGGTGGGTCGCGATGAACGCGAGCTGGAACCCGCACGCGAAGAATCCCGCGTTCAGCAGCCAGAAGCCGCGATGCGCGAACGCTTCGCGCACCGCCGCGCCGATCGACTGGTCGGGGCCGTCCGCGCGGCTCGCGGCCTGCGCGGGCCGGTCGCGCACCAGCACGGCGAGCGGCGCGAGCAGCGCGGCGACGACGGCGAGCGCGACGAAGGCATGCTGCCAGCCGATGCCGCCGATCAGCACCTGCGCGACCGGCACCATGCAGAACTGGCCGAGCCCGCCGATCGCGCCGGCGACGCCGAGCGCCCAGCCGCGCCGGTCGGGCGGAAACAGGCGGCTCAGCGCGCCGTAGATCGACGCGAAGGCCGACCCCGACAGCGCGACGCCGATCACGAACCCCGCGCCAGCCGTGAACACGCCGGCCGACGCGGCGAACGCCATCGTGACGAGCCCGGCCGCGTACAGCAGCATGCCGGCGACGATCACGCGCACCGACCCGAAGCGGTCGGCGATCATGCCGGTGAACGGTTGCGCGATGCCCCAGATCAGGTTCTGCAGCGCGAGCGCGAGGCCGAACGCCTCGCGCGACCAGCCGTGGTCGAGCGTGACGGGGGCGAGGAACAGTCCCTGCACGTGGCGGATGCCGAGCGCGGCGCCCATGATCAGGCCGCCCGCGAGCACCGGCAGCCAGCGGCGCCGGGCGTCTTGTTCGATCGGGGTCATGCGTGTCTCCGGATGGATGCGTGCGGCGCGGCGGCCGCGTTCGATCCGATTAGACGATTCGGTGCCGGGGCGCTCAAGCGATCATTCGGTCGCGTTCGCATGCGTGCGGGGAATGCGATGCGGTTCGGATGCGATGTCGGTGACGCGGGCTGCACGCGCCGGATGCGTGAAGCCGCTGCGCCGCATGCAGCCGGCGTGACAGGCGGCCGATGCAGCGGGGACGGGGCGTCGGTGCATTGCCCGTGGCGGCGTTCATGTACGTGCGCAAGACCGCGCCGGCGCCGGCTCGATGCGGGATTTCGCTCGCGGCTCGCGGCTCGCGACTACCGCTGCGCCACGTCGTAGGCGCGCATCGCCGCGTCGCATTCGGCCGCTTCCGCGACAATCCAGTCGCGCACGTCGGCGACTTCGCGGCGCGGTGCCGGATCGTGCCGGAACAGCCAGTAGCCGTACGCATCCGACAACGCCTGCGAGTGCGGGCCGAGCACCGCGAGCCGGCCGTCGGCGAGCATCGGCGCGACGAGCGCGAGCCTGCCGAGCGCGACGCCCTGGCCCGCGATCGCGGCGTGGATGACCTGGTCGTACTGGTTGAAGCGCAGCACGCCCTTCGGGCGCGCGTCGCCGAGCCCGGCCGCGTGCAGGTGCGCACGCCACTGCAGCCGGGTTTGCGGCGGCCCGTCGAATTCGAGCAGCACGTGCTCGGCGATAGCGGCCGCGTCGGTGACGGGCCGGGCGGCCAGCGCGGGGTGCGCGACCGGCACGACGATCTCGTCGAACAGGTGCAGCGCGCCGGCCGGCGCGCGCTCGCGCGGGCAGTAGCGGATTCCGAGGTCGATGCCTTCCGCGCGCAAATCGAGTACCTTGTCGTTCGCGGCCACGCGCAAGTCGATGTCGGGCAGGCGCGCCTGCAGGCGCCCGAGTCTGGGCAGCAGCCACAGCGCGGTGACGCCGATGCTCGCGGTGATCGTGACGGGTTGCCGCTCGCGTGCGGCGGCGAGCGACGCGACGGTGTCCTGCAGGCTGAGCAGCGCCGCATCGGCGGCGCGGAACAGCCGCTCGCCTTCCGGCGTGAACGCGATCTTGCGATAGCCGCGCTGCAGCAGCGCGACGCCGAGATGCGCCTCGAGCGCGTGCACCTGGCGGCTGACCGCCGACTGCGTGACGCACAGGTCCTGCGCGGCGAGCGTGATGCTCATGCGGCGGCCGACGGCGACGAAGCCGCGCACGAGGTCCAGCGACGGGAGACGGACGAGCGGCGTTGACATGCGTAGGGCTCATGCGAACGGAGCAGCAAGATTGGTTGAGAACGTCCGGCGCGTCAAGTTCAATGGAGGCTGGCCGATCGGGCGGGCGCCGGGCAGGCGGCGCCGCACAGGAGACACGATGACGATTTCGAACGAAGCAGGCGGGGCCGCGTGCAGCACGCGCGCGCCGGAACAGGCGCCCGGGCGCCCGGCGGGCGCGTTGCCGCCGGAGCCCGTGACGCTGATCGCGACCGACGGTTATGCGCTGCGCGGCTACGTGTGGCGCCACCGCGGCAGCACCGTGCGGCCGGTGACGGTCGTCAATTGCGCGACGTCGGTGCGCTGCGACTACTACTTCCGTTTCGCGGCCTGGCTGTTCGCGCAGGGGCGCGACGTGCTCGTGTACGACTATCGCGGGATCGGCGGCTCGCGCCCCGCGCGGCTCGCGAAGCTGCGCGCGAACTGGCTCGACTGGGGGCGGCTCGATTGCGAGGCCGCGCTGCAATACGCGCGCGATGCATTTCCGGGCCAGCCGCTCGACGTCGTCGCGCACAGCATCGGCGGCTGCGTGCTCGGGCTCGCGGCGTCGAACGCGTACGTGCGTCACGTGGTGACGGTGGGCGCGCAGTATGCGTACTGGCGCGACTATCGGCCGGAAGAGCGGCGGCGCATGTGGTGGAAATGGCACGTCGCGATGCCGGCGCTCGCGGCTGTGTTCGGCTACGTGCCCGCGAAGCGGCTCGGCTGGATGGAAGACACGCCGCGCGGCGTCGCGCTGTCGTGGGTGCGCGCGCAACCGCGCTTCGAGGACGCCTTCACGCACGGCCTGCTCGCCGAACCCGCGGCGAGCCGCGCCGCGCTGCCGGCCCGCTTCGCGCGGCTGCCGGCGTCGATGCTCGCGATCGGCCTCGACGACGACGGGTTCGGCACGGTCGACGCGATCGAACGGCTGGTCGGCTACTACACGGGCAGCGACGTCACGCACCTGCGGATCGCGCCGCGCGACATCGGCGTCGACGCGATAGGCCACTTCGCGTTCTTCCACAGCCGCTTCACCGACACGCTGTGGCCCGTCGCGCTGTCCTGGCTGCAACACGGCGCGCTGCCGGCCGATGCGCCGGGCCGCGTCCACGCGCGCCATCCGGCGCAGCGTGCGCGTCTGGCGGGAAGCGGCGTGCCGGGTGCCGTCGCGCACGGGTGAACGCGCGCGCAACCCGGCCATCGCGTCGATGAGACGGTTGCACCGGCTGCCGCTGCCGACGATCTCGGTCGCGATGCGTCGGTCTCCGTCCCGTACGATCGATTAACATCGAACGTTTCGTTCGCCTGGCTGCCGCGTGCCGATGTCCATTCCACCCGATTCCGAGATTGCCGACGACCTGTCCCGCGCGAGGCGCGTGCACCTGCTCGATGTGCCGCCTGCCGCGTCGCGTGCCGGCGTGCAGGTCGCGCGCGTCGATTTCGACTGGCGCGTGCCGCTCGCATCGCCCGCCTACGCGGCGCTGAGCGACGCGGAGCGGGCGCGTGCCGGGCGCTATCTGCGGCACGAGGATGCGGTGCGCAGTGCCGCGACGCGCGCCGCGCTGCGCGACGTGCTCGGTGCGGCGCTCGGCGTCGCGCCGAAGGACGTCGCGATCGTCGTCGACGCATCGGGACGGCCGTCGCTGGATCCCGCGTATCGCGCGTCGCTCGATTTCAACGTGTCGCACGCGGGCGATCACGCGCTCATCGCGTGGGCGGCGACGGGGCGCGTCGGCGTCGATATCGAAAGCTGCAACCGCACGGCCGACTGGCGTGCGCTGACGCGCGAAGTGTGCGCGGCCGCCGAGGCTGCGTATCTCGACGGCCTGCCGCTCGCCGCCCGCGCGGACGCGTTCATGCGCGTGTGGGCCGCGAAGGAGGCGCTGCTGAAGGCGCTGGGCACCGGCATCGTCGGCGGGCTGCGCGCGTTCGCGGTCGTGCCGCCGCGCGATGCGGCGACGCCCGCGACGACGATCGTCGAGCCGGCCGCGCCCGCCGCCGGCGTGGCCGCGTTCGACGCGGGCTGGCTCGACGCGGCGCCCGGTTACGCGGCGTGCGTCGCGTGGGCGCGCTGACCGCGTTGCAGCGCGCGACGCTCATTCGAGCGGTACGTCGTTGGGCGCCGCGTAGCGCGCCTTGATCACGTCGCTCATCGGGAACTCGAACGCGAGCCCCTTCGGCGGCACCGGCTTCATGAACCACTTGTCGTACAGCGCGTTGATCTCGCCGCTCTTCATCAGCTGCACGAGCACGCCGTCGACGAGCGCCTTGAACTGCGGATCGTCCTTGCGCAGCATGAACCCGTACGCTTCCGACGATTGCGGCGTGCCGACGATCGCCCAGTCGGCCGGCTTCGCCGCGAGCTGGCGCACGCCGGCGAGCAGCACGTCGTCCATCATGTACGCGGCCGCGCGGCCCGATTCGAGCGTGAGGCGTCCTTCGCCGTAGTCCTTCGCGCTGATGATCTGCATGTTCATCTTCTTTTCCTCGTTCATCTTGCGCAGCAGGCGTTCGGACGTCGTGCCCTGGTTCGTCACGACCGTCTTGCCGGCGAGATCGGGGAAGTCGCGGATGCCCGAGTTCGTGCGCGTGAGCAGGCGCGTCGTCGCGACGAAGAAGGTGGTCGAGAACGCGACCTGCGCGTGACGCGCGGCGAGGTTGGTGGTCACCCCGCATTCGAGATCGACGGTGCCGTTCTGCACGAGCGGGATGCGGTTCTGCGACGTGACCGGGATGAAGCGCGCCTGCAGGTCGGGCTTGCCGGTGCGCGCCTTCACGGCGGCGATCACGCGGTCGCACAGGTCCTGCGAGAAGCCGATCACCTTGCCGCTCGCGTCGACATAGGAGAACGGCACCGACGTCTCGCGATGACCGATCGAGATCAGGCCGCTTTGCCGCACCTTCTCGAGCGTGCCGGACAGCGGTTCCGCGGCGAGCGATGCGCCGCACGCGAGCGCGCACGCGGCGACGAGCAGGCTGCGGCCGAGGAGGGTGGTCAACCGGGGCGCAATGGTCATGGCGGATCTCCGTGGGCGGATCGTAGGGAAGCGTCGATTCGTATGTTGCCAAAGACAAAATAATTGCAACATATGTTAATTGCGAGGCCTGTCTGGCCGCTCCGGCGCGCCGCGCCGGACATCAGGGAAACTCCCGAGTCGGAATTATGAAAAACAGGTTGTCTAGACAAGTCGCGGTGGCTACACTGCAATCCATCCCGAACTTGTCTAGACAGGATTGCTCACATGATTACGTTGACCCCCGGCCACCTGACCCTTCCGCAACTGCGCAAGATCGCTCGCGAATCCGTGCAGCTCAAGCTCGACCCGGCGAGCTTCGCGAAGATCGACGCGGGCGCGAAGGCCGTCGCCGACATCGCGGCGAAGGGCGAGCCCGCATACGGCATCAACACGGGTTTCGGCCGCCTGGCCAGCACGCACATCCCGCACGACCAGCTCGAGCTGCTGCAGAAGAACCTGGTGCTGTCGCATGCGGTCGGCGTGGGCGAGCCGATGGCGCGCTCGTCGGTGCGTCTCCTGATGGCACTGAAGCTGTCGAGCCTCGGCCGCGGCCACTCGGGCATCCGTCGCGAAGTGATGGACGCGCTGATCACGCTGTTCAACGCCGACGTGCTGCCGCTGATCCCGGTGAAGGGCTCGGTCGGCGCATCGGGCGACCTGGCACCCCTCGCGCACATGTCGGCCGTGCTGCTGGGCGTCGGTGAAGTGTTCATCCGCGGCGAGCGCGCGAGCGCACTCGACGGTCTGCGTGTCGCGGGCCTCGCGCCGCTGACGCTGCAGGCGAAGGAAGGCCTCGCGCTGCTGAACGGCACGCAGGCATCGACCGCGCTGGCGCTCGACAACATGTTCGCGATCGAAGACCTGTACCGCACGGCGCTCGTCGCCGGCGCGCTGTCGGTCGACGCGGCTGCCGGCTCGGTGAAGCCGTTCGACGCACGTATCCACGAACTGCGCGGCCATCAAGGCCAGATCGACGCGGCAGCGTCGTACCGCGACCTGCTCGAAGGCTCGCCGATCAACCAGTCGCACCGCGACTGCGACAAGGTGCAGGATCCGTACAGCCTGCGCTGCCAGCCGCAGGTGATGGGCGCGTGTCTGGACCAGATGCGCCATGCAGCCGCCGTGCTGCTGGTCGAAGCGAACGCCGTGTCGGACAACCCGCTGATCTTCCCGGATACCGGCGAAGTGCTGTCGGGTGGCAACTTCCACGCTGAACCTGTCGCTTTCGCAGCCGACAACCTCGCGCTGGCCGCATCGGAAATCGGCGCGCTGGCCGAGCGCCGCATCGCGCTCCTGATCGACGCGACGCTGTCGGGCCTGCCCCCGTTCCTCGTGAAGGACGGCGGCGTGAACTCGGGCTTCATGATCGCCCACGTGACGGCGGCCGCCCTGGCATCGGAAAACAAGACGCTCGCGCACCCGGCATCGGTCGACTCGCTGCCGACCTCGGCGAACCAGGAAGACCACGTGTCGATGGCGACGTTCGCCGCACGCAAGCTCGCCGACATCGCGGACAACACGAAGCACATCCTCGCGATCGAACTGCTGGCCGCCGCTCAAGGCGTCGACCTGCGCGCGCCGTATCACACGAGCCCGAAGCTCGCGCCGGTGATGGAAACGATCCGCGGCAAGGTTGCGCACTACGAGCTCGACCACTACTTCGCACCGGACATCGCGGTGATCGCGAAGCTCGTCGGCGAGCGCGCGTTCGCGAAAGTCGCGCCGTTCTCGTTCGCATCGGAACAGTAAGCCCATGAGCGCGCCGGTCTACCAGGAGATCAAGGATTTCATCCTGGGCCGCATTCACGCCGGCGAGTGGGCGGAGGGCGACCAGGTGCCCTCCGAGAACGAACTGGCCCGCGAGTTCAAGGTCGCGCGCATGACCGTCAACCGCGCGTTGCGCGAGTTGACGGCCGAGCAGGTGCTGACGCGCATGAAGGGCGCCGGCACCTACGTCGCGCGGCCGAAGTACGAGTCGACGCTCGTCGCGATCCGCAGCATCTCGGAAGAGGTCGACGCGCGCGGGCATGCGTACCGCGCCAGCGTGCTCGGCCTCGAGACGATCCGCGCCGACGAGGCGCTCGCCGACGAGATGCAGATGGCCGTGCGCGCGAAGCTGTTTTATTCGCAGGTGTTGCACTTCGAGAATGACGAACCCGTCCAGCTCGAAGAACGGTGGGTGAATCCGGCGGTCGCGCCGGATTATGCCGAGCAGGATTTTACGAACACGACGCCGAACCTGTACCTGATGCGCGCGGCCCCGCTGCAGCGCGTCGAGTACCGGATCGAAGCGGCGGCTCCGGCGCCCGAGCGGCGCGAGCAGCTGCGGATGGACGACGTCGAGCCGTGTCTGGTTTTACATCGGCGCACCTGGTCGCAGGGCGTCGTCGCCTCGGTGGCGAATCTGTGGCACCCCGGCAGCCGTTATCGCTTCACCGGGCATTTCTGATTCCTATTTGATATTCATTTTCCTTCGGGAGCAGTCGTCATGAACCATCCGAAACACATCGATCCCCGTCTCGATCCGACCCGCACGATCCGCGCGCCGCGCGGCAGCGAGAAGGTCTGCAAGACCTGGCTGGCCGAAGCGGCCTACCGGATGATCCAGAACAACCTGGATCCGGAAGTCGCCGAGCATCCGCACGCGCTCGTCGTGTACGGCGGCATCGGCCGCGCGGCGCGCAACTGGGAATGCTACGACCAGATCCTCGCGTCGCTGAAGGATCTCGAAGAGAACGAGACGCTGCTGATCCAGTCGGGCAAGCCGGTCGGTGTGTTCCGCACGCACAAGGATGCGCCGCGCGTGCTGCTCGCGAACTCGAACCTGGTGCCGCACTGGGCGACCTGGGATCACTTCCACGAGCTCGACCGCAAGGGCCTGATGATGTACGGCCAGATGACGGCCGGCAGCTGGATCTACATCGGCAGCCAGGGCATCGTGCAGGGCACCTATGAAACCTTCTTCTCGGTCGCGAACCAGCACTTCAACGGCGATCCGTCGGGCCGCTGGATCCTGACGGGCGGCCTCGGCGGCATGGGCGGCGCGCAGCCGCTCGCCGCGACGATGGCCGGCTTCTCGATGATCGCGGTCGAATGCGACGAGACGCGCATCGACTTCCGCCTGAAGACGCGCTACGTCGACAAGAAGGCGACGACGCTCGACGAAGCGCTCGGCATGATCGACGAAGCGAAGCGCACCGGCAAGCCGGTGTCGGTCGGCCTGCTCGGCAACGCGGCCGACGTGTTCGCGGAACTCGTGACGCGCGGTATCACGCCGGACTGCGTGACCGACCAGACGAGCGCGCACGACCCGATCAACGGCTACCTGCCGCAAGGCTGGACCGTCGCGCAATGGCGCGAAGCGCAGAAGGTCGATCCGCAGAGCATCGTGAAGGTCGCGAAGCAGTCGATGGCCGTGCAGGTGCGCGCGATGCTGACGCTGCAGGAGCGCGGCGCCGCCACGCTCGACTACGGCAACAACATCCGCCAGATGGCGCTGGAAATGGGCGTCGAAAACGCATTCGACTTCCCGGGCTTCGTGCCGGCCTATATCCGCCCGCTGTTCTGCGAAGGCAAGGGCCCGTTCCGCTGGGTCGCGCTGTCCGGCGATCCGGAAGACATCTACAAGACCGACCAGAAGGTGAAGGAGCTGATCCCCGACGATCCGCACCTGCACAACTGGCTCGACATGGCGCGTGAGCGCATCGCGTTCCAGGGTCTGCCGGCGCGGATCTGCTGGGTCGGCGTGAAGGATCGCTATCGCCTCGGCCAGGCGTTCAACGAGATGGTGAAGAACGGCGAACTGAAGGCCCCGATCGTGATCGGCCGCGACCACCTCGACACCGGTTCGGTCGCGAGCCCGAACCGCGAGACGGAATCGATGAAGGACGGTTCGGACGCCGTGAGCGACTGGCCGCTGCTGAACGCCCTGCTGAACACCGCAGGCGGCGCATCGTGGGTGTCGCTGCATCATGGCGGCGGCGTCGGCATGGGCTTCTCGCAGCACTCGGGCGTCGTGATCGTCGCCGACGGTACCGCCGAAGCGCACGAGCGTCTCGGCCGCGTGCTGCTGAACGATCCGGCGACGGGCGTGATGCGCCATGCGGATGCCGGCTACGAACTCGCGCAGCAGACGGCCCGCGAAGCCGGCCTGAAGCTGCCGATGCTCGGCCGCTGAGCATGACGGCGCTCGACCAGGCGCCGGTGAACGCGACGATGATCCGCGCGGCGGATCTCGTCGCGTCGCCGTGGAAGAACGGCGGCGGCGTGACGCGCGAGATCGGTGCGTTTCCTCCTGGCGCCGCGCTTGATGCGTTCGCGTGGCGCGTGAGCGTCGCGGACGTCGGCGCGGCCGGTCCGTTCTCGCGTTTCGAAGGGATCGACCGCACGCTCGTGCTGCTGTCCGGCGCGGGCATGACGCTCGCGGAAGAAGGGGGCGCGCGCCACGTGCTCGACGCGCCGCTCGCGCGTGCAGACTTCGCTGGCGAGACGGCGATCGACGCGACGCTGCACGACGGTGCGACGCGCGACTTCAACCTGATGACGCGCCGTTCGGCCGCGCGCGGGACGCTCGACGTGTGGCCCGAAGGCACGCACCGCGTCGAGCGCGCCGATACCGTGCTGCTGTTCTGCGCAACGGGCGCGGTCGGCGTCGAGATCGACGGCGCGCACTACGCACTGCAGGAAATGGACACGCTGCGGCTCGACGGGCCGCAGCGTGCGTTTGACGTCGTCGTGAGCGGAGGCGGCGCGCTGCTCGCCGTGTCGCTCGCCGTCGGCGAACGAGACTGAACGCATGAAACCGACTGTCTGGCATCACCTGAGGCTGTGTCCGCACGGCCATCCCGACGAAACGATCGACGACGCGGCGATCGCCGTCGACGAAACCGGCACGATCGTGTGGCTCGGCGCGTTGTCCGCGCTGCCGCACGGTTATGCGCACTGGCAGCGGGAAGACCTGCACGGCGCGTGGGTGACGCCGGGCCTCGTCGACTGCCATACGCACCTCGTGTACGGCGGCACGCGGGCCGACGAGTTCGCGCAGCGCCTCGCCGGCGTCAGCTACGAGGAGATCGCGCGGCAGGGCGGCGGGATCGTGTCGACGGTGCGCGCGACGCGCGCGGCCGACGAGACGACGCTGTTCGTGCAGGCCGCCGCGCGCCTGCAGCCGCTGCTCGCCGATGGCGTGACGGCGATCGAGATCAAGTCGGGCTACGGGCTCGACCTCGCGAGCGAGCGCAAGATGCTGCGCGTCGCGCGCCAGCTCGGCGAGCGCTTCCCGGTCACGGTCTACACCACGTTCCTCGGCGCGCACGCGCTGCCGCCGGAATATACGGGCCGTGCGGATGAATACATCGACGAAGTGTGCGGCCGGATGCTGCCGGCGCTCGCCGACGAAGGCCTCATCGACGCGGTCGACGTGTTCTGCGAGCGCATCGGCTTTTCGCTCGCGCAGACCGAGCGCGTGTTCGAGGCCGCGACGCGGCGCGGGCTGCCGGTGAAGCTGCACGCGGAGCAGTTGTCGAACGCGGGCGGCACCGCGCTTGCCGCGCGTTATCGCGCGCTGTCGGCCGACCACCTCGAATTTCTCGACGAAGCCGGCATCGAGGCGATGAAGGCGGCCGGCACGGTCGCCGTGCTGCTGCCCGGCGCGTATTACTTCATTCGCGAAACGCAATTGCCGCCGATCGAGCTGCTGCGCAAGCATGGCGTGCCGATCGCGCTCGCGACCGATCACAACCCCGGCACCTCGCCGCTCGAATCGCTGCTGCTGACGCTGAACATGGGCTGCACGCTGTTCCGCATGACGGTGCCCGAGGTGCTGCAGGGCGTGACTCGTCATGCGGCCGCGGCACTCGGCCGCGCGGATCGTCACGGTGCGCTCGAGATCGGCCGCCAGGCCGATTTCGCGGCCTGGTCGGTCGGCTCGCTGTCGGAGCTTGCGTACTGGATCGGCCGGCCGCTGTGCGAGCAGGTCGTGCGCGGCGGCGCGACGGTGTTTCGCCGGATGAACGGCTAGTTTTAGCGGAGGGCCGGACGCGGCGCTGAAGCGTCGGTCCGGTCGATCGCCACGGAGCGGAAGCGGGCGCCGACGCGCCGCCTCCTGCCAACCGGGGCTTGGGACCGGACCGACGCTTCAGTGCGCCGAATCCGGCCAACAAGGACTCACGATGACCGACTCTATGTTGTTCGCGGACCATGCCTGGCTGCCCGATGGCTGGCGCCGCAACGTGCTGCTGCGCTGGGACGCGGCCGGCACGCTGACCGACGTGACGCCCGACACCGACGCGCCGGCCGGCGTCGCGCGCGCGGCCGGGCCCGTGCTGCCCGGCATGCCGAACCTGCATTCGCACGCGTTCCAGCGCGCGATGGCGGGGCTCACCGAATATCGCGCGAATCCCGCCGACAGCTTCTGGAGCTGGCGCGACCTGATGTACCGCTTCGCGCTGAAGATCACGCCCGACGCGCTCGCGGCGATCGCGCGCTGGCTGTACGTCGAGATGCTGAAGTGCGGCTACACGTCGGTGTGCGAATTCCACTACGTGCATCACGCGCAGGACGGCTCACGCTATCCGCAGATCGCGGAACTCGGTGCGCGCGTGGTCGATGCCGCGCGCTCGGCCGGCATCGGCATCACGATGCTGCCCGTGTCGTACCAGTTCGCCGGCTTCGGCAACAAGCCGCCGCGCGACGACCAGCGCCGCTTCATCAATACGCCGGACGGCCTGCTCGAGCTGCTCGACGCGATGCGCCGCGTCGCGCCCGAGCACGGCGGCCTGCGCTACGGCGTCGCCCCGCACTCGCTGCGCGCGGTGTCCGAGAACGGCTTGCGCGTGCTGCTGGAAGGCTTGCCCGACGACGCGCCGGTGCATATCCACATCGCCGAACAGACGGCCGAAGTCGACGATTGCGTGCGCGCGTACGGCGCGCGTCCCGTGCAATGGCTGCTCGATCGTTTCGACGTCGATACGCGCTGGTGCCTCGTGCACGCGACGCACGTCGATGCGGCCGAAACGGCCGCGCTCGCGAAGCGTCGCGCGGTGGCCGGCCTGTGCCTGACCACCGAGGCGAACCTCGGCGACGGCGTGTTCCCGGCGCTCGACTATCTCGCGCAGGGCGGCGTGATCGGCGTCGGCTCGGACAGCCATGCGTCGGTCGACTGGCGCTCGGAACTGCGCCTGCTCGAATACGGGCAGCGGCTCGTGCATCGCGCGCGCAACGTGCTCGCGAGCGACACGCAGGCGCATGTCGCCGACCGGCTGTTCGACGCGTCGCTCGCGGGCGGCGCGCAGGCGAGCGGGCGGCGCATCGGCGCGCTGCGTGAAGGCTGCCGCGCCGACTGGCTCGTGCTCGATCCCGATCATCCGGCGATCGCGGAGCACGACAGCGCGTCCTGGCTGTCGGGCACGGTGTTCGCCGAGCACGGCGACACGCCGGTGCTCGACGTCTATACCGGCGGCGAGCGCGTCGTGAGCGGCCGCCGCCATCGCGACGAAGCCGCAGCTTATGCCGACTACCGCGCCGCGCTGGCGCAACTGCTGCGCTGAATGCGCGGCATCCGGCGCACGCCGCGCGCGTGCGCCGGCCGACTTTTACGGTGATGCGACATGACTGAACAACCGGCTGTATTCACGCTGAAGCAGGGCACGCTGCCGCTGCTGATCTCGATTCCGCACGCAGGCACCCACATCCCCGACGACATCGCCGCGACGATGACGCCCGACGCGCGCTTCGTCGACGATTGCGACTGGCACCTCGAGCGCCTGTACGGCTTCGCGGCGACGCTCGGCGCGTCGATCCTCGTGCCGTCGCACGCGCGTTACGTCGTCGACCTGAACCGTCCGCCCGACAACGAGAACCTGTATCCGGGGCAGGACACGACGGGGCTCGTGCCGGTCGATACGTTCGACAAGGCGCCGCTGTATCCGGCGGGCGCGCTGCCCGGCAACGACGAGATCATGCGCCGTCGCGACCGCTACTGGCGCCCGTATCACGACGCGCTGCAAGGCGAGATCGCGCGCCTGAAGCGCGAGCACGGCCGCGTGCTCGTGTGGGAAGCGCATTCGATCCGCTCGCACGTGCCGCGCTTCTTCGAGGGCCGCCTGCCGGACTTCAACTTCGGCACGTCGAGCGGCGCGAGCGCCGCACCGGGCCTGGCCGAGGCGCTGGCCGCATGCGTGAGCGCGCACGGCGGTTATACGGCCGTCGCGAACGGGCGTTTCAAGGGCGGCTACATCACGCGCCACTACGGCGTGCCCGCGACCGGCGTCGAAGCCGTGCAGCTGGAGCTGTCGCAGATCACCTACATGGAAGAGACGCGTCCGTATGCGTACGACGAAGCGCGCGCCGCGCGGATCGTGCCGCTGCTGCAGACGCTCGTCGAAACCGCGCTCGCGCATCGCTGATCCGTCGGCGCGCGCTGCGTGCGGCGGCACGGCGCGATGTCGCGCCACGGCCGGCCGGCTGGCAAGGCGCACATTGGTGCATCGCACAAAACGGCATCGACCCGAGCGGTCGATGCCGTTTTTTTCGTCTGATCGATGGCGGGATCGGTACCTGAAAATTTGACGCAATTTTTAGGTGATATAAGCTGAATGTCAGGAAGTCGTCACGCGCGCCCCGGCCGCGACGGCGTCGATCAGCGCCGCGCCGCGCCGGAATCCGTTGCGAGACACCTTGCCGACGTGTCGTCGCGCGGCATTGCCGCCCCCGCTTCATCGCGACACGTGTCCTGCCTTCATCAGTCAGTCGAGTACGATCGTGAAAGCCGCCAGCCCTTCGATACGCCGGACCCGAAGTCCGTCGGCGGGCGCGCCGCCTCAGGCCGGGCCGATCCGGCATGCTGAGCGCGGCACGCGCGCCGCCCCCATACGCGAGCCCCGCTTCTTCGCTGTGCCCCATCGCGGCCTGCGCCGCTTCAATGTCGTCACCGCACACGTGTTCAGCGCGGTGCAGTGCGACGGCAGCGCTTCATTGTTGCCCTAGCGTCCTTTTCCGCTTTCGCATCGGATCGCACCGCCCGTTGCCGCATCGTCCGAGCGGCACGATCGCGCGTGGACGCGTGCAGCGCCATCGCGGGCCGCCATCGTCCTGCGCGTCCGCACGCGTCGCGCATTTATCGCGGAGGCGATCATGCGACCGCGCCCGCTCGTAGCCGTCACCGCCGATCGCGTCATGCGCGGCGCCCATCCGAACCACACGGCCGGGGAGAAGTATCTGGTCGCGCTGGTCGACGGTGCCGGCACGCTGGCGTTCGTGCTGCCCGCGCTGGGTGCGCGGCAGCCGGTCGACGCGATCGTCTCGGCGATCGACGGGCTGCTGCTGACCGGCAGCTATTCGAACGTCGAGCCGCATCACTACGGCGGCCCGGCGAGCGCGCCCGATACCCTGCACGATCCCGCGCGCGATGCGACCGCGCTGCCGCTGATCCACGCGGCGATCGATGCGGGCGTGCCGGTGCTCGCGATCTGCCGCGGCATGCAGGAGCTGAACGTCGCGTATGGCGGCGCCTTGCATCAGCGACTGCATGCGAGCGCGGGCTTCCACGATCATCGCGAGCGCGACGGCGATCCGCTCGAGCGGCAGTACGGCCCCGCGCACCGCGTGCAGCTCGCGCCAGGCGGGCTGCTGCAACGGATCGCGCACGGCGCGCACGACGCGCTGGTCAATTCGTTGCACGACCAGGGCATCGCGCGGCTCGGCGCGGGCCTCGCGGTCGAGGCGAGCGCGCCCGACGGGCTGATCGAGGCCGTGAGCGTGCGCGGCGCGCGTGCGTTCGCGCTCGGCGTGCAGTGGCATCCCGAATGGCGCCACGCGGAGCAACCGCTGTCGCGCGACATCTTCGCGGCATTCGGCGCGGCGTGCCGCGCGCGCATGACACACCGCATTCATGCGGCCGGCGGCACCATGCCGTCGCCGGCTGCATCCGACATCGACTGAACGAGGCCGATCATGCAACCCGAACTGAGTGAATTCCTGCGCCAGCACCGCATCACCGAAGTCGAGGCGATCATTCCCGACATGGCCGGTATCGCGCGCGGCAAGATCATTCCGCGCAACAAATTCGAGTCCGGCGAATCGATGCGCCTGCCGCAGGCCGTGATGGTGCAGACCGTCACCGGCGACTATCCGGAGGACGGCACGCTGACCGGCGTGACCGATCCCGACATGGTGTGCGTGCCCGATCCGTCGACGATCTGCCTGATTCCGTGGGCCGTCGACCCGACCGCGCAGGTGATCCACGATTGCGTGCATTTCGACGGTTCGCCGGTCGAGATTTCGCCGCGCTACGTGCTGCGCCGCGTGCTCGACCTGTACAAGGAAAAGGGCTGGAAGCCCGTGGTCGCGCCTGAACTCGAGTTCTATCTGGTCGACATGAACGCCGACCCCGACCTGCCGCTGCGTCCGCCGGTCGGGCGCACGGGGCGGGCGGAAACCGGCCGTCAGTCGTATTCGATCGAGGCGGTCAACGAGTTCGATCCGCTGTTCGAGGACATCTACGAATACTGCGAGATGCAGGGGCTCGACATCGAGACGCTGATCCATGAGGTCGGCGCTGCGCAGATGGAGATCAACTTCGTGCACGGCGACGCGCTGTCGCTCGCCGACCAGGTGTTCCTGTTCAAGCGCACGGTGCGCGAGGCGGCGCTGCGCCACAACATGTATGCGACGTTCATGGCCAAGCCGATGGAAAACGAGCCGGGCTCCGCGATGCATATCCACCAGAGCCTCGCCGATGTGCACACCGGCCGCAACCTGTTCGCCGACGACGGCGGCGTCGTATCGCCGATGTTCCAAAGCTATCTTGCGGGCCTGCAGAAATACACGCCCGCGCTGATGCCGATCTTCGCACCGTACATCAACTCGTATCGCCGCCTGTCGCGCTTCATGGCCGCGCCGATCAACGTGCAGTGGGGCTACGACAACCGTACGGTCGGCTTTCGCATCCCGCAGTCGACGCCGGTCGCGCGGCGCATCGAGAACCGGATTCCGGGCGTCGACTGCAATCCGTACCTCGCGTTCGCGGCGACGCTCGCCGCCGGTTATCTCGGTCTCACGCAGCAGCTCGCGCCGACCGAGCCGATCGCGTCCGACGGCTACGACCTGCCGTACCAGCTGCCGCGCAACCTCGAGGAGGGCATCTCGCTGATGGCCGCGTGCACGCCGCTCGCCGGCATTCTCGGTGACAAGTTCGTGAAGGCGTACCTGGCGCTGAAGGAAACCGAATACGAAGCGTTCTTCCGCGTGATCAGTTCGTGGGAACGCCGCCATCTGCTGCTGCACGTGTGAGCGTGCGCACGACCGCATCAAGGAACGACGGAGGAAACATGACGTACCGTAACGAACCCGCGTGGATCCAGCCCGCCGCGTTTGCGGCCCGCACGACGCAGGCACGCTCGACCGCCGAATACCGCGCGCTCGACGCCGCGCATCACATCCATCCGTTCTCGGACATGGGTGCGCTCAATCGCGCGGGCAGCCGCGTGATCGTGAAGGCCGACGGCGTCTATTTGTGGGACTCGGACGGCAACAAGGTCATCGACGGGATGGCCGGCCTCTGGTGCGTGAACGTCGGCTACGGCCGCAAGGAACTTGCCGATGCCGCATATCGCCAGCTTCAGGAACTGCCGTTCTACAACACGTTCTTCAAGACCACGCACCCGCCGGTGATCGAACTGTCGGCGATGCTCGCCGAAGTGACGCCCGCGGGCTTCAACCACTTCTTCTATTGCAACAGCGGCTCGGAAGGCAACGACACCGTGCTGCGTCTCGTGCACCAGTACTGGCGCGTGCAGGGCAAGCCGCAGAAGAAATACGTGATCTCGCGCAAGAACGGCTATCACGGCTCGACGATCGCGGGCGGCACGCTCGGCGGGATGGGCTACATGCACGAGCAGATGCCGTCGAAGGTCGAGAACATCGTGCACATCGACCAGCCGTATTTCTTCGGCGAAGCCCAAGCCGGCGAGACGCCCGAAGCGTTCGGCCTCGCACGCGCGCAGCAGCTCGAGGCGAAGATCCTAGAGCTCGGCGCGGAGAACGTCGCGGCGTTCATTGGCGAGCCGTTCCAGGGCGCGGGCGGCGTGATCTTCCCGCCGTCGACATACTGGCCGGAAATCCAGCGGATCTGTCGCAAGTACGACATCCTGCTCGTCGCCGACGAAGTGATCGGCGGCTTCGGCCGCACCGGCGAATGGTTCGCGCACCAGCACTTCGGCTTCGAGCCGGACCTGATCACGATGGCCAAGGGCCTGACCTCGGGTTACGTGCCGATGGGCGCGGTGGGTATCCATGAACGCGTCGCGCGCCCGATCATCGACAACGGCGAATTCAATCACGGGCTCACGTACTCGGGCCACCCGGTCGCGGCGGCGGTGGCGGTCGCGAACCTGAAGCTGCTGCGCGACGAAGGGATCGTCGAGCGCGTGAAGCATGACATCGGGCCGTACTTCCAGCGTCGGCTGCGCGAAGCGCTCGGCGATCATCCGATCGTCGGCGAGATCGCGGGGGCGGGGCTGGTCGCGGGCGTACAGCTCGCGCGCGATCGCGCGCGGCGCGAGCGGTTCGACGCCGGCGCCGATATCGGCACGATCTGCCGCGACTTCTGCTTCAACGGCAACCTGATCATGCGCGCGACCGGCGACCGGATGCTGCTGTCGCCGCCGCTTGTGATTCGTGAGGAGGAGGTCGACGAGATCGTCGACAAGGCGAAACGCGCGTTCGATGCGACCGCGGAACGGGTCGGGCGGGTGAGGTGAGCGAACGCAGCGCTTCGGTCAGGCGTAGGCGAAGCGCTGTTGATCGAACTCGATGATGCGCGCGACACACGCGGAGACGGACATCGTTCCGGTTTCGACAACGAGATCGGGCGCGACGGGTGCCTCATAGGGATCGGAGATGCCGGTGAACTGGCGCGTCTGGCCGGTCATGGCCTTCGCATACAGGCGTTTCGGATCGCGCGCGGAGCAGGTCTCGATATCGGTCTTCAGATAGATTTCGACGAAGCGCTCGTCACCGATGGTCTGCCGCGCCAGTTGCCGGTCGGCTGCATACGGGGAAATCAGCGCGACGATCACCATGATGCCCTGATTGTTCATCAGCTTCGCGATTTCGGCGGTACGTCGGCAGTTTTCGGCCCGGTCGTCGCGCCGGAATCCGAGATCGTGCGAGACGCCCGAGCGCAGTTCGTCGCCGTCGAGAATGCAGACCGGAATGTCGTGCGTGCGCAGGTACACGGCTATCTCGCGCGAGAGCGTGGATTTACCGGCACCACTCAGGCCGGTCAACCACAGGGTATGTGAATTCGGCAATGTCATGATGTGTCGCGACGGCGTGAACCAGCCGCAATGCGCGTGCCGGATTCCGTTCGTCTTCTTGATGGTGGGAAGCCGGTGCCGCTCGGCCGGCTGTCATGGTGGTCGATTCTAGTCAGCCGCTATTCGTACACCGTTACCAATTCGTTACCGATTATTACGTACTGGCCGATGGCGCGCGTCGGAATCACGCGATTATCTCTTGGACGTGTGCATGACGAGTGCGACGCACAAAACGAAAAGGGCCTGCGTCGTGAGACGCAGGCCCTTGAATTCTTTGGTGGGCGGTACTGGGATCGAACCAGTGACCCCTGCCGTGTGAAGGCAGTGCTCTACCGCTGAGCTAACCGCCCAAAGAAGCTGAAATTATGTCAGAGCTTTTCGGGTTCGTAAAGCACTTTCTTCAAATATTTTTCAGGCCGGTGCAAAAGGTGCGTCAGCCGGCCGTCGACGGCTCGACGAGATCGAGGATCGAGCCGTCGCGCTTGAGCGTCGCGAGCACGATGCTCGAATTGATCGACATCACGCCCGTCGCGCGATGCAGCCGGTTGATCACGAAGTCCGAGTAGTGGTCGAGGTCGCGCGCCCGCACCGTCAGCACGTAGTTCGAGCCGCCCGTCACGATCTGCGCGGCGATGACTTCCGGCCACTGCTGGATCGCCTCCACGAAGCGGTCGTGCCATTCGGGTACGTCCGGCCGCATCGACACGTGCACGAGCGCCTCGAACGCGACGCCGACCTTCTTCGGCTCGATCGTGCAGCGGTAGCCGGAAATGGCGCCGCGTTCCTCGAGCAGCTTCACGCGCCGCAGGCACGCCGACGGCGACAGCGCGACCGCGTTCGCGAGGTCCTGATTGCTGATGCGTCCGTCCCGCTCGAGGTGCCGGAGGATCCGCATGTCGGTTCGATCCAGATTCATTTCGCAGAATCCCGTCATTTTTGAGATGGTAGACGCAGACTCTACTGCAATCGGCGTGATTCGTCATCGAAAAGTGAAGCTCATTCTATTTCGTCCTCGATAACATGCGCCCCATGCCTCGACCGCACGGCCTGACGTGCCGTCAGGCCGCCGGCCGTATCGCCGCCTTCAACCCAGACCGTCATTCCGCCATGTACGAACACATTCCCGCCTATCCGGGCGATCCGATCCTGTCGCTGTTCCAGGCGTTCCAGCAGGATGCCCATCCGCACAAGGTCAACCTCAGCATCGGCCTCTATTACGACGACGCGGGCCGCATCCCCGTGCTGGAGAGCACGCGCCTCGCGGCCGAGCGCCTGCGCGAAGCCGGCGCGCCGCATACGTATCTGCCGATGGAAGGGCTCGCCGCGTATCGGCAGGGCGTGCAGCGCCTCGTGTTCGGCGCCGGTTGCGCGGCGCTCGCGCAAGGACGCATCGCGACGCTGCAGACGCTCGGCGGCTCGGGCGCGCTGCGGCTCGGCGCCGAATTCGTGAAGCGCTATTTCCCCGACAGCGCGATCTGGATCAGCGATCCGACGTGGGACAACCATCGCGTGATCTTCGCGGCGGCCGGCCTCGACGTGCACACGTATCCGTACTACGACGCAGCGCGCAACGACCTGCGCGTCGATGCGATGCTCGCGGCGCTCGACGCGCTGCCCGCGCGCAGCATCGTGCTGCTGCAGCCGTGCTGTCACAACCCGACGGGCCTCGATCTCGACCGCGACGCGTGGCGCGCGGTGATCGACGTGCTCGCGCGCCGCGGGCTGATTCCGTTCCTCGACATGGCGTACCAGGGCTTCAGCGATGGTCTCGACGACGACGCATGGGCCGTGCGCGCGATCGTCGAAGCCGGGCTGCCGGCGATCGTCAGCAACTCGTTCTCGAAGAATTTCTCGCTGTATGGCGAGCGCGTCGGCGGCCTGTCGATCGTCTGCGCGAGCGCGGGCGAAGCGGCGACGGTGCTGAGCCAGTTGCAGGCCGGCGTGCGCCGCACCTACTCGAGCCCGCCGCTGTTCGGCGCGCAGCTCGTGTCGGCGGTGCTGAACGACGACGTCCTGCGTGCGTGCTGGGAAGACGAGGTGGCCCAGGTGCGCACGCGCATCAAGCGCATGCGCGGTGCGCTGAAGGCGCGGCTCGACGCGCGCTTGGCCGGGCCCGCGTTCGACGCGCTCGTCACGCAGCGCGGCATGTTCAGCTATACGGGCATCGCCGCGGCCGACGTGGACCGGCTGCGCGCGTCGCACGGCGTCTACCTGCTGCGTTCGGGCCGCATGTGCATCGCGGGCCTGAACGACGCGAACGTCGAGCACGTCGCGTACGCGATCGCCGACGTGCTCGGCGGCACGTCGCGCCAGGCTGCCTGAGCGGCCGATTCCGAACCGAAGGAGGACACGATGGCAGACACGATCCCGGTCGACTTGCCGCAACTCGCGCAGCCGTTCTCGTGGGCGACCCGCGCGGGCGGGCTGATGTTTACCGGCCACGGCCCGGTCGATGCGTCCGGCGCGATCGCAGGCGACACGATGACGGGGCAGGCGCGCCTCACGCTCGGCAATCTCGCGAAGGCCGTCGCGGCGGCCGGCGCGACGATGGACGACGTCGCGCAGGTGCTCGTCTACCTGTCCGACGTGAAGGCGATGCCCGAATTCGACGCCGAATACCGGCGCCACTTTCGCGAACCGTACCCGAACCGCACGTGCGTGGGCGTGCAGGGCTTCGCGCACCCGGACATGCGCGTCGAACTCGTCGCATACGTGGCGTTGCCGGCGGCACGCGGCTAGAAAGCACGCAACTCGGCGCGGATTGCAGTACCCACGATTACCGACATACCCCAACCAGTACACATCGATAATTCAGACAAGGATGGAGACGAAGATGAAGAGTATCAATCGTTTCGCACTGCCGACGATCGCCGGCCTGCTCGCCGCGAGCGGCGCGATGGCGCAGAGCAGCGTGACGCTGTACGGCATCGTCGACCAGAGCATTCGCTACACGACGCATGCGAACGCGTCGAACGACGCGAGCGTGCAGATGACCAACGGTGCGATCACCAACAGCCGCTGGGGCCTGAAGGGCAGCGAAGCGCTCGGCGGCGGCCTGACGGCGATCTTCCGGCTCGAGAGCGGCTTCGAGCCGCAGAACGGGCAGCTCGACGGCGCGCTGTTCGGCCGCTACGCGTATGTCGGCCTGGCGAGCGACTGGGGCACCGTGAAGCTCGGCCGGCAGGCGACCGAGGCATTCAACCTGTTCGGCGATCTCGATCCGCTGACGGTCGGCAACTACACGGCCAACATGTGGCCGTACTTCCTCACGCAGGGCCGCGCGAGCAACGTGGTCAGCTACGACGGCACGTTCGGCGGGCTGAACGTCGGCGCGAGCTACGGCTTCGGCGGCGTCGCGGGCAGCCTCGGCGCGAATGCGTACTGGGGCACGCACGTGTCGTACACGCTCGGCGGGCTGATGGTCGGCGCGACCTACCAGCAGGTGCGCGACCTGACGAGCCGCGCGCAGCAGGCATGGGGCGCGGGCGCACGCTACGCGTTCGGCGCGGCGACGCTGTACGCGGGCTATCTCGGCGGCATCGACCGCACCGGCATGCTCGACCGGCAATTGCTGAACGCGCCGGGCCGCGACGTGACCTACGGTTCCTTCGCCGACAATCCGCGCCGCGACGCGATCTTCTATACCGGCGCGAGCGTGCAGATCACGCCCGCGGTGTCGGTGACGGGCGTCGCGTACTACGACGACATCCGCAACGTCAACGGCATCGCCGGTAACGGCGGGAAGCGCTACACGGGCGTGCTCGAGGCCGAGTACGCGCTGTCGAAGGCGACGCAGGTCTACGCGACGGTCGACTACAACCGGGTGACCGGCGGCGCGTTCACCGAGATGCCCGGACGCGGCAACCAGACGGGCATCGCGGCCGGCTTGCGCCACCTGTTCTGAGCATGCGGCGCGCGGTGGCCGGTGCGGTCCGGCACCGGTCCGTGCGCCGTCGACGTTTCGGCCGGACACACGCTTTCGAACGAGGTCATTCGATGCAACCAGAAGGGCAATTCCAGCACATCGCGGCGCGCGAGCAGGGTCTGCGCCGCACGCTTTCCGCACGGCAGATGGCGATGATCGCGATCGGCGGTGCGATCGGCACCGGTCTCTTTCTCGGCAGCGGATTCGCGATCGGCTTCGCGGGTCCGAGCGTGCTCGTCAGCTACGCGATCGGCGCGTTCATCTCGCTGTTGCTGATGGGCTGTCTCGCGGAGATGACGGTCGCGCATCCGACCTCCGGGTCGTTCGGCGCATACGCCGAACATTACGTGAGCCCGTGGGCCGGGTTCCTGGTGCGCTATGCGTACTGGGCGTGCATCGTGCTCGCGGTCGGCACCGAAGTCACCGCGATCGCGCTGTACATGAAGTACTGGTTCCCGGGCGTGCCGGGCTGGCTGTGGATCGTCGGCTTCTCGGCGCTGCTCGTGTTCGTCAACGCGCGCAGCGTCGACGTGTTCGGCGCGGTCGAATACGGCTTTTCGGTCGTGAAGATCGCGGCGATCGTCGGCTTCATCGTGCTCGGCGCGTACGTCGTGTTCGGCAATCCGGCACTGGTCGGCGACGGTGCGGCCCGCGCGGGCTTCCACCATTACACCGGGCACGGCGGCTTCTTCCCGAAGGGCATGTGGGGGATGTGGGTCGCGGTGATCGTGTCGATCTTCAGCTACCTGAGCATCGAGATGATCGCGGTCGCGGCGGGCGAGGCGGAAGATCCCGAGCGCGCGGTGACGCGCGCGTTCCGCTCGACGATCGTGCGGCTCGTGCTGTTCTACCTCGTCACGCTCGCGCTGATGCTCGCGATCGTGCCGTGGACGGCGGCAGGGCGCGACGAGAGCCCGTTCGTGAAGGTGATGGAGGCGATCCACCTGCCGGGCGCGGCCGGGCTGATCAACTTCGTCGTGCTGATCGCCGCGCTGTCCGCGATGAACAGCCAGCTCTACATCACGACGCGGATGATGTTCAGCCTGTCGCGCGCGGGTTATGCGCCGAAGGCGCTCGGCGAGGTCGACGCGCGCGGCGTGCCGTTCGGCGCGCTGCTGCTGTCGACGCTCGGCATCGCGCTCGCGACGGTCCTGAGCGTGCTGTACCCGGACGCGTCGTTCACGATCATGATGGCGGTGTCGATGTTCGGCGCGTTGTTCACGTGGATGATGATCTTCGTCACGCATTACTGCTTCCGGCGGCGTCGCGCGGCGCTCGGCCTGCCGGCGCCCGCGTTCCGGATGCGCGGCTTTCCGCTGCTGACGCTGCTCGGCGCGGCGCTGATGCTCGCGGTGATGGTGACGACCTACTTCACGGCCGAATTCCACATGACGCTGATCTTCGGCATTCCGTTCCTGATCGCGCTGTCCGTCGTGTACGCGGTGTGGTACCGGCGCGCGCAGCCGGTGCTGCAGCCGGAAGCGAAGTAACGGGGAAGTGCCGGCGCGAAATGCCGGCGCGCCGGCTCAGCCCGCGAGCACGGGCAGCGCGTCGATCGATGCGCGCACGTAGTCGGCGAAGCGCAGTGCGACCGGTTCGGCGGCGCCGCTGCGCTTCAGTTCGAGCGTGCGCGATTCGAGCGACGCATCCTTCAGCGGCCGGAACGCGAGCCGGTCGCTCTTCACCTGCTGCAGCACGCGCGGCACCAGCGCGATGCCCATGCCGAACTCGATCATCGACAGGATCGTCTGCCACAGCCGCGCCTCGTGACGGATCAGCGGGCTGAATCCCGCGTTCGCGCATTGCGCGATGATCAGGTCGTGATAGTGCGGCGCCGCGTCGCGCGGAAACAGGATGAATGGTTCCTCGGCCAGCGTGGCGAGCGCGACCTGACGGCGCCGCGCGAGCGGATGCGCGGCCGGCAGGCAGCAGACGAACGGTTCCGCGTAGACGGGCGCCGATTCGACCTCGGGCGGGCAGTGGCCCCAGTGCGCGTAGCCGAGATCGATCTGGCCGCGCTGGATCGCCTGCACCTGCGCCTGTGTGTTCATCTCGCTCAGCACGATCTCGACGCCCGGGTAATCGGCCTCGAAGCGCCGCACCGCATCGGGCAGCCCGCGATACAGCATCGAATGGACGAAGCCGATCCGCAGCCGGCCCGCGAGGCCGGACGCAGAGCGCACCGTGAGCCGCTCGGCCTCGGCCGCCTGCAGCAGCAGCCGGCGCGCTTCGCCGAGCAGCACCGCGCCCGCATTGGTCAGCGCGACCGTCTTGTTGGTGCGCGAAAAGAGCTGCACGCCGAGCGCGTCCTCGAACTTGCGGATGTCGAAGCTCAGCGCCGGCTGCGAGATGAACAGGCGCTTCGCCGCGCGCCCGAAATGCAGTTCCTCGGCGACCGCCACGAAGTAGCGCAACTGCCTCAGTTCCATGCTGTCTCCTTCCCGCATCGGCATCGATAAGCGTCGTCTATCGTACCGGATAAATCCTGTATTGGACGCTTATCGATCGCGCGCCTACGCTCTGCTGAACGCCTGGCATCAGCCGGCCGCGCCGCCGCCGCGCGGGCGCCGGCCGGCAGCCGGGCCATCCTGGAGACGCATGCATGAACGACACCGCTCGCACGCCGGACACCGGCGCGGCCAACAACATCCCCGACAGCCGGGGCATCAATTTCTTCACGGCCGATCCCGATCTCGGCGCGTTGCTGAAACTGCATCTCGGTGACGCGCGCTACGCGGAACTCGAACCGCAGCTGCACGCGCTCGGCGCGCGCGTGTCGGGCGAGCTCGACGCATGGGCGTCGCGCGCGGACAAGCATCCGCCCGTGCTCGAACACCGCAACCGGCGCGGCGAAGCCGTGCAGCGGATCGACAAGGATCCCGCGTACGTCGCGCTCGAACGCGTCGCATATTCGGAACTCGGGCTTGCGTCGCTGAGCCACCAGCCCGAGGCGGTCGCGCCGCTCGTCAAGTACGCGCTGACGTTCCTGTTCGTGCAGGCCGAATTCGGGCTGTGCTGCCCGATCAGCATGACCGATTCGCTGACGCGCACGCTGCGCCGCTTCGGCGCCCCGGCACTCGTCGAGCGCTATCTGCCGATGCTCGCATCGCGCGATTTCGACACGCTGTTCCAGGGCGCGATGTTCATGACCGAACAGGCGGCCGGCTCCGACGTCGGCCGCATCGCGACGCGCGCGGTGCGCGAAGCCGACGCGCAGGGCGAGGCGGTGTGGCGCCTCTTCGGCGACAAGTGGTTCTGCTCGAACGCGGACGCCGACCTGGCGATGGTGCTCGCGCGGCCCGACGGCGCGCCGGACGGTATCAAGGGGCTCGCATTGTTCCTGCTGCCGAAGACGCTGCCGGACGGCACGCGCAACCGCTACCGGATCGTGCGGTTGAAGGACAAGCTCGGCAGCCGTTCGATGGCGAGCGGCGAGATCGCGCTCGAAGGCGCGCAGGCATACCTGATCGGCGAGATCGGCCGCGGCTTTCACCAGATGGCGGACATGATCAACATGTCGCGGCTGTCGAACGGCGTGCGCGCGGCGGGCCTGATGCGGCGTGCGCTGAACGAGTCGCTGCACGTGGCCGCCCACCGCGCCGCATTCGGCCGCAAGCTGATCGAGATGCCGCTGATGCAGCGCCAGCTGATGAAGATGCTGCTGCCCGCCGAGGCCGCGCGCGCGATGTTCATGCAGATCGCGCTGCTGCTGCCGCAAGCGGATGCGGGCGACGAGCGGGCCGCGCGCTGCGTGCGCATCCTGACGCCGTTGATCAAGTTCCGCGCGTGCCGCGACGCACGCCGTGTGACGGGCGACGCGATGGAGGTGCGCGGCGGCACCGGCTACATCGAGGAATGGAGCGATGCGCGCCTCGTGCGCGATGCGCATCTCGGCTCGATCTGGGAAGGCACCAGCAACATCGTCGCGCTCGACGTCGCGCGCGCCGCGCAGCGCGAGCAGGCGCTCGATGCGCTGCGCACGTTCCTCGCCGACCGGCTCGGCGCGGCGCCGCTGCCCGACGCGAGCCGCGCGGCGCTGCGGCGCATTCTCGCGCGCGCGTGCGATGCGCTCGCCCGGGTCGCGGCGGAAGGCGACGACGCGCGCGTGCGGCAGGCCGCGTCGGCGCTGTACTACGCGAGCGCGGCCGTGCTGATGGCATGCGAGGGCGCGCGGCTCGCGCCCGATTACCGGCGCCTCGCGCTCGCGCACCTGATCGTGCGTCACAAGCTGTTGCCGGTCGATCCGCTCGCGCCGGCGTCGCGCGACGACGAGGCAGCGGCGTTCGATGCGTTGCTGCGCGGCACGCCGGTACCGCTCGACATGGCGCTCGACCTGCTGCCGGAGGTCGAACGATGAGCACCACGAAAGCGACGAAAGCGACCCGCGGCGCACTGGACGGCCTGAAGGTCGTCGACCTGAGCCGCGTGCTCGGCGGCCCGTACTGCACGCAGGCGCTCGCCGACCACGGCGCGACGGTGATCAAGATCGAGCCGCCCGACGGCGACGAGACGCGCGGCTGGGGGCCGCCGTTCCTCGGCGACACCGCGTGGTACTTCATGGGCGTGAACCGCAACAAGGAGGGCGTCGCGCTCGACCTGTCCCGCGACGAAGGGCGCGCGATCCTGTGGCGCCTGCTCGAGAGCGCCGACGTGCTCGTCGAGAACTTCAAGCCCGGCACGCTCGCGCGCTGGGGCATGGACTACGCGCGCGACCTGCAGCCGCGTTTCCCGCGCCTGATCCACTGCGCGGTGACGGGCTTCGGCGACGACGGCCCGCTCGGCGGGCTGCCCGGCTACGACGCGGTGATCCAGGCGATGGCCGGGCTGATGAGCGTGAACGGCGAGCGTGACGGCGACGCGATGCGCATCGGGTTGCCGATCGTCGACATGGTTACCGGACTCAACGCGCTTGCCGGCATCCTGCTCGCGCTCGCGGAGCGCGAGCAGAGCGGGCAGGGCCAGTCGATCGACATCGCGCTGTACGACTGCGGCGCGTCGCTGCTGCATCCGCACCTGCCGAACTTCTTCGGCTCGGGGCGCGTGCCCGAGCGCAGCGGCAACGCGCACCCGAACATCGCGCCGTACGACAGCTATCGCACGGCCACCGTGCCGATCTTCCTCGCGGTCGGCAACGACCGGCAGTTCGCGCGGCTCGTCGCGCATCTCGGCGCGCCGGCGCTCGCCGGCGATCCGCGCTTCGTCGACAACCGCAGCCGCTGCGCGCACCGGCCCGAACTGAAGGCCGAACTCGAGGCACGGCTCACCGCGCATCCGTGCGAGCCGCTCGCGCGCGACCTCATGGCGGCGGGCGTGCCGTGCGGGCCGGTGCGCACGGTCGCCGACGTTGCGCGCGACCCGCATGCGCTGCATCGCGAGTTGTTCGTCGAGATCGGCGCGTATCGCGGCACCGCATCGCCGGTGAAGCTGTCGCGCACGCCGGCGACCTATCGTTCGCCGCCGCCCGCGCTCGGCCGCGACACGCGCGCGGTGCTCGACCGCCTCGGCGTCGATCCCGCGCTCCAGCAGCAGCTGCTCAACGCGGGCGTGCTGACGGTCGCGCCCGACCCGACGTGACCGGACGAGTGGCCCTGCAGGCGAGTGACCTGGACCGACAGATCGCGACGTAAAGCGACGTTGGGCAGCGTAAAACAGCCCCGCGTCGAGCAATCGCTCGTAACGCAACTCCGCCAGCCGGCGGCGCAAGGCCGGCCATCCGGCAACGCGCGCGACAGTTGCGCCGCCGATCACAAACATGGAGACATCGATGAGCCGTCCGCAATCCCCGTCCGCCGCGCAGCCGCGGCCCGGCCGTGCCGCCCTCGCGGCGTTCGTCGGCACCACGATCGAGTGGTACGACTTCTACATCTACGGCACCGCCGCCGCGCTCGTGTTCGGCAAGGTGTTCTTTTCGAGCACGATGAATCCCGGCGTCGCGACGCTGCTCGCGTTCGTCACGTTCTGGGCGGGCTTCGCCGCGCGGCCGCTCGGCGGCATCGTGTTCGGGCATCTCGGCGATCGCGTCGGCCGCAAGACCGCGCTCGTGATCACGCTGGTGATGATGGGGCTTGCGACGACCGGCATCGGCCTGTTGCCCGGCTATGCGTCGATCGGCGTGTGGGCGCCCGCGGGCCTCGTCGTGCTGCGCGTGCTGCAGGGCATCGCGGTCGGCGGCGAGTGGGGCGGCGCGGTGCTGATCGCGAGCGAGAACGCGCCGAAGCATCGCAGCATCCTGTATGCGGCGTTCGCGCAGCAGGGTTCGCCCACCGGCAACCTGCTCGCCACCGCTGCCTTCTTCGCACTGAGCGCGCTGCCGACGCCGTCGTTCCTGATGTGGGGCTGGCGCATTCCGTTTTTGCTGTCGGCGGTGCTCGTGATCATCGGGATGGTGATCCGGCTGCGGCTCGAGGAATCGATCGACATGCAGCGCGTGCTCGCGCGCAAGCGCACGGTGAAGCTGCCGCTGCGCGACGTCGTGCGCGACCACTGGCCCGTCGTGCTGCTCGCGGCCGGCACGCTGCCGGTGATCAACGTCACGTATTTCCGCAGCACGTTCGCGCTGTCGTGGGCGACCAAGGAGCTCGGTTATGCGCAGGGCACGTTCCTCGGCATCCTGTCGATCTCGCTCGTCGTGCAGTTCCTGATGCAGCCGGTCGGCGCGTGGTTCGTGTCGAAGGTCGACATGCGGCGCGCGATGTGCTGGATCCTGATTCCGGAGATCGTGCTGATGCCGGTGATGTTCCATGCGCTCGCGACGCGTTCGTACTGGGTCGCCGTCGCGGGCATGTGCATCTCGACGATTCCGTCGGCGATGTTCTACGGTGCGGTCGGCGGCGTGCTCGCGCGCGTGTTTCCGGCCAACATCCGCTATACGGGCCTGTCGCTCGCGTACCAGCTGAGCGCGCTCGTCGTCGGCGGCGGCACGCCGGTGCTCGCGCAGGCGATCCTGAACGCGACCGGCAGCATCGTCGGCGTCGCGATCGCGTCGGGGCTGTACGCGCTCGTGTCGCTCGCGTGCATGCTCGCGCTGCTGAATCGCACCGGCTACCGCGCGGACGAGCTGTCGACGGCCGAGCGCAGTGATGCGGCCGAGTGGGGCGCCGAAAGTGCGAGCGCTGAAAGTCCGGCCGGCGAGACCGCCCGGCCAGGCGAGCGCGGCGCGTTGAAACCGGCGGGGTGAGACGGGGAGGCCGGCGTGATTCGGCACGCTGGCGATTCGGTAACGCGGTAATGCGGTAATGCGGTAATGCGGTGAGGCGGTAATGCGGTGAGGCGATAATTCGCCGCTCCGGCGACATCGCGCTCCGGCGACATCGCGCGCCGCACGGCCTCGACTCACGCCAAAAATCACGCGTCCCAAAAGCAAACGGCACCGTGCGATCCACGGTGCCGCTTGCCTGGCGATTGCTTGACTTCGCGACGAGGCCGGCACGGCCGGCCATCGCGATGCGCGGTGCTTAGCCTTCCGTCGGCGGCACGTAGCCGGACGCCTGGTCGGCGCCGTCGCCGAAGAAATACTTCTCGGTCTGCTTCATCAGGTACTGGCGCGCGCGCGGGTCGGCCATGTTCAGGCGGTTCTCGTTGATCAGCATCGTCTGCTGCTTGAGCCAGCCTTGCCACGCTTCCTTCGACACGCTTTCGTAGATGCGCTTGCCGAGTTCGCCCGGCAGCGGCGGGAAATCGAGACCCTCGGCTTCCTTGCCGAGCTTCGCGCATTGGATCATTCGAGCCATCGTGTACTTCTCCTGTAATCGGTCTGGGGGAGGGCAGTCGTGCCTGCGCTCAGAGCTGCTTCATCAGCACGAGCGACTTGCGCTGCCAGTTATAGAGTTTGCGGCGGTCTTCCGGCAGATCGTCGACGCTGACCTTGACGAAGCCGCGCTTGAGGAACCAGTGCTCGGTGCGCGTCGTGAGCACGAAGATGTGCGTGAGGCCGCGCGCGCGGGCGCGCTGCTCGATGCGCTTGAGCAGGCGTTCGCCGTCGCCCGAGCCCTGCGCTTCCGGCGCGACCGTCAGGCACGCCATCTCGCCGATCTTTTCCTGCTGGTACGGATACAGCGCCGCGCAGCCGAACAGCACGCCATCGTGCTCGATCACCGAGAAGTGGTCGATGTCGCGTTCGATCTGGTGGCGGCCGCGCCGCACCAGCGTGCCGTCCGACTCGAGCGGCTCGATCAGCGACAGGATGCCGCCGACGTCGTCCGGCGTCGCTTCGCGCAGGCTCTCGAGGTTCTCGTACGAGATCATCGTGCCGACGCCGTCGTGCAGGAACAGTTCGAGCAGCATGCTGCCGTCGAGCGACTGCGGAATCAGGTGGGCGCGGGTCACGCCGCCGCGGCACGCGCGGATCGAGTGCTTCAGGAAGAACGCGTCGTCGCCCTGGATGTTGCCCGAATCGAGCAGTTCGGCGGCCGCGTCGAGCGACATTTCGCGGATCAGCCCGCCTTCGTCGTCGACGATGCCGGGCGCTTCGGTCAGGAAGATGATCTTGTCGGCGCGCAGCGCGATCGCGGCGGCCGATGCGACGTCTTCCATCGACAGGTTGAACGCCTCGCCGGTCGGCGAGAAGCCGAGCGGCGACAGCAGCACGAGCTTGCGGCTCGCGAGCGAATGACGGATCGATTCGGCGTCGATCTTGCGCACGATGCCCGTGTGCGCGAAATCGACCCCGTCGAGAATCCCCACCGGCCGGGCGGTCACGAAGTTGCCGGACACGACGCTGATGTGCGCGTGCGCCATCGGCGAGTTCGGCAGACCCTGGCTGATCGCGGCCTCGATGTCGAGACGCACTTCGCCGGCCGCTTCCTTCGCGGATTCGAGCGCGCGCGCATCGGTGATGCGCAGCCCGTGCGAAAACTCGGATTCGACACCATGCAGGCTCAGCTGCTCCTCGACCTGCGGCCGCGAGCCGTGCACCAGCACGATCTGGATGCCCATCGCCTGCAGGAGCGCGATGTCGGACACGAGCGCGTTCAGCAGGCCCTGCTGCACCACCTCGCCGCCGAACCCCACGACGAACGTGCTGTTGCGGAACTTGTGGATATAGGGCGCGACGGAACGCATCCAGTCGACGAACTGCGCGTGGCTGGCGGCCGAATCGTCGGCGGCCGGCGGCGTCGCGGCGCCGGTCTGGGCGGGAGGGAGGTCGGTTTGGGAATTCATGGGCGGGATTATAATGCGCCCCCATGTCGAATGTACCTAAAAGTCCCGCGCCGACGCGGGCCAAAGCGCCGTCGGCGAAGCACCCGGATGGTGCGGCCGACGCGCGTCAGCAGCAGGGCCAGCCGCCGCGCCAGCAGCAGGAAAAGCCGGCGGGCAAGCCGGCCCACGCGCCGCGCGGCGACGAACGGCGTGGCGATGCGCGCCAGCCATCCGCGAAGGGCGCACCGCAGGCCGCCGGCGAGCGCGCTCCGCGCCGCGAGCGTGCGCCGCGCGCCACCGTCGCGCCGAATCCCGTTCCGCCGATCACTTACCCCGAAAGCCTGCCGGTGTCGGGCAAGCGCGACGAAATCGCGCGCGCGATCGCCGGTCATCAGGTTGTCATCGTCTGCGGCGAGACGGGTTCGGGCAAGACCACGCAGCTGCCGAAGATCTGCCTCGATCTCGGCCGCGGCCTCGGCGCCGGCGGCACGGGCCTGATCGGCCATACGCAGCCGCGGCGCCTGGCCGCGTCGTCGACCGGCCGCCGGATCGCGGAGGAACTCGGCACGCCGTTCGGCGAGGTGGTCGGCTACAAGGTGCGCTTCACCGACAATCTCGCGCCGGGCGCGTCCGTCAAGCTGATGACGGACGGCATCCTGCTCGCCGAGACGCAGACCGATCCGCTGCTGAAGGCGTACGACACGCTGATCATCGACGAGGCGCACGAGCGCAGCCTGAACATCGACTTCCTGCTCGGCTACCTGAAGGAGATCCTGCCGCGGCGGCCCGACCTGAAGCTGATCGTCACGTCCGCGACGATCGACGCCGATCGCTTCGCGCGCCATTTCGGCACCGACGAGCGCCCGGCACCCGTGATCGAGGTGAGCGGGCGGCTGTATCCGGTCGAGATGCGCTATCGCCCGGTGGCCGAGGATCGCCCGGCGGTGAAAAACGCCGAAGGCACGGGCGGCCGCGACCGCGTAAAGACCGCGCGCGAGGCCGAGCGCGACCTGATGGACGCGATCGTCGACGCGGTCGACGAACTGTGCCGCGAAGGCCCCGGCGACGTGCTGGTGTTCCTGCCGGGCGAGCGCGAGATCCGCGAGGCGGCCGAGGCGCTGCGCAAGCACCATCCGCCGCACACCGAGATCCTGCCGCTGTTCGCGCGGCTGTCGGCGGCCGACCAGGACAAGGTGTTCAAGGCGTCGAACGCGCGCCGCATCGTGCTCGCGACCAACGTGGCCGAAACCTCGCTGACGGTGCCGGGCATCCGCTACGTCGTCGACACCGGCCTCGCGCGCGTGAAGCGCTATTCGTACCGGAACAAGGTCGAGCAGCTGCAGGTCGAGTCGATCTCGCAGGCCGCCGCGAACCAGCGCGCGGGCCGCTGCGGCCGAGTGGCCGACGGCGTCTGCATCCGCTTGTACGAGGAAAGCGACTACCAGGCGCGCGCGCGCTTCACCGATCCCGAAATCCTGCGCTCGTCGCTCGCGTCGGTGATCCTGCGGATGAAATCGCTGCACCTGACGGCGATCGAATCGTTCCCGTTCCTCGAGCCGCCGCCCGGTCGCGCGATCGCGGACGGCTACCAGCTGCTCAACGAACTCGGCGCGGTCGACGACGACAACGCGCTGACGCCGCTCGGCCGCGAACTCGCGCGGCTGCCGCTCGACCCGCGCGTCGGCCGGATGATTCTCGCCGCGCGCGACCAGCAGTCGCTGCGCGAGGTGCTGATCATCGCGAGCGCGCTGTCCGTGCAGGACCCGCGCGACCGGCCGATCGAAGCGCAGGAGCAGGCCGACCAGGCGCACCGCCGGTTCGCCGACGAGCGCTCCGAATTCCTGCAGTGGCTGAAGATCTGGGCGTGGTTCGAAGAGGCCGTCGCGCACAAGAAGTCGAACCGCCAGCTGATCGACGCATGCCGGCAGAATTTCCTGTCGCACCTGCGGCTGCGCGAATGGCGCGACGTCCATTCGCAGCTGCTGACGGTCGTGCGCGAACACGGCTGGCGCCTCAACGAGGTCGAGGCGACCTACGAGCAGGTGCATCTGGCCCTGTTGACGGGCCTGCTCGGCAACCTCGGCATGAAGGCCGACGACGATCCGCACTACCTCGGCGCACGCGGGATCAAGTTCTACCTGTGGCCGGGCTCCGCGCTCGCGAAGAAGGCCGGCCGCTGGGTGATGGCAGCCGAACTCGTCGAGACGAGCCGGCTGTACGCGCGCTGCCTCGCGAAGATCGAGCCGGAGTGGGTCGAGAAGATCGGCGCCCACCTGCTGAAGAAATCGCTGTCTGAGCCGCATTGGGAAAAGCGTCCCGCGCAGGTCAGCGCGTTCGAGCGCGCGACGCTGTACGGGCTGCCGATCTACCACCGCCGGCGCGTCGCGTTCGGCAAACAGGACCCGGCGCGGGCGCGTGAGCTGTTCATCCGCGGCGCGCTGGTCGAAGGCGAATTCGACACGAAGCTGCCGTTCTTCGCGCACAACCGCAAGCTGCTCGCCGACATCGAGCAGCTCGAGCACAAGTCGCGCCGGCAGGACGTGCTGGTCGACGACGAGCTGATCTACGCGTACTACGACCAGGCGATTCCGGAAGGAATTCACACGGGCGTCGCGTTCGAGCGCTGGTATCGGGATGAAGTGAAGAAGGGCGGCCAGGCGGAGGACAAGCAGCGCCTGCTGTACCTGTCGCGCGACGACCTGATGCGCCACGAGGCGGCGGGCGTCACGACCGAGCTGTTTCCGAAGCGCGCGACGATGGCCGGCGTCGAGATGGCGCTGACCTACCACTTCGAGCCCGGCACGCCGCGCGACGGCGTGACGCTCGCGGTGCCGCTGTACGCGCTGAACCAGGTCGACGCGCGCCGCTGCGAATGGCTCGTGCCGGGGATGCTGAAGGAAAAGGTGCAGCTGCTGCTGAAGTCGCTGCCGCAGAAGCTGCGCCGGCATTGCGTGCCGCTGCCCGAGTACGCGGCCGGCTTCGTCGAGCGCACGGGCCGCGAGCGCTTCGGCGCGGGCGGCCTCGTCGAGGCGCTGATCGCCGACGTGCGCGGCGAGACGCAGGTCGCGATAAAGACGGCCGACTTCAAGCTCGAGACGCTGCCCGCTCACCTGTTCATGAACTTCAAGGTGATCGACGAGCACGGCCGCCAGCTCGCGATGGGGCGCAATCTCGCGCAACTGCGCCAGGAACTCGGCGCGCAGGCGCAGCAGCAGTTCCAGAAGATCGCGGCGGCGTCGACGATCGCGCCCGGCGGCGAAGCCGGCGCGGACGACGCGGGCGCCACGCCGGCGCCGCCTGCCACGGCGGGTTCCGCGGCTTCGGCGGCGAAGGGCGGCAAGCCGGGCAAGGGCGTCGCACCGCACACGGCCGCCCCGGCGGAAGCCGGCGCGACCGCGCTGTACGAGAACCTGACGACGTGGAACTTCGGCAAGCTCCCCGAGCTGCTGGAGATCCGCCGGCGCGGCCAGACGCTGTACGGCTATCCGGCGCTCGTCGATCGCGGCACGCATTGCGACGTCGAGGTGTTCGACTCGCCGGAGGAGGCCGCGCGGATCCACCGGGCCGGCTTGCGGCGGCTGTTCGCGCTGCAGCTGAAGGAGCCGATCAAGTTCCTCGAGAAGAACCTGCCGGGGCTGCGCGAGATGGCGATGCAGTACATGTCGCTCGGCACGCAGGACGAGCTGCGCGACCAGCTGATCGACACGGCGCTCGACCGCGCGTGCCTGCAGGATCCGCTGCCCGACGACGACGCGAGCTTCCACGCGCGTCGCGACGAAGGCCGCAGCCGCCTGAACCTGCTTGCGCAGGAGATCGCGCGGCTCGTCGGGCAGATCCTCGCCGAGTACGCGGGGCTCGCGAAGAAGCTCGCGCAGGCGAAGCCGTTCGCACAGGCCCACGCGGATCTGCAGCAGCAGCTCGCCGCGCTGGTCGGCAAGCGCTTCGTGATCGACACGCCTTACGTGCAGCTTGCACACTTCCCGCGCTACCTGAAAGGCATCGCGCTGCGGATCGACAAGCTGAAGGCCGACCCGGCGCGCGACGCGAAGCAGTCCGGCGAGCTGCTGCCGCTCGTCCAGCAGTACCAGCGCGCGGTGTCGCAGCGCGGCGGCGTCGCCGATCCGCGGCTCGCGGAATTCCGCTGGCTGCTGGAGGAACTGCGCATTTCGCTGTTCGCGCAGGAACTGCGCACGCCGATGCCTGTCTCTGTCAAGCGTCTGCACAAGGTCTGGGAGTCGATGCAGCGCTAGCGCAACGGCGGTTGTCCGGGCCCGCGCCGGCGGCCGGCCCGGCCAACCGCGCGGCGCCTGCCGCGGCAGGCCGCACGGCGGCCGCGGCGTGCGTCGAAGTGGCGCAGGGCCGACTTCCGTCAACCGGCAGGGCCGGTCGAGCGTTTTACAATCACTGCTGTTCCACGACGTGAGTCTTCATGCGCACTTTCCTTTCCTTCGGCCGCACGCTTGCGCTGGCCGCCGCCGTGCTGGCGCCTGCCGCGCACGCGAATAACGTGATCATCCTCAATTCGGCCGAAGCGACGCTTTCCCTGATCGACCAGCAGACCCGCCAGGTCGTCGGCACGATGCCGACCGGCAAGGAGCCGCACCACCTGATGGCGACGCCGGACAATTCGTCGCTGATCGTCGCGAATTCGGTCTCGAACAGCCTGATGTTCGTCGATCCGAAGACGGGCAAGCTGCAGCGCACGGTCGAAGGCATCGAGGATCCGTACCAGCTCGGCTTCTCGCCCGACAACAAGTGGTTCGTGTCGACCGGGCTGCGCCTCGACCGGCTCGACATCTACAGCTACGACGGCCGCGACCTGCATCTCGTGAAGCGCTTGCCGCTCGCGGTGATGCCGAGCCACATCGCGTTCACGAAGGACAGCAAGACCGTGCTCGTGTCGCTGCAGGTGTCCGGCGAGATCGCGGCGGTCGACCTCGCGACGCAGACGGTCAAGTGGAAGATGCCGGTCGGCAACGTGCCGGCGGGCCTGTGGATGACGCCGGACGACAAGTACCTGCTGGTCGGCATGACGGGCGCCGATTACGTCGCGGTCGTCGACTGGCGCAATCAGAAGGTCGTGAAGACCATCCAGACCGGCAAGGGCGCGCACAACTTCCGCTCGCTCGCCGACGGCACGCACGTCGCGATCACGAACCGGGTCGCGAACACGATCAGCATCATCGACGAGAACACGCTCACCAAGGTCGGTGACATCACCGGCCTGCTGCCGGGCCCGGACGACATGGAGCTGTCCGCCGACAAGAAGACGCTGTGGGTGACGTTCCGCTTCGCGAAGAAGGTCGGGATCATCGACCTGGCGTCGCGCAAGCTGGTGCAGACGATCTCCGTCGGCCGTTCGCCGCACGGCATCTACTTCTACGACCGCGCGCCGTGGAAGGCTGCGAACGGCGCGTGACGGGCGGAGGCGGACGATGCTGCACCTGATCGATGCGTTCGTGTCGGACATCCAGACCTGGCTGTACGTCGACGTCGTGCAGCCGCTCCTCTTCAAGTTCAACCTGATGGACTATGACGAGGACACCTACGACGCGCTGTACTGGGTGATCATCGGCGCGCTCCAGATGGTGCTGATGTTCGCGCTGCTGCGCCCGCTCGAGGCGCTCGCGCCCGTCGAGCGCTGGAAGAACCGCCGCGCGGTGCGGGTCGACGTGATCTATACCGCGATCTCGAAGCTCGGCATCTACACGCTGTTCTTCTTCTTCGCGCTGCAGCCGGTGTTCGACCGCTTCCAGGCGTGGCTGCGCCTGCACGGCGTTGCGAACGTCAACCTCGATTATCTGTGGCCGGGCGTGACCTCGCGGCCGATCGTCGCGTTCGCGATCTACCTCGTCGTGCTCGACTTCGCCGGCTACTGGTATCACCGCTGGCAGCACAAGTTCGGCATCTGGTGGGAGCTGCACGCGGTGCATCACAGCCAGCGGCAGATGTCGTTGTGGTGCGACGACCGCAACCACCTGCTCGACAACGTGCTGCAATCGTGCTTCTTCGCGGCGATCGCGCTCGTGATCGGCGTGACGCCGTCGCAGTTCGTCGTGCTGACCGCGGTCACGAACTTCGTGCAGAGCATCCAGCATACGAATGCGCGGCTGTCGTTCGGCTGGCTCGGCGAGCGCCTGCTCGTGAGCCCGACCTTCCACCGGCGCCACCATGCGGTCGGCTATGGCCACGAAGGCACCAAGTACGGCTGCAACTTCGGCGTGCTGTTCCCGTGGTGGGACATGATGTTCGGCACCGCGTCGTGGAACCGCACGGTCGAGCCGACCGGCATCCGCGAGCAGGTCGAAGGCGTGTCCTACGGCGAAGGCTTCTGGGCGCAGCACGGCCTCGCGTTCGTGCGGATCTTCCGGCGCCTCGTTCCCGCGAAGCGCGGCGCGGCGTCCGCCTGAGCGCGTCACTTTCCCGTTGAACGGCTTTCCCGCACGGCCCGCATGCGCTTTGGCGCATGCGGGCCGTGTGGTTTATCCTTTTCCCGTTTTTCATCGTCGATACAGGTTCGCATGAACGACTTGCTGCGCTCCTTCGTCCGGGCGTTCGCCAGCGCGCTGCACCCGCGCATGCTGTGGCTCACCCTGATGCCGTTCGTCGTCTCCGCGCTGCTGTGGGGCGTCGTGCTGTGGTTCTCGTGGCAGACGCTGATCGACGCCGCGCGCGGCGCGCTCGACGGCTTCGTGCTGACCGCCGCGCTGTACCGCGCGTTCGACGCGCTCGGGATGTCGCAGCTGCATGCGGTCGTCGCGCCGTTCGTCGTCGTGTCGCTCGCGATTCCGCTGATCGTGCTGACCGTGCTGCTGCTGATCGCGACGATCTCGATGCCGGTCGTGATCAGGCACCTGTCGAACCGGCAGTTCGCCGCACTGGAGGCGAAGCGGGGCGGCACGTTCTTCGGCAGCGTGTTCAATTCGCTCGGCGCGGCGATCGTGGGCGTCGTGCTGCTCGTCGTCACGATTCCGCTGTGGCTGATCCCGCCGTTCTTCGCGTTGCTGCCGCCGGTGATCTGGGGCTGGCTCACGTACCGCGTGATGACCTACGACGCGCTCGCGCAGCACGCGAGCCGCGACGAACGCCGCGCGCTCGTGCGCCAGCATCGCTGGCCGCTGATCGGCATCGGCGTCGCGACCGGGCTGCTCGGCACCGTGCCGACCTTCGTGTGGGTGTCGTCGGTCTGGATGATGGTGCTGTTTCCGTTCGTGGCGGCGGCCATGATCTGGGTTTACGCTTTCATCCTCGTCTTCTCGGCGCTGTGGTTCGGGCACTATTGCCTGCGCGCGCTGGACGACCTGCGCGCGAGTTCGCGCGCCACCGCAATCGACATGGGGCAGGCATGAGCATCGGCATCATCATCATCGGCGACGAAATCCTTTCGGGCCGCCGGCAGGACAAGCATCTGGCGAAGGTCATCGAACTGCTCGGCGCGCGCGGCCTCGCGCTCGACTGGGCCGAATACGTCGGCGACGATCCGGCGCGGATCACCGCGACGCTCGCGCGCGCGATCGCGTCGGGCGACATCGTGTTCTCCACGGGCGGGATCGGCGCGACGCCGGACGACCACACGCGCCAATGCGCGGCCGCCGCGCTCGGCGTGCCGCTCGTGCTGCATCCGGAAGCGAAGGCGCTGATCTCGGAGCGCATTCGCGAGACGCACACCGATGCGGCCACGCCGGTCGACTTCGAATCGCCGGAAAACCAGCATCGCTTCAACATGGGCGTGTTCCCGGCGGGCGCGACGATCATCCCGAACGGCTATAACCGGATTCCCGGTTTCTCGGTCGGCGATCTCCATTTCGTGCCGGGCTTCCCGGTGATGGCGTGGCCGATGATCGAATGGGTGCTCGACACGAAGTACCGGCATCTCCATCACGCGACGCCGCACGCGGAGCGCTCGCTGTACGTGTTCGAACTGCCGGAGTCGACGCTAACGCCGCTGATGGAGAAGATCGAGCGCGATTTCCCGAGCGTGCGCGTGTTCAGCCTGCCGAGCGTCGGCGATGCCGAGCGCGGCGGGATCTATGCGCGCCGGCATATCGACCTCGGCGTGAAGGGCGAGCCGGAGGCGGTCGCGGCCGCGTTCGTGAAGCTGCGCGAAGGCGTGCACCTGCTCGGCGGCGACGTGGTCGAACCGGAGGCGCCGCGCGCCTGAAGGCCTGAAGGCCGCGCGCGTCGATCGCGCATGCGGGCCGTTGAACGGCCCTGCAAAAACCACGGGCCGCGCAACGCGGCCCGTCATCGGGATGTCATCGCCCGGCTCGACGATGTGGCAGTCGGGCGTGCCTGGGCGGATGCGCCGTCAGGCGCCGATCCACGGCAGTTTCCGGAAGCACCAGCCGTCGACCGTCTTGCGGTGGCCTTCGGCATCCTTGCCGCCCTCGAAGCCTTCGAGCAGGTCGAAGGCCTTCGTGAAGCCGGCCTGCGTCGACGCGACCGCGGCGAGCTTCGAGCGCGCGGCGCTGCGGCACAGGAACAGGATCGGCGTATCGGCCGGGAGGGCCGCTTTCAGTTGATCGATGAATTCGGCGTTCGGCACGCCGCCCGGATAGCGCGTCCATTCGAGGTGCAGGTACTGGCCGTCGCCGACGAGCGGGCGGCCGATCCAGTCGAGCTCGGCGCGGGTGCGCACGTCGACGAGGCGTGCCGACGGGTCGAGCTGCAGCAGTTCGAATGCCTCGGCCGGCAGCAGGGCGCCGGCATAGTTGAGGGCGCCTTGGGCGCGGCGTTCTTCGGCCTTCGCGTAAAGCTGGTCGAGCGTACTCATGGCAGGAGGTCTCCGTATCGGTCAAACGAACATTCTAGCGCGGCGCCGCCGCGCGGATGTCCGCGTGCCCGGTGGCGCATGCACCGCCCACGCGCTCACCAAAAGAGTGCAGAATGGCACGAATGCACCAAAAAGATTCGTCGACGCCGTCGCCTCCCCGGGATTGCACCGTTGCGGTGCGGAGGCGCCGCCGCCGGTGCGGCGCCCGGCCCCGGAATCGCGCAGCCGGGCCCCGCTACGGCGCGGGTCGGCGTGATTCGCGTCGGTTTTGCGATGGTTGGCACGGAAGCTGCTATATAGAATTCGGTCGACCCGGGGCACGCTGCGCCAAAGCCAGACTCCGGGCAGCTCGATAAACGAGGCGGTTCCCAGTCCGCCGGAATTGTTCAATCAGGAGAAGAGGTTATGAGTAAAACCGTCGCCGACGTCATGCAGCTCGTGAAGGACGAGGACGTCAAGTTTGTCGATTTCCGCTTCACGGATACGCGCGGCAAGGAACAGCACGTGTCGGTGCCGGTTTCGGCGTTTGACGAAGACAAGTTCGAAAGCGGCCATGCATTCGACGGCTCGTCGATCGCCGGCTGGAAGGGCATCGAGGCGTCGGACATGCTGCTCATGCCGGATCCGAGCGCCGCATTCGTCGACCCGTTCTATGAAGAGTCGACCCTCGTGCTGACCTGCGACGTGGTCGAGCCGGCCGACGGCAAGGGCTACGAGCGCGACCCGCGTTCGCTCGCGAAGCGCGGCGAAGCGTACCTGAAGAGCACGGGCATCGGCGATACCGCCTACTTCGGTCCGGAACCGGAATTCTTCATTTTCGACTCGGTCCAGTGGAACACGGACATGTCGGGCTGCTTCGTGAAGATCAACTCGGAAGAAGCACCGTGGTCCTCGGCCAAGGAATTCGAAGGCGGCAACACGGGCCACCGTCCGGGCACGAAGGGCGGCTACTTCCCGGTCGCGCCGGTCGACACGTTCCAGGACATGCGTTCGGAAATGTGCCTGCTGCTCGAACAGCTCGGCATCCCGGTCGAAGTGCACCACCACGAAGTGGCGGGCCAGGGCCAGAACGAAATCGGCACGAAGTTCTCGACGCTCGTGCAGCGCGCCGACTGGACGCAATGGTCGAAGTACATCATCCACAACGTCGCGCACTCGTACGGCAAGACGGCGACGTTCATGCCGAAGCCGGTCGTCGGCGACAACGGTTCGGGCATGCACGTTCACCAGTCGATCTGGAAGGACGGCCAGAACCTGTTCGCGGGTAACGGCTACGCGGGCCTGTCGGAACTGGCGCTGTTCTACATCGGCGGCATCATCAAGCACGCCCGTGCGCTGAACGCGATCACGAACCCGACGACGAACTCGTACAAGCGTCTGGTCCCGCACTTCGAAGCACCGGTCAAGCTCGCCTACTCGGCGCGCAACCGTTCGGCATCGATCCGCATTCCGCACGTGTCGAACCCGAAGGGTCGCCGTATCGAAACGCGCTTCCCGGATCCGATGGCGAACCCGTACCTGTGCTTCACGGCGCTGATGATGGCCGGCCTCGACGGGATCCAGAACAAGATCCATCCGGGCGAAGCCGCCGACAAGAACCTGTACGACCTGCCGCCGGAAGAGGACGCAAAGATCCCGACCGTCTGCGCAGGCCTCGACCAGGCACTGGAAGCGCTCGACAAGGATCGCGAGTTCCTGACGCGCGGTGGCGTGTTCACCGACGGCATGATCGATGCGTACCTCGCGCTGAAGGAGCAGGAGCTGGCGAAGTTCCGCATGACGACGCATCCGATCGAGTTCGAGATGTACTACTCGCTGTAATCGGCGATGGCGCTTCGATTCAGCGCCGTCATGCCGGTTCGTTCCCGTCGCGTGGCCTGCGGCGGGAACCGCGGAGTCTGAAGGGGGACGGCGTCCAGCCGTCCCTTTTTTGTTCCGAAAATTTCCAATTTCCGACCCGGTAACGCGCGACGACACGCACGATGGCTCTGAAGAATCTCATCAAGGCGAAGACGGGGCAGCCCGAGCGACTGACGGAAGACGAGCGGCTCGCGCGCTCGGGCCTGCTTGCGGGGCTGGAAGCGCTGCCGACGGCCGTGATCGTGCTCGACCGCAAGACGCTGCGGGTCGCGTTCGCGAACCCGTCCGCGGAGGCGATGCTCGACATCTCGCGCCGGCAGCTCGCGCAGCGGCCGTGGGGCGAGATTTTCCCGAATGCGAACGAACTCGCGTCGACGATCACCGCGATCGGCCAGGAGCGCTTTCACGCGACGCATCTCGATACCGTGCTCGACCGGCCCGGCCGCGAGCCGCTGCACGTGCATGCGATCGTCGGCTTCCTCGAGACCGTGCCCGATTTCGTGCTCGTCGAGCTGTTCGAGAACGAACGGCAGTCGCGCACCGATCGCGAGGAGCGCATCCACGACCTGACCGCGGTCAACAAGCAACTGATCCGCAACCTCGCGCACGAGATCAAGAACCCGCTCGGCGGCATTCGCGGCGCAGCCCAGCTGCTCGAATTCGAACTGAGCGGGCGCGAGCGCGGCGAGTTGCGCGAATACACGCAGGTGATCATCAAGGAGTCCGACCGCCTGCAGACGCTCGTCGACCGGTTGCTGGAGCCGCATCGGCATCCGCACATCGTCGGCGACGTGAACATTCATGAAGTATGCGAACGCGTGCGCGCGGTGATGCTCGCGGAATTTCCGCGCGGGCTCACCATCGAGCGCGACTACGACGTGAGCGTGCCGGACCTGCGCGGCGACAAGGAGCAGCTGATCCAGGCGCTGCTGAACATCGTGCGCAACGCGGCGCAGGCGCTGCGCGAGCGGATCGCGCAGGGCGACGCGAAGATCGAGCTGCGCACGCGTATCGCACGCAAGGTGACGATCGCGAAGCGCCTGTACAGGCTGGCACTGGACTTGCACGTGGTCGACAACGGGCCCGGCATTCCGGAGGAGATCCGCGACCGGATCTTCTACCCGCTCGTGTCCGGGCGCGACGACGGCAGCGGCCTCGGCCTCACGCTCGCGCAGACGTTCGTGCAGCAGCACGACGGGATGATCGAGGTCGAGAGCCGGCCCGGTCGTACCGAATTTCAGATCCTGCTGCCGCTCGATCATTGAGCGGCTGCATGGCGATTCACCGGATTCACCCATACCTGACCGACCTATGAAGCCGATCTGGATAGTAGACGACGATCAATCGATCCGCTGGGTGCTCGAAAAGGCACTCGCCCGGGACAGCTTCGCGACGAAGAGCTTCGCGAACGTGCGCGACGCGCTGGCCGCGCTCGACCACGAGACGCCGCAGGTGCTCGTGTCCGACATCCGGATGCCGGGCGGCTCCGGCCTCGAGCTGTTGCAGGCGATGCACGAGCGCCTGCCGGGCCTGCCCGTCATCATCATGACGGCGTTCTCCGATCTCGACAGCGCCGTCGCGGCGTTTCAGGGCGGCGCGTTCGAATATCTCGCGAAGCCGTTCGACGTCGACAAGGCGGTCGAGCTGATTCGCCGCGCGGTCGAGGAGAGCTTGCGCGGCGGCGCGCCGCAGGACGAGCGTGTGGCCGAAGCGCCCGAGATGCTCGGCCAGGCGCCCGCGATGCAGGACATGTTCCGCGCGATCGGCCGCCTGTCGCACTCGGCCGCGACCGTGCTGATCACCGGCGAGTCGGGCACCGGCAAGGAGCTCGTCGCGCGGGCGCTGCACCGTCACAGCCCGCGCGCGAACGGGCCGTTCATCGCGCTGAATACCGCGGCGATTCCGAAGGACCTGCTCGAATCCGAACTGTTCGGCCATGAGCGCGGCGCGTTCACCGGCGCGCAGACGACGCGCCAGGGCCGCTTCGAGCAGGCCGAGAACGGCACGCTGTTCCTCGACGAAATCGGCGACATGCCGTTCGACCTGCAGACGCGCCTGTTGCGCGTGCTGTCGGACGGCCAGTTCTATCGGGTCGGCGGCCACAACCCGCTGCGCGCGAACGTGCGCGTGATCGCCGCGACGCACCAGAATCTCGAGTCGCGCGTGCGGCAGGGGCTGTTCCGCGAGGACCTTTACCACCGGCTCAACGTGATCCGGCTGCGGCTGCCGCCGCTGCGCGAACGCAGCGAGGACATCGCGCTGCTCACGCGCCACTTCCTGCAGAAGAGCGCGCGCGATCTCGGCGTCGAGCCGAAGCGCGTGTCCGACGAAGCGCTCGCGTATCTGACGTCGCTCACGTTTCCGGGCAACGTGCGTCAGCTCGAGAATCTCGCGAACTGGCTGACCGTGATGGCGCCCGCGCAGACGGTCGAGATCAAGGACCTGCCGCCCGACCTCGTGCCGGCAGGCGCGCCGGTGACGGCGACGGCCGACGGCGCGGATGCGCACGCCGGCACCGGCATGGGCGGTGGCGACATCGCGCGCGTGCAGCCGGCGGTGGGTGCGCCATTGACGGCTGCGCCCGTCGCGGCCGCGCCGAACGGCGCGCCGGCCGGCTATCCGATGTGGGAAAGCGGGTTGCGCACGGAAGTCGCGCGGCTGTTGCGCGAGAATTCGGCCGACGTGATGGACGAGCTCGCGCGCCGCTTCGAGGCGGCCGTGATCCGCGAGGCGCTCGATTTCACGCGCGGCCGCAAGGTCGAGGCGGCAGAGCGGCTCGGCATCGGCCGCAACACGATCACGCGCAAGATCCAGGAACTGCATCTGGAGCCGTAAAGCCTCTGTCGCGGCATGCGCGTGCGTCGCGCATGCCGCGATCGGACATAATCGCGGTTTGCCGTCACGTGCGCTCCCGTCATGTCCGATTCCTTCCGCTGGCCCGCCGGGGCCGATCCCTTCCGTTTTCTCGAAGCGCTCGACAGCAAGCGTGCCCGTGCGTGGGTCGACGAGCAGAACGCGCGCACGCGGGTCGCGCTGCGCGACGACGACGCGTATCGCGCGCTGACCGCGCGGCTCGCGCAGGCGTATCTGCCGCGCGAACGCCCGGTGATTCCGACCCGCTGGCGCGACTGGGCGTACGACCTGTGGCAGGACGATCTCCATCCGAAGGGACTGTGGCGCCGCGCGCGCTGGGACGACTGGCGCGCGGGCCGGCCCGAGTGGGAAACGCTGCTCGACGTCGACGCGCTCGGCGCGCAAGAGGGCGAGTCGTGGGTGTTCGAGCAGGACGCGATCCTGTACCCGGACGGCGACCGCGCGCTGCTGTCGTTGTCGCCGGGCGGCGCCGACGCGGTCGTCGTGCGCGAATTCGACCTCGTGCAGCGCCGTTTCGTCGACGGCGGCTTCACGATCGACGTGCCCGGGAATCACACGATAGGCTGGATCGACCGCGACACCGTCTACGTGAGCTGGGATCGCGGCGAGGCGCATGCGACCGCCGCCGGCTATCCGTACGAAGCGCGCCGCTGGGTGCGCGGCACGCCGCTCGCCGATGCGCCGGTGGTGTTCCGCGGCGAACCCGACGACATCAGCGCGGGCGCCGGGTTCGATCCGATCGACGGCCGCCACGTCGCGTGGCGCAGCGTCGATTTCTTCGACGCGCATGCATACCGGCTGACCGACGCGGGCGAGTGGGCGCGCTACGACGTGCCGACGCACGTCGAGGTCGGTTTCTGGGAAGGCTGGCTGATGCTGGAGCCGCGGCTCGACTGGGACTGCGGCGGCGTGCGTCACTCGGGCGGCTCGCTGCTCGCGATCCGCGAGCAGGCGTTCCTCGCCGGGTCGCGCGAGCTCACGACGCTGTTCGAGCCGCGGCCGTCGACTTCCGCGTGCACGTGGACGCACACGCGCACGATGCTGATCGCGAGCTGGCTCGACGATGTGCACAACCGCACGATGCTGTGGCAGCCGCGCCAGGGTGAGGACGGCGCATGGACGTGGCACGCGCGGCCGTTCGAATGGCCGGGCGACGCGCAGATCGACGTCGAGCCGGTCGAGTCGACGCTGAACGACGACGTGTACGTGGACGTCGACACCTATCTCGATCCGCCCGAATGCTGGCTCGCCGATCTGGCCGATCGCGCGGCCGATGCGCCGTCGCGTCGCGTGCTGCTCGACCGGCCGCCGGTGCGGTTCGATGCGGCCGGGCTCGTCGTGCGTCGCGCGAATGCCCGCTCGCGCGACGGCACGGTCGTGCCGTACACGCTGATCGGGCCGCGTGATGCGCTCGATGGCCTGGCGCATCCCGACGGCAGCGCCCGCGTCGCGCGGCCGTGCCTGCTGTCAGGCTATGGCGGCTTCGCGATTCCGAACCTGCCGGGCTACAGCGATGCACTCGGCATCGCATGGCTCGAACGCGGCGGCGTCGCGGCGTTCGCGCACATCCGCGGCGGCGGCGAATTCGGACCGGGCTGGCACGTCGACGCGCAACGCGAGCATCGGCAGCGCTCGTTCGACGACTTTATCGCGGTGGCCGAGGACCTGATCCGCACCGGCGTGACGACGGCTGCGCAACTCGGCATCGAGGGCGGCAGCAACGGCGGGCTGCTGGTCGGCGCATGCATGGTGCAGCGCCCGGAACTGTTCGGCGCGGTGCTGTGCCGCGTGCCGCTGCTCGACATGCGGCGCTATCCGAAGCTGCACGCGGGCGCCGCGTGGCTCGACGAGTACGGCGATCCGGACGATGCGCGCGAGGGCGCGGCGCTCGCCGCCTACTCGCCGTATCACCGCGTGCGCGAAGGCGTTGCGTATCCGCCGCTGCTGCTGACGACGTCGACGCGCGACGACCGCGTGCATCCCGCGCATGCGCGCAAGATGGCCGCGCGCATGCATGCGCTCGGACACGAACGGGTGTGGTACTGGGAGAACACCGACGGCGGCCACGGCAGCGCCGACGATCTTGAGCGTGCCGAATCCGATGCGGCGGAATTCGGCTTCCTGTGGGCGCATCTCGGGCCCGCGCCCGCGCGCGGTTGAGCGCAGGCGCGAGCGGGCAGGGCGTTCAGCTGACGACCGCGATCACAGGCGTGTGGTCGGACGGCTGTTCCCACGTGCGCGGCACGCGATCGACCTCGCACGACGTGCAGGTTTCGGCGAGCGCCGGCGACAGCAGGATGTGGTCGATGCGCAGCCCCGCGTTGCGGCGGAACGCGAACATCCGGTAGTCCCACCACGTGAAGGTCTTCTCGGGCTGCTCGAAGCGGCGGAACGCATCGACGAAGCCGAGTTCGATCAGCTTCGCGAAGTGCGCGCGCTCCTGCGGCGACACGAGGTTCTGGCCTTCCCATTTCGCCGGGTCGTGCACGTCGCGGTCTTCCGGCGCGATGTTGTAGTCGCCGAGCAGCGCGAGCTTCGGGTAGCGCTGCATCTCGGTGCCCAGCCACGCCTGCAGCGCATCGAGCCACTGCATCTTGTAGACGAACTTGTCGGAGTCGGGTGCCTGGCCGTTCGGGAAATATGCGGACACGATGCGCACGCCTTCGACCGTCACGGCGACCACGCGCTGCTGCGCGTCGTCGAAGCCGGGGATGTTGCGCACGACGTCCGATTCGTCGACGGCGAGCGTGTCGCGCGCGAGGATCGCGACGCCGTTGTAGGTCTTCTGGCCCGCGAACCAGCTGCGGTAGCCGATCGCTTCGAGATCGGCGCGCGGATATTTCTCGTCCGGCAGCTTCAGTTCCTGCAGGCACAGCACGTCGGCTCCGCTTTGCGCGAGCCAGTCGAGCACGTGCTGCTTGCGGACGTTGAGCGAGTTGACGTTCCAGGTGGCGATTTTCATGAACGGGAATGCGTGCGGGGTGAATGCGAAGGCCGCCATCTTACCGCGAGCACGGGGCGCGAACGCGCGCGACACACGATGCGAAGCCGGTGCCGTGCGTGTCGATATCGACGGCCTGCGAAGAATTTGTGACAAAAGTATTGACGTGAGTGCTTCATCACCCTATAATTTATTTCTCTGACGCGGGGTGGAGCAGTCTGGCAGCTCGTCGGGCTCATAACCCGAAGGTCGTAGGTTCAAATCCTACCCCCGCAACCAAGCACACCAGACGATGTGCAGCGCAAGTGACCGATGCGCGCTTCGTCGACAGGAACCCGGCCCCGTGCCGGGTTTTTTGTTTTCAGCCCGCCGCCCACTCGACCGCCGCCTTCGCATGCAGCGCGGTCGTGTCGAACACCGGCAGCGGCACATCGTCCGCGCCGATCAGCAGCGTGATTTCCGTACAGCCGAGTATCACCGCCTGCGCGCCGCGTTTCGCCAGTTCCTCGATGATCGACACGTAGGTCGCGCGCGACCCGGCATCGATCACGCCATGACACAGCTCGTCGTAGATGATCCGGTGCACGTCGTTGCGCGCCGATTCATCCGGCACCAGCACGTCGAGGCCGAACTTGTCGCGCAGGCGCTCCGCATAGAACGGCAGCTCCATCGTGTAGCGCGTGCCGAGCAGCGCGACGCGCTCGACGCCGGCGGCGCGCAGCGCGGCGCCGGTCGGATCGGCGATGTGCAGGAACGGCAGCGATACGGCAGCCTCGATCGCGCCGTGCACGCGGTGCATCGTGTTGGTCGTCAGCACGACGAGATCGGCGCCGGCCGCTTCGAGCCGACGCGCGGCATCGGCCATCCGTTCGCCGAGCGCGGCCCAGTCCTGCGCGCGCTGCAGCGCTTCGATCTCCGCGAAATCCACCGTGACCAGCACGCTCTTCGCGTTGTGATGGCCGCCGTGCAGCGCCTTCGAATGGCGATTGATCATCCGGTAGTACTCGGCCGACGATTCCCAGCTCATCCCGCCGATGAGTCCGATCGTTTTCATCCGTCACCTGTGCGTTTCATATGTCGTGGCCGACGAGTATAGGGGCCGGTCCGGGCGCGCGGCGGTACGATCCGCGCGAAGCGGACCTGTACGGCATTGCCGGTCGGGGGTGGCCGGCGAGCGGGTGGAGGCGATTCGAGGCGTTCCGGCTGCGCCGGGCGTCGGCCGTCGGCCGAACGCGGCAGCACGCGACAGTTGAAACGGGCACTGTGTTTTTGTACAGTATCGGCACCGTGAATCCGACCATCATCCCGCCTGCCGATCCGCGCGGGTCGCCGCCCGGCGACGCGCCGTCGCGCGTGCGCAAGATCATCCACTGCGACTGCGACTGCTTTTACGCGTCGGTCGAGATGCGCGACGACCCGTCGCTGCGCAACCGGCCGCTCGCCGTCGGCGGCCGGCCCGACCAGCGCGGCGTGATCGCGACCTGCAACTACGAGGCGCGGCGCTACGGCGTGCATTCCGCGATGTCGTCGGCGCTCGCGATGCGCAAGTGTCCGGACCTGCTGATCCTGCCGTCCGCGATGGACAAGTACCGTGCGGCGTCGCGGCAGATCATGGCGATCTATCGCGACTACACGCACGACGTCGAGCCGCTGTCGCTCGACGAGGCGTACCTCGACGTCAGCGGTTCGCAGCTGTGCCAGGGCAGCGCCACGCTGATTGCGCGGGAGATTCGCCAGCGCGTGTACGACACGGTCGGCGTGACGGTGTCGGCGGGTGTCGCGCCGAACAAGTTCATCGCGAAGATCGCGTCCGACTGGAACAAGCCCGACGGCCTGTTCGTCGTGCGCCCGCACGAAGTCGATGCGTTCGTCGCGGCGCTGCCGGTGCGCAAGCTGCACGGCGTCGGCCAGGTGACGGCCGCGCGGCTCGACCGGCTGGGCATCCAGACCTGCGCGCAGTTGCGCGGCTGGTCGCTGATCGACCTGCATCGCGAGTTCGGTGCGTTCGGCCGGCGGCTGTACCAGCTGGCGCGCGGCATCGACGAGCGGCCGGTGCGGGCCGACCAGGAGCGCAAGTCGGTCAGCGTCGAGACGACCTACGTGACCGACCTGACGACGCTCGAGCAATGCGCGGACGAGATCCGCCGCCTCGTCGTGCAGCTCGACGCGCGCATCGCACGCGCGGGCGCGGCCCGCACGATCCGCAAGCTCTACGTGAAGATCCGCTTCGCCGATTTCCAGCGTACGACGGTCGAGTGCGTGGCCGACGCGACGAATGCGCAGACGGCCGTCACGCTGCTCGCGAAGGGGCTGCAACGGCGCGCGCAGGCCGTGCGGTTGCTCGGCGTGGGCGTGCGCATCGACGAGGACACGGCCGAACGTCACGGGCAGTTTTCGCTGTTCGATGACGATGCGGACGAGGGGGCTGATACTGACGCCGCTGCCGCTGCCGCTGCCGCCGCCGCTGCCGCTGCCGCTGCCGCTGCCGCTGCCGCTGCCGCTGCCGCTGCCGCTGCCAACGCCAACGCCAACGCCAACGCCAACGCCAACGCCAACGCCAACGCGGCAACCGACGCAACCGACGCAACCGACGCAACCGACGCAACCGACCCGAACGACGTGAACGGCGCGAACGAGGCGAACGAGGCGAACGAGGCGAACACCGCCAACGACAAACCTCCCACGCCATGAAAAAAGGCACCGCCGCAGCGGTGCCTTTCGATGCAACCGGACAAGCCGGACAGCGCGCGCTCAGTGCGCGGGCGAGGCCATCCCGTTGTGACGCAGCAGCGCGTCGATTTCCGGCTCGCGGCCGCGGAACGCCTTGAACGAATCCATCGCCGGCCGGCTGCCGCCGACTTCGAGGATTTCGCGGCGATAGCGCGTGCCGGTCGCCGCGTCGAGCACGCTGCCGCTGGCGGCGGCCGCTTCCTCGAACGCCGCGTACGCGTCGGCCGACAGCACCTCGGCCCACTTGTAGCTGTAGTAGCCGGCCGCATAGCCGCCCGCGAAGATGTGGCTGAACGTGTTCGGCCAGCGCGAGAACGCGGCCTGCGGGATCACGTGGTAGCGCTCGTTGATCTCGCGCGCGAACGCATTCACGCCGGTCGTGCCGGCCGGGTCGAAGTCGACGTGCAGCAGCATGTCGAACATCGAGAACACGATCTGGCGCAGCGTGCCGAGGCCGCTCTGGAAGTTCTTCGCGGCGATCATCTTGTCGAACAGCTCGCGCGGCAGCGCGGCGCCCGTATCGACGTGCGACGACATCGACGACAGCACGTCCCATTCCCAGCAGAAGTTTTCCATGAACTGCGACGGCAGCTCGACCGCATCCCATTCGACGCCGTTGATGCCCGACACGCCGAGCTCGTCGACGCGCGTGAGCATGTGATGCAGCCCGTGGCCGAATTCATGGAACAGCGTGATGACCTCGTCGTGCGTGAAGCAGGCGGGCTTGCCGCCGACGGGTGCCGAGAAGTTGCAGGTCAGGTACGCGACCGGCGTCTGCACGGCGTCGCCGCGCTTGGCGCGCGCACGCGCATCGTCCATCCACGCGCCGCCGCGCTTGCCTTCGCGTGCGTACAGGTCGAGATAGAACTGCGCGACGAGCGAGCCGTCGCGGTTCTCCACGCGGAAGAAGCGCACGTCCTTGTGCCACACCGGTGCGTCGTCCGGCTTGATCCGCACGCCGAACAGCGTTTCGGTGACGTTGAACAGGCCCTTCAGCACGGCCGGTTCCGGGAAGTACTGCTTGACCTCGTTTTCCGAGAACGCGTAGCGTTGCTGACGCAGCCGCTCGGCCGCGAACGCGACGTCCCACGGGGCGAGCTCGGTCAGGCCGAGTTCCTTCGCGGCGAACGCGCGCAGTTCGTCCCAGTCCTTGTCCGCGTGCGGACGCGCGCGCGTCGCGAGATCCTCGAGGAACGCGATCACCTGTTGCGGCGATTCGGCCATCTTCGGCGCGAGCGACACTTCGGCGAAGTTGCGGTAGCCGAGCATCTGCGCCTCTTCGCGGCGCAGCTTCAGTTCGTCCGCGACGATCGCCGTGTTGTCCCACTCGGCCTTGCCGCCGCCGTATTGCGGCCCGAGTTCGGACGCGCGCGTCGCATACGCGCGGTACAGCGTCTCGCGCATCGCACGGTTCTCGGCGTACTGCAGCACCGGGAAGTAGGACGGAAAGTGCAGCGTGAACTTCCAGCCTTCCTTGCCTTCCTTCTGCGCGGCCTCGCGGGCCGCTTCGATCGCGTCGCCCGGCAGGCCGGCCAGCTCGGCCTCGTCCTGCGCGAAATACGCATACGCGTTGGTCGCGTCGAGCACGTGGTCGGAGAATGCCTTCGACAGCGCGGCCTGCTGCTCCTGCAATTCCGCGAAACGCGGCTTCTGATCCTCGGGCAGCTCGGCGCCCGACAGGCGGAAATCGCGCAGGGCGTTGTCGAGGATCTTCTTGCGCTCGGCGGACAGCGTCGCGTATTCGGCGCTCGCGGCGATCGCCTTGTACTTCTCGTACAGCGCGAGGTTCTGGCCGACGCTCGACCAGAATTCGGTCACGCGCGGCAGGTTTTCGCCGTACGCGGCGCGCAGCTCCGGCGTATCGGCGACCGCGTTCAGGTGGCCGACGACGCCCCATGCACGCCCAAGCGGCTCCGTCGCCTGCTCGACCGTCTCGACGATCGCGGCCCAGGTCGCCGGCGTGCCGGGCGCGCTCGCCGTGTCGACCGCGCGGTTGGCGGCCTCGAGCAGCGTGTCGAGCGCGGGCGTCACGTGTTCCGGACGAATCTCGCCGAAGCGGGGCAGGCCGGAGAAATCGAGGAGCGGATTGGTATTGGCGCTGGCGGACATTAAGACTCCCTGTCTGTTGCCGGATGAACCGGGGTGAAAAGGGTGAGGCGCGATGCGGCGGCGCCCGATATCGACATTATTGGGGCGCAACGCGCGCTTTCCAATCGTTAGTTTCTAACGAGGCGATTGGCGCTGGGCGACGCGGAGCCCGAAAGGGTCGAAAGGGGCGGAATGAAGCGGAGCGCGGCAGTGTGGCAGGGCGCTGACGCGGCCGCGACGGGCGGCCGACGGGACGCCGGCGCACGCATGCGCGCCGGCTGGACGGGCAAGAGGGGCGAAGGCGCTCAGGCGGCCGCGGCGGCGCGCTCGGCGGCTTCGATCGTGTTGATCAGCAGCATCGTGATGGTCATCGGGCCGACGCCGCCCGGCACCGGCGTGATGTGGCCGGCGACTTCCTTCACGCCGGCGAAGTCGACGTCGCCGCACAGCTTGCCCGCGTCGTCGCGGTTCATGCCGACGTCGATCACCGTCGCACCGGGCTTGACCATGTCTGCCGTCAGGATGTTGCGCTTGCCGACCGCGGCGACCACGACGTCCGCCTGGCGCGTGTGCGCGGCGAGGTCGCGCGTCTTGCTGTGGCAGATCGTCACGGTCGCGCCGGCTTCGAGCAGCAGCATCGCCATCGGCTTGCCGACGATGTTCGAGCGGCCGATCACGACGGCGTTGGCGCCTTGCAGCGGGATGCCGTGCGCTTCGAACATCTTCATCACGCCGTACGGCGTGCACGGGCGGAACAGCGGCTTGCCCGTCATCAGTGCGCCGGCGTTCGCGACGTGGAAGCCGTCGACGTCCTTCTCCGGCGCGATCGCCTCGATCACCTTGTGGCTGTCGATGTGCGCGGGCAGCGGCAGCTGGACCAGGATGCCGTGGATCTTCGGGTCGCGGTTCAGTTCATCGATGCGCGCGAGCAGGTCGGCTTCCGACAGCGTGTCCGGATACGCATCCTTCTGCGAGAAGAAGCCGTTGTCCTCGCACGCCTTGATCTTGTTGCGCACGTAGACTTCGCTCGCCGGGTTGGCGCCGACGAGGATCACCGCGAGGCCGGGCTGGTGGCCGCGTGCGGTCAGGGCGGCGGCACGTTCGGCGGCCTGCGCGCGCAAGGTCTTCGAGAGGGCGTTGCCGTCGATGAGGAGGGCTGTCATGGTGGTGGTCCTGCCGGGAAGTTGGAATGCGGGCGTGCGGCGCGCGAAACGCCGCAGCAAAACACGCAATTATACCGGTCGCCTGCCGTCGTCCGACAGCGAATACAAGGAAAGCGTCATGGCGGCGGTGCCGGCGCCCCGGGAGGCGGCGCCGGACCGTGCCGCGCGAGTGGGCCGCATCGCGCGGCGCGGCGGTGCGGCCGGCCGGGCAGGCGCCCGGCGGCCGCGCGCAACGTTCAGGCCTGCTTCTTCGACAGCGCGAGGCGCAGCAGATCGGCGACCGTGTTGACGTTGAGCTTTTCCATGATGTTCGCGCGGTGCGCTTCGACCGTCTTGATGCTGATCCCGAGATCGTCGGCGATCTGCTTGTTCAGGCGGCCGGCGATGATCCGCTCGAGCACCTGCTGCTCGCGCGCGGTCAGCTTCGACAGGCGCTCGCTCGCGGCGCGCTGTTCCTGGACGCTCTTGCTTTCGCTTCGGGCCTTGTCGAGCATCCGCTCGACGAGCTTGCGCAGCTCGGCCTCGTCGAACGGTTTCTCGATAAAGTCCATCGCACCCTTTTTCATCGTCGACACGGCCATCGGCACGTCGCCGTGGCCCGTGACGAAGATGATCGGCAGCGCGGCGTTGTCGGCGATCAGGCGCTCCTGCAGCTCGAGGCCGCTCATGCCCGACATCCGCACGTCGAGGATCAGGCAGGCGATCTGGCCGGCCTGCTGCGCCGGCTGGTACGCATCGAGGAACTGCTCGGCGCTCGAGAAACATTGCACGCGATAGCCGTTCGCCTCCAGCAGCCAGCGCAGCGAGTCCCGTACGGCTTCGTCGTCGTCGACGACGAAGACAGTTTCCTGAGTGGTGGTGACAGGGCTATTCATAGTTCTCCCGTAACGGTATGTGATGCCGATGCCTCGCGCCCCCCTTGGCCGAGATCAGCGGGTTCCCCAATGGGCAGGCTGCAGTGGAATGTCGCGCCGGAAATGCGGCCGTCCGGTTCGACATTGTTGACCACCCACAGACGCCCCCGATGCGATTCGATGATCGAACGGCAGATGTTCAGCCCCATGCCCATGCCGTCGGACTTGGTGCTGTAAAACGGTTCAAACAGGCGTTCGGCGGTCGCTTCGTCGACGCCCGGACCCTGGTCGATCACGCGGATGTCGACGAAACCCGCATCGATGTCGGCGACGACGCGGATCACGCCGTCCGCCGACGCCGGCTTCACGTCGGCCATCGCCTCGGCCGCGTTCTTCATCAGGTTCACGAGCACCTGCTCGATCAGCACGGGGTCGACATAAATAATAGGCATTCTTGCGAGGATTTCCGTGACGATCCGGATCCTGCGCTTCCTGGCCTCGATTTCGGCGAGCCCGACTGCGTCGGCGACGATGTCCGCGACCCGCGCCGGCTGGCGCTTCGGCTCGCTGCGCTTCACGAATTCGCGGATCCGCTTGACGATCATCCCCGCGCGCAGCGCCTGCTGCGCGGTCTTTTCCAGTGCGGGCTGCAGCGTCTCGGGCGTGCCGCGGCCGCTCTTCACGAGCGCGAGCGTGCCCGAGCAATAGTTGTTGATCGCGGCGAGCGGCTGATTCAATTCGTGTGCAATCGACGACGCCATTTCACCCATCGTCATCAATCGGCTCGTGAACTGCAGCTTCTCTTCCTGCTGGTGCGCGAGTTCCTGCGCCTTCTTGCGGGTCGTGATGTCGGTCGCGATCTGCATCTGCGCGAGGTGGCCGTCCACCCACTGGATGTACTGGCGGCGCACCTCGAACCACTTCTGGATGCTCTCGACGTACACCTCCTGCGCGTCTGCCGTGCTGCTCGTCAGCGCGGCGGCCGGCAGGCCCGCGAACGCATCGACCATGTCGATCGAGTCGGACGACGCCTGCGCGCGGTCGAAGCCGCCGCCCGACAGCTCGAGGTGGCCGTCCGGGCGGATCCCGAACAGGTGGCGGTAGTAGCGGTTCGCGAACAGCAGCTCGGCTTCGTCGGCGGCCAGCACCGATACCGCGGCGTCGAGGCTTTCGAGCACCGTCGTGAAGCGCTCGTGCGCGGCCGCGAGTTCCTCGCGCGCGCGCTTCGGCTCGGTGATGTCGGTCATCGACGACATCCAGCCGGTCTGGCGGCCCGAGCTGTCGATCAGCGGCGAAACGTAGAGGCGCGCATGGAACAGCGTGCCGTTCTTGCGCCGCACGCGCAGCTCGAAGCCCGAGCTCGGTGCCTTGCCGCGCAGCGTCATGTCGAGCTGGCGCTGCATTTCGGGATACGAGTCGCGCGGCCAGTAGGGGAACGGTGCGACCTTGCCGACGAGGTCGGTTTCATCCCAGCCCGTCATCCGGCAGAACGCGGGGTTCACGTGCGTGATGCGGCCGTGCATGTCGAGCACGCGCATGCCGATCAGCACCGAATTCTCCATCGCGCGGCGGAAGAACGCCTCCGCATACAGCGCCTGCTGTGCCTCGAAGCGTTGGCGCGTGTGCTTCCACAGGCTCCAGAGGCTCCACAGCACGAAGCACGACAGGCCGGCCACGAGCCACACGAGCGTGTTGTTGGTCAGGTTCGTGAGCTGCGGGAACGCGTACACGCGCACGGTCAGCCCCTGGCCGGGCGGGTCGAGCGGCAGGTCGTAGTGGGAGTCGCGCGGCAGGCGCGGGCGCGTCGACGTGGACGACAGCTCGCGGTTGTTCGAGTCGGTGATCGAGATCTTGTACTTCGACGACAGCTCCTGCGGGATGTCGTGCTTCAGGATCCCTTCGACCGAGAACACCGCGGCGAGCGAGCCGAGATATTCGCGGTCGCCGCGCATCACGGGCGTCTGCAGCGTGATGAAGCCGTTGCCGAAGTCGTCGTAGATCAGCGGCGAATAGGCCTGGCGGCGCGTGCTGCGCGCTTCGTCGTACGCGCCGCGCACGGCGTCCTGCATCTGCGCGTCGCCGGGTTTCGCGAGCCGCTGGCCGAGCAGCGGAGGATGCACGGTCGGCCAGCGCTGCACGCCGGGCGCGGTGTACCAGTTCAGATAGAGGATTTCCGGATGCGTCTGCATCACGTCGGCGACGGCCATCTGGAATGCGTTCTGGTCGAGGCGGCCGGACGCGAGATCGCGCGACAGCGCCTGCAGCTGCTCCTGCGCGCCCGTCATCGACAGGCGGATCTGCTGCTGCGCCCACGCGACGTTACGGAACAGGGTGTCTTCCTGCTGCTGCTGTTCGCGGCGATTGAGGCTCCATAGAATGAGGCTCATCACCACGAGGAACACGAGGATCGACAGCAGCGGCGTCAGCAAATAGGAATTGGACCACCACGGTCCGTGGTGCCAGCGGGACGGCTGCGACTCCGCCGGCGGGCCCGACGGTCGCGCCGAGCGTGCGAAAAGCCGATCGGTCAACATGGCAGGATTGTAGCGCAGCGCAATACATGGAAAACCTATACCGGATATGTTGAACGGAAACGGATTTATGCCCGCGGCGCGTGCCGGAGAGGCCCGCCGCAAGGGTGCAGCGCAGCAATATTCCGCATTACGAGAAAAGATCTCATAATTCGAAAATTCTGTTGCGCGGGGCCGGCGACGCTCATTACAATCCGTCGGAGCTTGCCCGCAGGCCGCGCCGCGTCGTCTGCACGAGAGCGATCCTCACATTCCAGGACCCAGGAGACGAGAATGTCCGCTGTACCGAACGAAGTGATGAAATATGTCGCCGCCGAACGTGACGACGACCCGCAAGAAACCGTTGAATGGCTCGAGTCGCTCGACGGCGTGATCTCCTCGGTGGGCACCGGCCGCGCGCATTACCTGATCGAAAAGCAGATCGAGTTCGCCCGCATGCACGGCGAACACCTGCCGTTCTCCGCCAACACCCCGTACATCAACACGATCCCGGTCGAAGCCCAGGCGAAGATTCCGGGCGACCAGGACCTCGAGCACCGCATCCGTTCGTACACGCGCTGGAACGCGCTGGCGATGGTGCTGCGCGCCGGCAAGGACACGAACGTCGGCGGCCACATCGCGTCGTTCGCATCGGCCGCGACGCTCTATGACGTCGGCTACAACCACTTCTGGCACGCGGCGTCCGACCAGCACGGCGGCGATCTCGTGTTCGTGCAGGGCCACTCGTCGCCGGGCGTGTACTCGCGCGCGTTCCTGCTCGGCCGCCTGTCGGAAGAGCAGCTCGACAACTTCCGCCAGGAAGTCGACGGCAAGGGCATCTCGTCGTACCCGCACCCGTGGCTGATGCCGGACTTCTGGCAGTTCCCGACGGTGTCGATGGGTCTCGGCCCGATCATGGCGATCTACCAGGCACGCTTCATGAAGTACCTGGAATCGCGCGGCATCGCGAAGACCGCCGGCCGCAAGGTCTGGGCGTTCCTCGGCGACGGCGAGACGGACGAGCCGGAATCGCTCGGCGCGATCGGCATGGCGAGCCGCGAGAAGCTCGACAACCTCGTGTTCGTGATCAACTGCAACCTGCAGCGTCTCGACGGCCCGGTGCGCGGCAACGGCAAGATCATCCAGGAACTGGAATCGGAATTCCGCGGCGCCGGCTGGAACGTGATCAAGGTCATCTGGGGCAGCCGCTGGGATGCGCTGTTCGCACGCGACAAGACGGGCGCGCTGATGCGCCGCATGATGGAAGTCGTCGACGGCGAATACCAGACGTACAAGTCGGAGTCGGGCGCGTTCGTGCGCGAACACTTCTTCAACACGCCTGAACTGAAGGCGCTCGTCGCCGACTGGTCGGACGACGACATCTGGGCGCTGAACCGCGGCGGCCACGATCCGCACAAGATCTACGCGGCGTTCCACGAAGCGACCAACACGAAGGGCGCGCCGACCGTCATCCTCGCGAAGACCATCAAGGGCTACGGGATGGGCGAGTCGGGCCAGGCGATGAACATCACGCACCAGCAGAAGAAGCTGCCGGTCGAGCAACTGAAGAAGTTCCGTGACCAGTTCCGCCTGCCGATCACCGACGAGCAGATCGCCGACGTGCCGTACCTGAAGTTCGAGGAAGGCTCGAAGGAACTCGAATACATGCGCCAGAAGCGCATGGACCTCGGCGGCTACCTGCCGCATCGCCGCGAGAAGGCGACGTCGCTGCCGGTGCCGGCACTCGACGCATTCGAGCCGCTGCTGAAGGGCACGGGCGAAGGCCGCGAGATCTCGACGACGATGGCGTTCGTGCGGATCCTGAACATCCTGCTGAAGGACAAGGCGCTCGGCAAGCGCGTCGTGCCGATCGTCCCGGACGAATCGCGTACGTTCGGCATGGAAGGCCTGTTCCGCCAGATCGGTATCTGGAACCAGGAAGGCCAGAAGTACGTGCCGGAAGATTCCGACCAGCTGATGTTCTACAAGGAATCGGAAACCGGCCAGATCCTGCAGGAAGGCATCAACGAAGCGGGCGGCATGTGCGACTGGATCGCGGCGGCGACGTCGTATTCGACGCACGGCGAGATCATGGTGCCGTTCTACATCTTCTATTCGATGTTCGGCTTCCAGCGGATCGGCGACCTGGCATGGGCGGCGGGCGACATGCGCTCGCGCGGCTTCCTGCTCGGCGGCACCGCGGGCCGCACGACGCTGAACGGCGAAGGCCTGCAGCATGAAGACGGTCACTCGCTCCTGTGGGCCGCATCGGTGCCGAACTGCATCAGCTACGACCCGACGTTCGGCTACGAACTCGCGGTGATCGTCCAGGACGGCCTGCGCCGCATGGTGCAGGAGCAGGAAGACGTCTACTACTACATCACGGTGATGAACGAGAACTACGAGCACCCGGCGATTCCGCAGGGCGAGCACGTGGCGGCCGACATCATCAAGGGCATGTACGCGTTCAAGAAGGCCGACGCGGACGCGAAGGCGCCGCGCGTGCAACTGCTCGGCGCGGGCACGATCTTCAACGAAGTGATCGCTGCCGCCGACCTGCTGAAGAACGACTGGGGCGTCGCGGCCGACCTGTGGAGCGTGCCGAGCTTCACCGAACTCGCGCGTGAAGGCCACGAGATCGAGCGCTGGAACCTGCTCCATCCGACCGAGGAGCGTCGCCTGTCGCACGTGCAGAAGTGCCTGAAGGACACGCAGGGTCCGGTCATCGCATCGACCGACTACGTGCGCGCGCTGGTCGACCAGATCCGCGGCCAGATCGACCGCCGCTTCGTCGTGCTGGGCACGGACGGCTTCGGTCGTTCGGACACCCGCGAGAAGCTGCGTCACTTCTTCGAAGTCGACCGTCACTGGGTCACCGTCGCCGCGCTGAACGCGCTGGCCGACGAAGGCACGATCGAGCGCAAGGTGGTCGCGGACGCGATTGCCAAGTACAACCTCGATCCGTCCAAGCCCAACCCGATGACCGTTTAACGCACACGCGCCGTGTGATGCCGCGCGCCGCTTCCGGGAGGGGCGCGCGCGGCCATGGAGACACAAAAAGATGAGTCAAGCGATCGAAGTGAAGGTGCCGGATATCGGCGATTACAAGGACGTGCCCGTCATCGAGGTGCTCGTGAAGGTGGGTGACACGGTCGAGCCCGAGCAGTCGCTCGTCACGCTCGAGTCGGACAAGGCGACGATGGACGTCCCGAGCCCGGCAGCCGGCACGGTCAAGGAAGTGAAGATCAAGGTGGGCGATTCCGTGTCGGAAGGCTCGCTGATCGTCCTGCTCGAAGGCGGCGCCGCGGCGCAGGTGAACGGTGCGGCCGCGCCAGCAGCAGCCCCGGCTCCGGCGGCAGCGCCCGCACCGGCACCGGCTGCAGCCGCGCCGGCTGCCGCGCCGGCAGCGTCGGGCGGCACGCTCGAGGTGAAGGTGCCCGACATCGGCGACTACAAGGACGTCCCGGTGATCGAGATCGGCGTGAAGGTCGGCGACACGGTCGAGAAGGAGCAGTCGCTCGTCACGCTCGAGTCCGACAAGGCGACGATGGACGTGCCGAGCCCGGCCGCCGGCGTCGTGAAGGAAATCAAGGTCAAGGTGGGCGATTCGGTGTCCGAAGGCACGCTGATCGTGCTGCTCGACGCCGCTGGCGGCGCGCCTGCCGCCGCGCCGCAGGCGAGCGCACCGGCTCCGGCCGCTGCCGCGCCGGCACCCGCCGCCGCACCGGCACCCGCGAAGGCTGCGCCGGCTCCGGCTGCTGCTGCCGCGCCGGCCGCCGCAGCGTCGGGCGAGTACCGCGCGAGCCACGCATCGCCGTCCGTGCGCAAGTTCGCGCGCGAACTCGGCGTGGAGGTCGCACGCGTGCAGGGTAGCGGTCCGAAGGGCCGCATCACGAAGGACGACATCACCGGCTTCGTGAAGGGCGTGATGACGGGCCAGCGCGCGGCACCGGCCGCGGCAGCCGCGCCGGCAGGCGGCGGCGAGCTGAACCTGCTGCCGTGGCCGAAGGTCGACTTCTCGAAGTTCGGCCCGTTCGAGGCGAAGCCGCTGTCGCGCATCAAGAAGATCTCGGGCGCGAACCTGCATCGCAACTGGGTGATGATCCCGCACGTCACGAACAACGACGAAGCGGACATCACCGAGCTCGAAGCGCTGCGCGTGCAGCTGAACAAGGAGCACGAGAAGGCGGGCGTGAAGTTCACGATGCTCGCGTTCGTGATCAAGGCGGTCGTCGCCGCGCTGAAGAAGTTCCCGACCTTCAACGCGAGCCTCGACGGCGACAACCTGGTGTTCAAGCAGTACTACCACGTCGGTTTTGCCGCGGACACGCCGAACGGCCTCGTCGTGCCGGTGATCCGCGACGCGGACAAGAAGGGCCTCGTCGACATCGCGAAGGAAATGGCCGAGCTGTCGAAGGCCGCGCGCGACGGCAAGCTGAAGCCGGACCAGATGCAGGGCGGCTGCTTCTCGATCTCGTCGCTCGGCGGGATCGGCGGCACCAACTTCACGCCGATCATCAACGCGCCGGAAGTCGCGATCCTCGGGTTGTCGCGCGGGCAGATGAAGCCGGTTTGGGACGGCAAGCAGTTCGTGCCTCGACTCACGCTGCCGCTGTCGCTGTCGTATGACCATCGCGTCATCGATGGCGCGGAAGCCGCGCGGTTCAATGCGTATCTCGGCGCGTTGCTGGCCGATTTCCGTCGCATCATTCTTTGATGAGCGTGGGAGTGGCTCGCGGGGGCGTGGGTTTTGTGTCGGTCATCCATGCCTCGTCGTTGAACCTGTTTCGCTAACGGTCTATTAGCGTCGCCCCTGCGCGGGGCGGCGGTCACTTTTCTTTGTCTTCCAAAGAAAAGTAACCAAAAGAAAGGCGCGTCCTTGGGCGGACGGCAAAGGTGGTCCTGCCCAGGTTCGCGTTCTTTTGTCAGGCCGTAGTCGGTTCTTGTGCGAGTTCCTCCCCCTCTGTCTGCAGCTAATCAAGAAGGGGACAGTAATGAGTCTCATCGAAGTCAAGGTTCCGGATATCGGCGATTTCAGCGGCGTCGATGTCATCGAAGTCAACGTGAAGCCGGGCGACGTGATCGAAAAAGAGCAGACGCTCATCACGCTCGAATCGGACAAAGCCTCCATGGAAGTGCCCAGCGACGTCGCCGGCACGGTCAAGGAAGTCAAGGTCAAGGCCGGCGAGAAAGTCTCGCAAGGCACCGTGATCGCCATCGTCGAAGCAGCGGCAGGCGCAGCCGCGCCCGCGAAAGCAGCCGAACCCGCAAAGGCCGCAGCACCGGCTCCGGCCGCCGCGCCCGCCGCCGCCCCGGCCGTCGCTCCGCAAGCCGGCAGCTACAGCGGCTCCGCCGACATCGAATGCGACATGCTCGTGCTCGGCGCCGGCCCCGGCGGCTACTCGGCCGCGTTCCGCTCAGCCGACCTCGGCATGAAGACGGTGCTCGTCGAACGCTACTCGACGCTCGGCGGCGTCTGCCTGAACGTCGGCTGCATCCCGTCGAAGGCGCTGCTGCACACGGCGCTCGTCATCGACGAAGCCGCGGCGCTCGCGTCGCACGGCATCTCGTTCGGCAAGCCGGAAGTCGATCTCGACAAGCTGCGCGACTTCAAGGGCGGCGTCGTCAAGAAGCTGACGACGGGCCTCGCCGGCATGGCGAAGGCGCGCAAGGTCGAAGTGGTCACCGGCGTCGGCGCGTTCGTCGATCCGTATCACATGGAAGTGCAGGGCGAAAACGGCAAGAAGGTCGTCAAGTTCAAGCAGGCAATCATCGCCGCCGGCTCGCAGGCGGTGAAGCTGCCGTTCATGCCGGAAGACCCGCGCGTCGTCGATTCGACGGGCGCGCTCGAACTGCGCCAGCTGCCCAAGCGCATGCTCGTGATCGGCGGCGGCATCATCGGCCTCGAAATGGCGACTGTGTACGCGACGCTCGGCGCCGAGATCGACGTCGTCGAAATGATGGACGGCCTGATGATGGGCGCGGACCGCGATCTCGTGAAGGTCTGGGAAAAGTACAACGCGAAGCGCTTCGGCAACGTGATGCTGAAGACCAAGACGGTCGGCGCGGAAGCGAAGGAAGACGGCATCTACGTGAAGTTCGAGGGCGAGAAGGCGCCGGCGGAAGCGCAGCGCTACGACCTCGTGCTGGTGGCGGTGGGCCGCAGCCCGAACGGCAAGAAGATCGGTGCCGACAAGGCAGGCGTGGCCGTCACCGACCGCGGCTTCATCGACGTCGACAAGCAGATGCGCACGAACGTCCCGCACATCTTCGCGATCGGCGACATCGTCGGCCAGCCGATGCTCGCGCACAAGGCCGTGCATGAAGGCCACGTCGCAGCGGAAGCCGCGCACGGCGAAAAGGCGTACTTCGACGCGCTGCAGATCCCGTCGGTGGCGTACACCGATCCGGAAGTGGCGTGGGCCGGCAAGACGGAAGACCAGTGCAAGGCCGAAGGCATCAAGTACGGCAAGGCCGTGTTCCCGTGGGCCGCATCGGGCCGCGCGATCGCGAACGGCCGCGACGAAGGCTTCACGAAGCTGATCTTCGACGAGGAAACCCATCGCGTGATCGGCGGCGGGATCGTCGGCCTGAACGCGGGCGACCTGATCAGCGAAGTGTGTCTCGCAGTCGAGATGGGCGCGGACGCGGAAGACATCGGCAAGACGATCCATCCGCACCCGACGCTCGGCGAATCGATCGGCATGGCCGCGGAACTGTACGAAGGCGTCTGTACGGACCTGCCGCCGCAACGCAAGAAGTAACGCGATCGGCACGGCCGGCCTCGCGCCGGCCACGAAAAACGCCGCCGCCCGGGATACCCGGACGGCGGCGTTTTCTTTTGCCCGCGGCCGACGGCAGTGCCCGGTCCGTGCCGCGCCATCGCGCCGGCGCCACCGGGATGCCCGGATGCCCGGATGTTCCGTCGCCGGAAACAAAAAAGCCGCGCAGTGCGCGGCTTTGTCAGGAGCAGGGGACGCTTACGCGGCCGGCTTGCTCGAACGGCGCGATGCAGCAGCGCTCGCAGCCTTCGTCGCGACAGCGGCAGCCGCGTTGAAGTTCGTTTCGGCGATCTCGACGGCTTGCTTGGCAGCCTTCTGGACCGTTTCGTACGTCGTGTTCGCAGCGTTCAGTGCCGACTTCAGTGCGGCGACAGCCGTTTCCGAGCCGGCCGGAGCGTTCTTCGCGACGTTGTCGACGAGTGCCTGGACCTTCTTGTTCTGCTCTTCGAATTGCGCTTCGGCAACCTTCGCGAACTCGGCTTGCGTCGACGACGCGATTTCATACAGGTGACGGCTGTACGACAGCACCTTTTCCGCGACCGGCTGCGACAGGCTCGCCTGCAGCGCGATCAGTTCCTGTGCGTCCTTCACCGACAGCAGGCGCTGCGCGTTTTCCTGGCTTTCGGTCAGCGTCGACTTCACGACCTGCAGGTTGAGTTCGATCAGCTTTTCGACGCCTTCGAACGCCTTGGTCGTCAGACCGAACAGGCTTTCGAGGTTGGCTTTCTGTGCGGCGGCGATTTGCTCGGGGGTCAGCAAGGACATGTCAAGCTCCTGAAAAGCGATCACGTCGATCGCAGGGATAAAGGGCACTACGATGGGGAACCTCGGCGCCGCGTGCTTTGTGCAACGCAGCAATGAGTCATATTTTAGGGCAGAGAAAAGTCTTGTCAAGCACTTTTTGTGCATTGCACAATCACGACAAATTATCGATAAAACAACGGGTTATCGCGGCCCGTTCGGAATCGGTTTCAGACGTGTTCCCACATGGTGCGCACTTGGCCGGGGCAGGCGCGCCGCACCGTGATCATGCACAGGTAAACCTGACAGGCATGTGGAACGTTATGCTTCTGTTCCTGTCGAAAAGCGCGCCGTTTCGCGATGCGCATGCCGTGGCGACGTGCCGCCGCCGCGGTCAAGACCGGTGCCTGGTACACCGAACGCCGGATACGTACTTTCCCCGCTTTAATTCGTCGCCAAAGTGACGTTATCTCAATTAACCGCGTGGTAATTCGGGAGACGGGTACTGTCGGGCGGCGCATCCCATGAATTTTTTCGATGGGAGCGCGAGGGTTGATCGAGTCATCGTTGGTTGACCCTTACATTCCGGTTTAACGACGATCGGTAAGTGCCTAATATTGCTCTTTTTTTCAGCTTTAACTACACTTGCGGAAACCCCGCCCGCTTTGTCCAGACCCCAATGAAAGCCGAATCGTTTTCACCGCGCAGATTGTTGCAGAGCATGACGCTCGGCACGGCTGTGTCGGTCGCCGTCGCCTTGCTGGCGACCGCCGCGTCCGTCGCGCCCGCTGACGCCTTTGCCGCCACTGCGAAGACCCACCAGGCCGCCAAGAAAGCCGCTTCCTCTTCGGCAACGAAGAAGACGGTGAAGGCCGCCTCCGCGAAATCCGCCAACGTCGCGTCGGCCGATGCGCCGAAGGCGTCGCGCAAGCGCGCGACGCTCGCGTCGAACGTGCACGGCCACCGCGGCGCGGTGCGCAAGGTCGCGTTCCAGCCGCGTCGCCCGACCGTCGGCCAGGCATTCGGCCTGCACGACACGCCGGACGCGCTCGCGCTGCGCTCGAGCGTCGCGTACGTCGTCGACCAGAACACCGGCGAGTCGCTGTTCGACAAGAATTCGCTCGCCGTCGTGCCGATCGCCTCGATCTCGAAGCTGATGACGGCGATGGTCGTGCTCGACTCGAAGTCGCCGATGACCGACCAGATCGAAGTCACCGACGAAGACCGCGACTACGAGAAGGGCACGGGTTCGCGCCTGTCGGTCGGCTCGGTGCTGTCGCGCGAGGACATGCTGCACATCGCGCTGATGGCGTCGGAAAACCGCGCGGCCGCCGCGCTGTCGCGCTACTACCCGGGCGGCCGTCCGGCGTTCATCGCCGCGATGAACGCGAAGGCGAAGTCGCTGGGCATGAACGACACCCACTTCGAGAATTCGACGGGCCTGTCGAGCTCGAATGTGTCGAGCGCACGCGACCTCGTGAAGATGGTCAACGCGGCATACCAGTACCCGATGATCCGGCAGTTCTCGACCGATCGCACGTACGACGTCAATACGGGCAAGCGCAACCTGGTCTACAACAGCACGAACGCGCTGATCCGCGGCAACGGCTCGTGGGACATCGGTCTGCAGAAGACGGGCTTCATCAACGAGGCGGGCGAATGTCTCGTGATGCAGGCGACGATCCATGGCCGGCCGATGGTGATCGTGCTGCTGGATTCGTTCGGCAAGTATTCGCGCTTCGCCGACGCGGCACGCCTGCGCAACTGGCTCGACGCCGGCGGCGGCGAGCGCCTGACGGCCGCCAATACGGCGAATGGCGGCACTTGAGCGTGTCACGGCGGTTCGCCGCCGTGCCGATCGCCGCAAAGAAAAAGCCCCGCGATGCGGGGCTTTTTTTCATCCGGCGCCATGCGGCGGGCGGCGCGACTCACGCGTGCCGTTGCAGCCCTTCGGCATCCTTCGTGGGCGCGGGCCGGTAGCCGAGCGATTCCGAGATGGTCAGCGCGGTGCGGCTCAGCTGGCCGAGCCACGCGTCCTGCAGGCGGTCGGCCGGGGCCGACAGCGACAGGCCCGCGACGAGCTTGCCCGAGTCGTCGTAGATGCCGGCCGCGATGCAGCGCACGCCCAGCTCCAGTTCCTCGTTGTCCCGCGCGCACGATTGCTGGCGCACGAGTGTCAGCTCGCGCTCGAGCTTCGCGATGTCGGTGATGCTGTTCTGCGTATGGCCGGACAGCCCGGTGCGCGTCGCATACGCGCGCACGCGCGAGGTTTCGTCGACCGCGAGAAACAGTTTGCCGACCGACGTCAGATGCAGCGGCGCGCGGCCGCCGATTGCGCGGACGACCTGCATCCCCGAGCGCTCGGAATACGCGCGCTCGATATAGACGATTTCGTCGCCCTGACGCACCGACAGGTTCACGGTCTGGCCGGTCAGGCGATGCAATTCGCGCATCGGCATCAGCGCAGCGTCGCGTACCGACAGGCGCGCCTTCACGAGGTTGCCGAGCTCGAGCAGCCGCATGCCGAGCCGGTAGGTGCCGGGATCGGAGCGGTCGACGAGGCGGCAGGTCACCATGTCGTTGAGGATGCGGTGTGCGGTCGACGGATGCAGCTCCGTGCGCTGCGCAAGCTCTTTCAGGCTGACGGGGTCGCTGTGCGCGGCGAGCGCGTCCAGCAGCCGCATCATGCGTTCGATCACCTGGATCGACGTTTTGGAATCCGGGGTGGGTTGGCTCATGTCGGGGGAGAATCGGTTGACGCGTCAAGCGGTGTTGCGTCGATTGTATCTCGTATCGTGAAAAAAGCGAACGCCGTTCGAGGAAGTCCTCGTTTCCGGCATCGCGCACTTGCGCGCGTGCCGGCGTTGGTCTTGCCGGCCAAACGGCGGATAATGAGAGCCGTTTTCTCGAAGGAGCGCGTATGCGAGTCGGTTTGTTCGTGACCTGCCTGGTCGACCTGATGCGTCCGGAAATCGGCTTTTCCGCGCTGAAACTGATTCGCGAAGCCGGCTACGAGGTGTTCGTGCCGCCCGCACAAACCTGCTGCGGCCAGCCGGCCTACAACTCGGGCGACCGCGCGCTCGCACGGGATCTCGCCGAAAAGACGCTGCGCGAGTTCGAGCAGTTCGACTACGTCGTCGCGCCGTCGGGCTCGTGCGGCGGCATGATCCGCGCGCACTACGGCGACCTGTTCCGCGACGACCCCGAACTGATGGGGCGCTATGCGCGATTCCAGCAGAAAGTCTACGAACTGACCGATTTCCTCGCGAACGTCGCGAAGGTGACGCTCGCCCCCGGCGAATTCACGGGGCCCGTCACCTATCACGACTCATGCTCGGGCCTGCGCGAGCTCGGCGTGAAGGCGCAGCCGCGCGCGCTGCTCGCGCAGCGCGGCGTGGCCGTCACCGAGATGAAGGACTGCGAGCACTGCTGCGGCTTCGGCGGCACGTTCGCGGTCAAGTACGGCGACATTTCGGCGGCCATCGCGGACGAAAAGTGCGCGAACGTGCGCGCGTCCGGTGCGGGCGCCGTCGTGCTCGGCGATCTCGGCTGCATGCTGAACATCGAAGGGCGGTTGCGCCGCACGGGCGATCGCGACACCCGCGTGCTGCACGTCGCGCAGGTGCTGGCGGGCGACGTCTGACGCCCGGTTCCCGCTTACTTTTCCTCGATACCGCGATGCAAGTTCAATCGATGCATTTCAAGGCGCGCGCCGGCCAGAAGCTGGCCGACCAGCGCCTGCAGCAGAACCTGAAGAAGCTGTCGACGAAGTTCGTGTCCGCGCGCGCCGATGCGATGACCGCGATCGACTTCCAGGCGACGCGCGCCGCGCTGAAGGCGCGCCGCAACCGTGCGCTGGAGAACCTCGACGTGTGGCTCGAGGCGTTCGAGCGCGAGGCGACGCGGCGCGGCACGACGGTGCTGTTCGCGGAAACGACCGCGGACGCCGCGCGGCTGGTCGCCGACATCGCGCGGCGCCACGACGTGAAGAAGGTCATCAAGACGAAGTCGATGGTGTCCGAGGAAATGCGCCTGAACGCGGTGCTTGCCGAGATGGGCGTGCAGTCGATCGAGACGGACCTCGGTGAATACATCCTGCAGATCAACGACAACGAGCCGCCGAGCCACATCATCGCGCCGGTCGTGCACAAGGACAAGGACGAGATCGCCGATCTGTTCGCGCGCACGCACCACCGCGAGCGGCTGACCGAGATTCCGGACATGACGCGCGAGGCGCGCGAGGTGCTGCGCCCGCATTTCCTGTCGGCCGACATGGGCGTGACGGGCGGCAACTTCGTGGTCGCCGAGACGGGGTCGGTTGCGCTCGTCACGAACGAAGGCAACGAAGGGATGTGCACGGTGATGCCGCGCGTGCATGTCGCGGTGACGGGCATCGAGAAGGTGCTGCCGACGCTCGAGGATCTCGCGACCGCGATGCGTCTGCTGCCGCGCTCGGCGACCGGCCAGAAGACCTCGAACTACTTCTCGGTGCTGACCGGGCCGCGCGGCCCCGGCGACGAGGACGGCCCGGAACACAACTACGTGGTGCTCGTCGACGGCGGCCGCACGGGCCTGATCGGCGGCGAATTCCAGGAGATGCTGCGCTGCATCCGCTGCGGCGCGTGCATGAACCATTGCCCGGTGTACCAGAAGGTCGGCGGGCACGCGTATGGATGGGTCTATCCGGGCCCGATGGGGTCGGTATTGACGCCGAGCTACGTCGGGATCGACCGTGCGCTCGACCTGCCGCAGGCCGCGACGCTATGCGGCGAATGCGACAGCGTGTGCCCGGCCGGGATCCCGCTGTCGCACCTGCTGCGCACGCTGCGCGAGAAACAGGTCGAGCGGCACCTGCGGCCGTGGCGCGAGCGCGCCGCGCTCGCCGCGTGGGGCTTCGTCGCGCGCCGGCCACTCCTTTACGCGCTGACGACCAAGCTCGCGGTACGGATCCTCGAGCGGCTGGGCGGCAACGGCGGCACGCTGCGGCGCCTGCCGATGATGGGTGGCTGGATGGACACGCGCGACATGCCGACGCCGACCGGCCGGACGTTCCGCGAACTGTACGCGGCCTCGCAGAGCCACCTGGGCTGACGACTGTTCATCGGGTGGCAACAGTGCGTTCGCTATTCATGTATTTATCTTGATAGGTGCGGTCTATAGAATCCTGCCTGTAGTCCCCGGAATCGGGTTTCGGGGCATGAGGTCAAGGAGCCGCATCATGAAAAAGACAATATCGATGTACTGGCCGCTGGCAATCGTCGTCCCGCTTGCGGCGGCCGCTTATCTGCACGCGATGGCCGACGCGCCGGCGCGTGGACCGATCGCCGTTCACCAGGCATCGGCCGAACTCGCGCGCGCGGTGTCGTTCGGGCTGGTCGACGACGCAGCGACACCGTTGCCGGCCGCATCCGGCGACGTCGTGCTCGCCGCACCCAAGGCGCTGTAAGGCACGCCGCCGTCGCTTCGCGCGGCGGCGCGATTCCGGGCGCCTTTGTATAATGGCGCGTTCTTCTCCCGCGCGGCTCGCCGCGGCTTTCCGATAGTGCGATGACCCGCGTTGCGATCTGTTTCGTCTGTCTCGGCAATATCTGCCGTTCGCCCACCGCAGAAGGCGTGATGCGCCACCAGGTGGACGCGGCCGGGCTGGCCGACCGGATCGAGGTCGATTCGGCCGGTACCGGCGACTGGCACGTCGGCGAGCCGCCCGACACGCGCGCGCAGGCGGCGGCCCGCATCCGCGGCTACGACCTGTCGGCGCTGCGCGCGCGGCAGGTGAGCGCGGCGGATTTCGAGCGGTTCGACCTGCTGCTGGCGATGGACGAAGCCAATCTGGCGGAATTGCGGCGGCGCTGCCCGCCCGGGCAGCGCGACAAGGTGCGCCTCCTGATGGAATTCGCGCCGGGCGCGGCCGAGACCGAAGTGGCCGATCCTTATTTCGGCGGCGCGCAGGGCTTCGAACAGGTGCTCGACCAGGTCGAGCGCGCGTGCGCGGGCCTGCTGGACACCCTCCGGAGCGGCGCCGCACGCTGATCGCGGCGGGGAATTCAGCGGTCTGCGAATACCCTGTCGAAGACATGGATACTTGACTAAAAACGTCAAATATTTATACTTGACCAAAATCGTCAAGATTGCAGTCCCCTAGACACCATGAGACTCACCACCAAAGGCCGTTTCGCCGTCACGGCGATGATTGACTTGGCACTGCGCCAGGAGCAGGGCCCGGTGACGCTTGCAGGCATCAGCCAGCGCCAGCGGATTTCGCTCTCGTATCTCGAACAGCTGTTCGGCAAGCTGCGCAGGCATGAAATCGTCGAATCCGTGCGCGGCCCGGGCGGCGGCTACAACCTCGCGCGTCGCGCGCAGGACGTCACCGTCGCCGACATCATCATCGCGGTCGATGAACCGCTCGACGCCACGCAGTGCGGCGGCAAAGGCACGTGCGACGGCTCGAAGCAGCCCGACGGCCATTGCATGACGCACGAGCTGTGGTCGACCCTGAACCAGAAAATGGTCGAATACCTCGATTCGGTATCGCTGCAGGATCTCGTCGATCAGCAGCGCGCACGCGAGGGCGCGCCCGCGGTGCTGCGCGACCGGCGCGCGCCGGAGCCCGCCGCGGCGCCGGCCGAACCGGTGCGCACGATGCCGCTCGGTCCCAATTCGGTGTTCAACATCGCGAGTTCGTGAGCGCGAACGCGCCGCACACCCCATAACGCACATAGTCCCTGCACAGAATACCCGGAGCGACAGATGACCCAAGAGACTCTCCACCTGCCCATCTACATGGATTACAGCGCGACGACGCCGGTCGACCCGCGCGTGGTCGACAAGATGGTGCCGTACCTGCGCGAGCAGTTCGGCAACCCGGCATCGCGCAGCCACGCGTACGGCTGGGATGCCGAACGCGCGGTCGAGGAAGCGCGCGAACAGGTGGCTGCGCTCGTGAATGCGGATCCGCGCGAGATCATCTGGACGTCCGGCGCAACGGAATCGGACAACCTCGCGATCAAGGGTGCCGCGAACTTCTACAAGGGCAAGGGCAAGCACATCGTCACGGTGAAGACCGAGCACAAGGCCGTGCTCGACACCTGCCGCGAGCTCGAGCGCGACGGCTTCGAAGTCACCTATCTCGACGTGAAGGAAGACGGCCTGATCGACCTCGACGTGTTCAAGGCCGCGCTGCGCCCGGACACGATCCTCGTATCCGTGATGCACGTGAACAACGAGATCGGCGTGATCCAGGACATCGAGACGATCGGCGAGATCTGCCGCGAGAAGGGCATCGTGTTCCACGTGGACGCCGCACAGTCGACCGGCAAGGTCGAGATCGACCTCGCGAAGCTGAAGGTCGACCTGATGTCGTTCTCGGCGCACAAGACCTACGGCCCGAAGGGCATCGGCGCGCTGTACGTGCGTCGCAAGCCGCGCGTGCGCATCGAAGCGCAGATGCACGGCGGCGGCCACGAGCGCGGGATGCGTTCGGGCACGCTGGCGACGCACCAGATCGTCGGCATGGGCGAAGCGTTCCGCATCGCGCGTGAAGAAATGGCGACCGAGAACGAGCGCATCCGTATGCTGCGCGACAAGCTGCTGCGCGGCCTGTCGCAGATCGAGGAAACGTACGTGAACGGCGACATGGAGCACCGTGTCCCGCACAACCTGAACATCAGCTTCAACTTCGTCGAAGGCGAGTCGCTGATCATGGCGATCAAGGACGTCGCGGTGTCGTCGGGCTCGGCTTGCACGTCGGCGTCGCTGGAGCCGTCGTACGTGCTGCGTGCACTCGGCCGCAACGACGAACTCGCGCACAGCTCGATCCGCTTCACGGTCGGCCGCTTCACGACGGAGCAGGACGTCGACTTCGTGATCAACCTGCTGAACAGCAAGATCGCGAAGCTGCGCGAACTGTCGCCGCTCTGGGAAATGCACCAGGAAGGCATCGATCTGTCGACGATCGAATGGGCCGCACACTGAACACCGCATTGAATACATTCGCGGGCGGATTTGCGCACGCAGACGTAACGAGTCAAGGAGTTTGAGTCATGTCATACAGCAACAAGGTTCTGGATCACTACGAAAACCCGCGTAACGTCGGTTCGTTCGCGAAAGACGACGACGCGGTCGGCACGGGCATGGTCGGCGCGCCGGCCTGCGGCGACGTGATGAAGCTGCAGATCCGCGTCGGCGCGGACGGCGTGATCGAAGACGCGAAGTTCAAGACGTACGGCTGCGGTTCGGCCATCGCGTCGAGCTCGCTCGTGACCGAGTGGGTGAAGGGCAAGACCCTCGACGAGGCACTGTCGATCAAGAACACGCAGATCGCCGAAGAGCTGGCCCTGCCGCCGGTGAAGATTCACTGCTCGATTCTCGCGGAAGACGCGATCAAGGCAGCCGTGGCCGACTACAAGAAGCGCCACGACACCAAGGAAGGCGATCAGGCAGCAGCCTGAGCGGCATCGAGCGGCTTGTGAAGGATCGCGGCGGGCCCGGGTGGCGCGCCGCGGCAAGGACATCATGGCAATTACACTGACCGAAAAAGCAGCACAGCACGTCCAGAAATACCTCGTCCGTCGCGGCAAGGGTGTGGGCCTGCGGCTTGGCGTTCGCACGACCGGGTGCTCGGGGCTCGCGTACAAGCTCGAGTATGTCGACGAGCTGGCTCCCGAGGATCAGGTGTTCGAGAGCCATGGCGTGAAGGTCGTCGTCGACCCGAAGAGCCTCGCGTACATCGACGGCACCGAGCTCGACTTCGCACGCGAAGGCCTGAACGAGGGGTTCAAGTTCAACAACCCGAACGTGAAGGACGAGTGCGGCTGCGGCGAATCGTTCCGCGTGTGACGCGGGTTTCCGCGCGATGCGGGCAAGAGGCGGCACGGGCCGCCTTTTTAATGTGCGGCGTTTGCCGCGCGACGAACCGGAATTGAACGCGACGATGGTTTCGCTGAAAGACAGCCACTTCGATCTGTTTCACCTGCCGGCGCAATTCGCGCTCGACGAGACGGCGCTCGACAGCGCCTATCGCACGGTGCAGACGCAGGTGCACCCGGACCGCTTCGCGGCGGCCGGCGACGCGCAAAAGCGCATCGCGATGCAATGGGCGACCCGTGCGAACGAAGCCTACCGCACGCTGCGCGATCCGCTGAAGCGCGCGACCTATCTGCTGTCGCTGCGCGGCGTCGACATCGGTGCCGAAAACAACACCGCGATGGAGCCCGCGTTCCTGATGCAGCAGATGGAGTGGCGCGAAGGCATCGAGGATGCCGCGGCTGCCCGCAACGTCGACGCGCTCGATGCGCTGCTCGCCGAGCTGCGCGACGAAAAGCGCGTGCGCCTCGAGCGCCTCGGCACGCTGCTCGACAGCGCGGCCGACCAGGCCGCCGCCGAGGCCGTGCGCCAGCTGATGTTCATCGAACGGGTCGCGTCGGAAGTGGGCGCGCAGATCGAGCGCCTCGAAACTTAACCGCGTGCCTCGCGGCACGCGCAGCAAACGGGCCGAGCGCCCGAACGAACCAAGATGGCTTTACTGCAAATTTCCGAACCGGGCATGGCGCCGGCGCCGCACCAGCGGCGACTCGCTGTCGGGATCGATCTCGGCACGACGAACTCGCTCGTCGCGGCCGTGCGCAACAGCGTGCCCGAAGTGCTGCCGGACGAAGCGGGCCGCGCGCTGCTGCCGTCGGTGGTCCGTTATCTGGAGAAGGGCGGCCGCCGCATCGGTCACGAAGCGAAGGAGCAGGCCGCGACCGATCCGCGCAACACGATCGTGTCGGTCAAGCGCTTCATGGGCCGCGGCAAGGCCGAGGTCGAAGGCGCGGCGAACGCGCCGTACGAATTCGTCGATGCACCCGGCATGGTGCAGATCCGCACGATCGACGGCGTGAAGAGCCCGGTCGAAGTGTCGGCCGAGATTCTCGCGACGCTGCGTTACCGTGCGGAAGACACGCTCGGCGACGACCTGGTCGGCGCGGTGATCACGGTGCCCGCGTACTTCGACGACGCGCAGCGCCAGGCGACGAAGGACGCCGCGCGCCTCGCGGGCCTCAACGTACTGCGCCTGTTGAACGAACCGACCGCGGCCGCGATCGCCTACGGTCTCGACAACGCGGCCGAAGGCCTCTACGCGGTGTACGACCTCGGCGGCGGCACGTTCGACCTGTCGATCCTGAAGCTGACGAAGGGCGTATTCGAAGTGCTGGCCGCGGGCGGCGATTCCGCACTCGGCGGCGACGATTTCGACCACGCGCTGTTCGGTCACGTACTTGCGCAGGCCGGCATCGACGCGAAGGCGCTCGCGCCCGAGGACGTGCGCCTGCTGCTCGATCGCGTGCGCGTGCTGAAGGAAGCGCTGTCGTCCGCGCCGCAGGCGTCGCTCGACGTGACGCTGTCGACCGGTGCACACCTCGTGCAGACGATCTCGCACGACACGTTCGCCGCGCTCGTCGAGCCGCTCGTGCAGCGTACGCTGACGCCGACCCGCAAGGCACTGCGCGATGCGCAGGTGAGCCCGGCCGACATCAAGGGCGTCGTGCTGGTCGGCGGCGCGACGCGCATGCCGGTGATCCGCGAGGCGGTCGCGAAGTATTTCGGCCAGCCGCCGCTCGTCAACCTCGATCCGGACCAGGTCGTCGCGCTCGGCGCGGCGATCCAGGCCGACCTGCTCGCCGGCAATCGCGGCAGCGGCGACGACTGGCTGCTGCTCGACGTGATTCCGCTGTCGCTCGGCGTCGAGACGATGGGCGGTCTCGTCGAGAAGATCATTCCGCGCAATTCGACGATTCCGATCGCGCGTGCGCAGGAATTCACGACCTTCAAGGACGGCCAGACCGCGATGGCGATCCACGTCGTGCAGGGCGAGCGCGAGCTCGTCGCCGACTGCCGCTCGCTCGCGCGCTTCGAGCTGCGCGGCATCCCGCCGATGACGGCCGGTGCGGCGCGCATCCGCGTGACCTACCAGGTCGATGCGGACGGGCTGCTGTCGGTGTTCGCGCGCGAGCAGCATTCGGGCGTCGAGGCGTCGGTCGTCGTGAAGCCGTCGTACGGCCTCGCCGACGACGACATCGCGAAGATGCTCGAGGACAGCTTCAAGACCGCCGAGATCGACATGCGGGCACGCGCGCTGCGCGAAGCGCAGGTCGAGGCCGAGCGGATGATCGAGGCGACGCAGGCGGCGCTGGCGGCCGACGGCGAATTGCTCGACGATGCCGAACGCACGCAGGTCGACGCGCTCGTCGCGGCGCTGCGCACGATCGCGCAGGGCGACGACACGGACGCGATCGAGACCGCGACCAAGACGCTGGCCGACGGCACCGACGAATTCGCGGCGCGCCGGATGGACAAGAGCATCAAGCGCGCACTGTCGGGCCGCCGCCTCGACGAGATCTGAACGAACGAACTGCACGCGGGCCGGCGACGGCCCGCGCGATATTGAACCGTGCGGCGCCAGCCGCCGCACCCTGACTGACGGAACGGACATGCCTCAACTGGTGGTGCTGCCTCACGTCGAACTGTGCCCGGACGGCGCAGTGATCGACGCGACGCCCGGCAAGAGTATTTGCGACAACCTGCTCGACCACGGGATCGAGATCGAGCATGCGTGCGAGAAGTCGTGCGCGTGCACGACCTGCCACGTGGTGATCCGCGAGGGCTTCAACGATCTCGAGCCGTCCGAGGAGGACGAAGACGACCTGCTCGACAAGGCATGGGGCCTCGAGCCGACATCGCGCCTGTCGTGCCAGGCGATCGTGAAGGAAGATTCGGACCTGGTGGTCGAGATCCCGAAGTACTCGATCAACCACGCGAAGGAAAATCACTGACGGATCGGCGGGACGGACTCGCCACGTATACGGGAGAGCAGGCCATGAAATGGACCGATTCGCGCGAAATCGCCATCGCGCTGGCAGACAAGCATCCGGACGTCGATCCGCAGCGGGTCAATTTCGTCGACCTGCGCCAATGGGTCATCGAGCTGGACGGCTTCACCGACGACCCGGCGCACTCGGGCGAGAAGATCCTCGAAGCGATCCAGGCTCACTGGATCGACGAATCGGACTTCGACGACGAAGACTGAGGTTCGCGCCGACGCCCGCACCGCGTGGCGCCGGCAACGCTCCCGCAAAAGGAAAAGGCTCGTGACGCGTCACGAGCCTTTTTCATTTCCGCGCGGCGCAAGAGCCGCGCGGCGATTCGTCGTGCATTACGAGCCGACCAGCGTGCCGTTCTCGATCCGCACGCGCTGGCCCTGACCGAACGGCGGCGGGTTGTGGTACGTGAACGTGCGCGTCGCGCCGCTTTCCATCTGGACCTGCACCTGGTAGTCGGTTTCCGCGCGTATCTGCTTCTCGACCTGGTTGCCGGCGAGACCGCCGCCGAGCGCGCCGATGATCGTCATCGCGGTGCGGCCGTTGCCGTGACCGAACTGGTTGCCGAGCAGGCCGCCGGCCGCTGCGCCGCCGACCGCGCCGATCCCCGAGCTCTGGCCCGGCGTGCGCGTCTGCGTAATCGCGACGACCGTGCCGCAGGTCTGGCAATAGGCCGGCTGCGCGGGTGCGGACGGCTGTTGTGCGTATTGCGGCGGTTGCGGTGCCGGCGTATGGCGGTGGTGCGTGGCTGCCGGGCGCGGCGCGGGCCGCGGCTCGGCTTGTGCCGCAGCTGCCTTCTCAGCAGCGGCTTTCTCGGCCGCAGCCTTCTGCGCGGCCTGCTCGGCTGCCTGCTGCTGCGCTTGCGCGGCGAGCGCGGCGCTGGCTGCCGCGGCCGTATCGACGACCGGCTGCGACGCGATCAGCGCGGCCTGGGTCTGGCCGTTCTGCGCGTTGTTGCTGCTGGCCTTCGGGAAGATGCCCGTGATCGCGGCAGTGGCGGCGAGGCTGGCGACGATGACTGCGCCTGCGGCGGTCGCGATGAGCGGGTGCAGGCGTTGCTTTTGCGGCGTGGTTTGATTCTGGTTGTCCATTTTCTTCTCCGGTGTCGACCCGGTTTCGCACGTTGGCGCTGGCCGGATCCCACGCTCGGGAGCGAGCAGACTTGGCGTTCCGGCGCCTCGTTCTGGTCCCGTGGTCATGCGTGGTGACGCAACAGGAGTGTCGTCCACGAGCGAGCGGCGCACCGTATCAAGGTGTAACGAATTGCAGCGCGGGATCGGCGTTTGCTACAGGGAAAACCCGGAGAAGGCCGTCGCGACGAGGGAATAAAACGGGGGAGGATCGAAAACCGGCGAACGCCGGCAGGCGGGATTTACGCGTGGTTACAAAGCTGACGCGTGCGCGCCGCGAGGGGCGGCGCACACGCGGGCACGGCCGTCAGTCTTCGCGGCGCAGGTGCGGGAACAGCAGCACGTCGCGGATCGTCGGGCTGTCGGTCAGCAGCATCACGAGACGGTCGATGCCGATCCCGCAACCGCCCGTCGGCGGCATCCCATGTTCGAGCGCGCGGATGTAGTCGGCGTCGAAGAACATCGCTTCCTCGTCGCCGGCATCCTTCTGCTCGACCTGCTTCTTGAAGCGCGCGGCCTGGTCTTCCGGATCGTTCAGCTCCGAGAAGCCGTTCGCGATCTCGCGGCCGGTCATGAACAGCTCGAAACGCTCGGTGATGCCCGGCACCGTGTCCGACGCGCGTGCGAGCGGCGACACTTCGACCGGGTAGTCGATGATGTAGGTCGGCTCCCACAGCTGCGATTCGGCGGTTTCCTCGAACAGCGCGAGCTGCAGCGCGCCGATGCCGGCGTTCAGGAAGGCCGGCTGCGACACGTCGACGCCGAGGCGCTTCAGTTCGGAGCGCAGGAACGCGTCGTCCGACAGCTGGCCGTCGGTGTACTGCGGCGCGTACTTCTGGATCGCCTGCGTGATCGTCAGGCGGTGGAACGGCTTCGCGAGATCGAGCTCGCGGCCCTGGTACTGGATCGTCGCGGTGCCGAGCGCATCGATCGCCGCCTGGCGGATCAGCTGCTCGGTGAAGTCCATCAGCCAGCGGTAGTCGGTGTACGCGGCGTAGAACTCCATCATCGTGAATTCCGGGTTGTGGCGCGGCGACACGCCTTCATTCCGGAAGTTGCGGTTGATCTCGAACACGCGTTCGAAACCGCCGACGATCAGGCGCTTCAGGTACAGCTCCGGCGCGATGCGCAGGAACATCTGCATGTCGAGCGCGTTGTGGTGCGTGACGAACGGCTTGGCCGCGGCGCCGCCCGGGATCGGGTGCAGCATCGGCGTCTCGACTTCCATGAACTCGGCGTTGTCCATGAACTTGCGGATCGACGCGATGGTCTTGGTGCGCGCGCGGAACGTGTCGCGCGTTTCCGGCGTGACGATCAGGTCGACATAGCGCTGGCGATAGCGCATTTCCTGGTCGGCGAGGCCGTGGAACTTGTCCGGCAGCGGACGCAGCGCCTTCGACAGCAGACGCAGTTCCTTGCACTGGACCGACAGCTCGCCCTTGTTGGTGCGGAACAGCACGCCGCGTGCGGCGACGATGTCGCCCAGGTCCCACTTCTTGAATGCGTCGTAGGTTTCCGCGCCGACGTCGTTCGGCGTCACGAAGAACTGGATCTGGCCCGAACCGTCCTGCACCGTCGCGAAGCTCGCCTTGCCCATCACGCGCTTGAGCATCATGCGGCCGGCGACCGACACCTCGACCGGGTTCGCTTCGAGCGCGGCCTTGTCCGAGTCGGCGAATTTCACCTGGAGATCGGCGGCGTGATGCGTCGGCCGGAAATCGTTCGGATAGGCGACGCCTTGCTCGCGCAGTGCGCGCAGCTTCTCGCGGCGCTCGGCGATGATCTGGTTTTCGTCCGCCGCGACGGCGGGCTGCGTTTGGGTCGGTTCGGTCATGATGGTCGGAATTCGGAATGGGTGCGGCAACGCAACGGGAAGGGCGGCGCGACCGGAGGGGCCGCGCCGCGGCGCTTACACGCCCTGTTTGAGGCTCGCGCTGATGAAGTCGTCGAGATCGCCGTCGAGGACGGCTCTCGTGTTGCTCATTTCGACGTTCGTGCGCAGGTCCTTCACGCGGCTCTGGTCGAGCACGTACGAACGGATCTGGTGGCCCCAGCCCACATCGGTCTTGCTCGATTCGAGCTTGTCCTGTTCGGCCTGGCGCTTGCGCATTTCGACTTCGTACAGGCGCGATTTCAGCATCGCCATCGCTTCGGCGCGGTTGCGGTGCTGCGAGCGGTCGTTCTGGCACTGCACGACGATACCGGTCGGCATGTGCGTGATCCGCACCGCGGAGTCGGTCTTGTTGATGTGCTGGCCGCCCGCGCCCGATGCGCGGTACGTGTCGATGCGCAGGTCGGCCGGGTTGATCTCGACTTCGATCGAATCGTCGATTTCCGGATAGACGAACACCGACGAGAACGACGTGTGACGGCCGCCCGACGAGTCGAACGGCGACTTGCGCACGAGGCGGTGGATGCCCGTTTCGGTGCGCAGGAAGCCGTATGCGTATTCGCCCGTGACCTTGACCGTCGCGTTCTTGATGCCGGCGACGTCGCCGTCGGACTCTTCGAGCACCTCGGCCTTGAAGCCCTTGCGTTCGCAGTAGCGCAGGTACTGGCGCAGCAGCATCGATGCCCAGTCGCACGCTTCGGTGCCGCCGGCGCCGGCCTGGATGTCGATGAAGCAGTTGTTCGGGTCGGCCGGGTTCGAGAACATCCGGCGGAACTCGATGTCGCCGACGCGTGCTTCGAGCTTCTTCGCGTCGTCTTCCGATGCGACGAGGGTGTCTTCGTCGCCTTCCTCGCGTGCGAGCTCGAACAGGTCGAGCGCATCGCGCAGGTCGCTATCGAGCGCCGTCAGCGTCGTGACGACGCCTTCGAGCAGCTTCTTCTCGCGGCCAAGTGCCTGGGCGTTCTTCGAATCGTTCCAGACGTTCGGGTCCTCGAGTTCCTTGTTGACTTCGGTCAGACGCGCAGCTTTGGCGTCGTAGTCAAAGATACCCCCGAAGCTCGCCCGCGCGGTTGCGCAGGTCGAGCAGGGAGCTTTCGATCGCGTTGAGACGTTCCGCTTCCATGATCGTTCGCTGTTCTTGCTTCGTAAAAAAGCGGAATTATAGCCGATCGGCAGGGTTTCCCGGTGACGCGGAGTGTGCTTGCGCGCGCGCCGCGGCCCCGTCCGGCGCGGCGCGCATGTGGTCTGCATGTGGTCTGCACATGGCCCGCGGGCGCCGCGGGCCGGGTGGCCGGCCGGTCGGCGCTCAGCCGGCCGCGTGTTCGACGATCAGCTGGACGCGCGTCACGCCGTTCCACGTGTCGGCCACGAGCCGGTACGCGATCAGCGCGCTCGCCGGCAGCGGCTCGGTGTGGTTGAACCAGATCGCGTTGAAGCGCTGGCGGCCGCGCGCCAGTTGCAGCTTCAGGTGCTTTTCCTTCACGAGCGACTGCGACACGACGTCGAATTCGCCGGAGAAAAGCGGGGCCGGAAAGCCCTGGCCCCAGACGGCTTCGTCGAGCAGCCCGACGAACTGCGGCGTGAAATACGCTTCCTCCAGTTCGCCGTCGGTCTCGATCACGCGCGCCAGCGCGTCGTCGGACAGCCATTCGCGCGCGACGGCCTCGAACGCGGCCGCGAAGCGCGGCACGTTGTCGGTGTCGAGCGTGAGACCGGCTGCCATCGCGTGGCCGCCGAACGCGACGATCAGGTCGGGCTCGCGCTTCGACACGAGGTCGAGCGCATCGCGCAGGTGGAAGCCGGGAATCGAGCGGCCGGAACCCTTGACCCGCGTGCCGGCCTCGTCCGCATGCGCGAACGTGAACGACGGGCGGTGGAATTTCTCCTTGAGCCGTCCGGCGACGATGCCGATCACGCCCTGGTGCCATTCGGGATTGAACAGCGTGATCGTGCACGCGTCGGCCGGATCGACGTCGGCGAGATCGGCGAGCGCCTGCTGCTGCATGCCGGCCTCGATCTCGCGGCGCTCGCGGTTCATCACGTCGAGCTGCTGCGCGAGGTCCCACGCGCGGCCGATGTCGTCGGTGATCAGGCACTCGATGCCGAGCGACATGTCCGAGAGCCGCCCGGCGGCGTTCAGGCGCGGGCCGAGGCCGAAGCCGAGGTCGAAGCCCGATGCGGTGCGCGCCTCGCGGCCGGCGGCGCGGAACAGCGCGGCGATACCCGGCTGCATGCGGCCGTTGCGGATGCGCTGCAGCCCCTGTGCGACGAGCACGCGATTGTTGCCGTCGAGCCGCACGACGTCGGCGACGGTGCCGAGCGCGACGAGGTCGAGCAGCCCGTCGAGACGCGGTTCGGCTTCCTTGCTCGCGAATGCGCCGCGGCGGCGCAGCTCGGCACGCAGCGCGAGCAGCACGTAGAACATCACGCCGACGCCGGCGAGGTGCTTGCTCGGGAACGCGCAGCCGGGCTGGTTCGGGTTGACGATCGCGCGCGCGGCGGGCAGCGCGTCGCCGGGCAGGTGGTGGTCGGTCACGAGCACGTCGATGCCGCGTGCGTTCGCGGCCTCGACGCCCGCGACGCTCGCGATCCCGTTGTCGACGGTGATCAGCAGGTCGGGCTTGCGCGCGGCCGCGAGTTCGACGATCTCGGGCGTGAGCCCGTAGCCGTATTCGAAGCGGTTCGGCACCAGGTAGTCGATTTGCGCACCGAACATCCGCAGGCCGCGCACCGCGACCGCGCAGGCGGTCGCGCCGTCGCAGTCGTAGTCGGCGACGACCAGCAGGCGCCGCTGGTCGGCGATCGCGTCGGCGAGCAGCGCCGCGGCGTCCGCGCAGCCTTTCAGTTCGGTGGGCGGCACGAGCCGCGCGAGCGCGGTTTCGATGTCGGTCGGGGACTGCACGCCGCGCGACGCATACAGGCGCGCGAGGACGGGATGCAGGCCGTGGCGCGCGAGCGCTTCGGCGTCGGCGGGCGCGACGGGGCGGGTAACGATCCGGGTCATACAGGTCGGGTTATTCGAACAGGGATGCCAGCGCGCGGCGGCGCCAGAACTTGCGCAGGTCGCCGCGCGTCGCGTGCAGCGTCACGGAGCTGGTGTCGCCGCACAGCGTGAAGTCGACGCCGGCCAGCTCGCCGTTCTGCAGCGCGGCGAGGGCGGGCGCGAACCAGTCGCGCTCGAGTGCGGCGAGCGCGTCGTGCCAGCGTGCCCAGTCCTGTTCGATGAACGGGGCGGACAGCGTGGGCAGCTCGACGAGCGTCGCGCCGGCGGCGGCGGATAGTGCGCCGAATGCGGCCGGCACGGCGCCGGCCTCGGCCTGCGCCGCGCGCGCGAGGCCAAGCGCGGCGGGCGACACGGACAGCACGCGCGCGAACGGCTTGCCGACCGGCTTCAGCGTGCCCTGCGCGTGGAACCAGATCGAATTGACGGCGGGCAACCCGCGCGCTTCGCGCGCTTCGTTGACCGGATGCTGGAACCACGCCATCTGCACTTCGTTCTGCAGCTTCATCCACATCCGCGAGCGTTCGCCGGTGTGCGCCTCGTGCGGCAACCAGATCTCGATGTTGCGGCCGCTGGCGCGCAGCGGCGCGGCACCGGCGAGGCGGGCGAGCTGCTCGCTGGACAGGTACCAGCGCGCCGGATGCGGTGCTTCCAGTCGCACGCCGAGCTCCTCGATCAGCGGGCGCGCGACCGCCAGCAACGCGGCGGCGTCGCCGTCGTCGAGCGCGAGGCTCGCCGGGTCGACGAGCACGAGGTGATCGTGCGCGATTTCGACGTGGACCGGCTCGACGCACGCCCAGGCCTGGGTGCCCGGCTCGCCGCCGTCCGCCAGCAGCATGTAGGGCGCGAGCGGCGCCTCGTCGGCGGCGTTGCCCTGAGTCGCGCCGAACCGGCGGGCCAGCCAGCGCTCGTGCGGCAGCGTGCGCTGGAAGTCCTCGCCGGCCACGCGCTCGACGAGGCTCGCGCGGGCGAGCAACTTTTCGAGCGCGGGGCTGTCCAGCGTGTGCAGGGACGAGGCCGCATCGGCCGCCGACGGCAGCGCGAACGGAACGAGAAAATGGAGGCGTCGGTCGTGCATGATGGTGCGCATTGTATGGCAAACTGCGCGCGTGATCGGGCCGGCTGACGGTCCGATTGGGCCCGATTGCGTCCGGCGACCGCTTTTTTCGACCGCGCCCCGGGCGGCGCTCCGGCCTCGGGCCGCCATCCCCGCCGTAACCAGCAGAAAGGATTCGCTTGAAACTTCCGTACGAATGGCAGATCGGCTGGCGCTACACGCGCGCCGGCAAACGCACGACCGGCAACGGCTTCATTTCCTTCATCGCGCTCGTGTCGATGCTCGGGATCGCGCTCGGCGTCGCGGCGCTGATCGTCGTGCTGTCCGTGATGAACGGCTTCCAGAAGGAAGTGCGCGACCGCATGCTGTCGGTGCTCGCGCACGTCGAGGTGTTTTCGCCGACCGGCTCGATGCCCGACTGGCAACTGACCGCGCAGGAAGCGCGCCGCAATCCGTCGGTGACGGGCGCGGCGCCGTACGTCGACGCGCAGGCGCTGCTCACGCGCCAGGACGCGGTGAGCGGCGTGATGCTGCGCGGCGTCGAGCCGTCGCTCGAACCGCAGGTGTCGGACATCGGCAAGGACATGAAGGCGGGCCAGCTCGCCGCGCTCGTGCCCGGCCAGTTCGGCATCGTGCTCGGCGACGCGCTCGCCGGCAACCTCGGCGTGACGGTCGGCGACAAGGTCACGCTCGTCGCCCCCGAAGGCACGATCACGCCGGCCGGGATGATGCCGCGGCTCAAGCAGTTCACGGTCGTCGGCGTGTTCGAGTCGGGCCACTACGAATACGACAGCACGCTCGCGATGATCAACATCCGCGACGCGGAGGCGCTGTTCCGGATGGCCGCGCCGACCGGCGTGCGGCTGCGGCTCACCGACATGCAGAAGGCGCCGCAGGTCGCGGTCGAGCTGTCGCATACGCTGTCGGGCAGCCTGTACATCCGCGACTGGACCCAGCAGAACAAGACCTGGTTCTCGGCCGTGCAGATCGAGAAGCGGATGATGTTCATCATCCTCACGCTGATCATCGCGGTGGCCGCGTTCAACCTCGTGTCGTCGCTCGTGATGACGGTGACCAACAAGCAGGCCGACATCGCGATCCTGCGCACGCTCGGCGCGCAGCCGGGCTCGATCATGAAGATCTTCGTCGTGCAGGGCGTGACGATCGGCTTCGTCGGCACCGCATCGGGCGTCGCGCTCGGCTGCCTGATCGCGTGGAGCATTCCGTGGCTGATCCCGATGATCGAGCATCTGTTCGGCGTGCAGTTCCTGCCGCCGTCGGTGTACTTCATCAGCGAGCTGCCGTCCGAGCTCGTCGCGGGCGACGTCATCAAGATCGGCCTGATCGCGTTCGTGCTGTCGGCCGTCGCGACGCTCTATCCGAGCTGGCGCGGCGCGAAGGTGAAGCCGGCGGAGGCGCTGCGCTATGAATGATCGCGCGACCGCATTCGCGGATTCACGACAACCCATCAGACAGGATTCGGCAGGTATGCAGGAATACGTGCTTCAGGCGCGCGGGATCACGAAGGCGTTCGTGCAGGGCGGCTTCAACGTGCAGGTGCTCAACAACACCGAGCTGACGGTGCGACGCGGCGAGAAGCTGGCGGTCGTCGGCGCGTCGGGCTCCGGCAAGAGCACGCTGCTGCACGTGCTGGGCGGCCTCGACGAACCGAGCGCGGGCGAAGTGTCGCTGCTCGGCAAGCCGTTTACGCAGCTCGCCGAGCGCGAGCGCAACGAGCTGCGCAACCGCGCGCTCGGCTTCGTCTACCAGTTCCATCACCTGCTGCCGGAATTCACCGCGCTCGACAACGTCGCGATGCCGCTGCGCATCCGCCGGATGACGACCGAGGACGCGCGCGCGCAGGCACAGGCGATGCTCGAACGTGTCGGTCTCGGCCCGCGTGCGAAGCACCGGCCGGGCGAGCTGTCGGGCGGCGAGCGGCAGCGCGTCGCGATCGCGCGCGCGCTGGTGACGAAGCCGGCCTGCGTGCTCGCCGACGAGCCGACCGGCAACCTCGACGGCACGACGGCCGATACCGTGTTCAACCTGATGCTCGAGTTGTCCGAGACGCTCGAAACGAGCTTCGTGATCGTCACGCACGATCCCGAGCTCGCCGCGCGCTGCGACCGCATCATGCGCCTGCGCGACGGCGTGCTGCACGAGGAGCCGGCGCTGCCGGTGTGAACGAACGCCTCCGCCGTGCCGCCGGACGAGTCCCGGCGTTGCGGCGGGGCGCAGGAAAGCCGCCATGTGGATCGATACGCATTGTCATCTCGATGCCGCCGAATTCGACGCCGACCGCGACGCGGTCACGCAGGCGGCGCGTGCGGCCGGCGTGTCGCGCATCGTGATTCCGAGCATCGGGCGCGACAATTTCACGACCGTGCGCGAACTGGCGCAGCGCACACCGGGCGCGGTCTATGCGCTCGGCATCCACCCGATGTATACGCCGCACGCACGCGACGAGGATCTCGACCGGCTGCGCATGGAGATCGAGGCGAGCCTCGACGATCCGCGCTTCGTCGCGATCGGCGAGATCGGGCTCGACTACTTCGTGCCGGGGCTCGACGAAGCGCGGCAGCAATTCTTCTATCAGGGGCAGCTCAAGCTCGCGCGGGAATTCGACCTGCCGGTGCTGTGCCACGTGCGCAAGTCGCAGGACCGCGTGCTCGCCGGGCTGCGCCGCTTCGGCGTGCGGCGCGGCATCGCGCATGCGTTCAACGGCAGTTTCCAGCAGGCCGACGCGTATCTCGCACAGGGGCTGCATCTCGGTTTCGGCGGCAACGTGACGTTCGGACGCGCGTTGCAGATCCGCCGGCTCGCCGCGCAGTTGCCGCTCGACGCGATCGTCGTCGAGACCGACGCGCCCGACATCGCGCCCGAATGGGCGTACAAGTCCCGCAATGCGCCCGACCAGGTGCCGCGCATCGGTGCCGTGCTCGCCGAGCTGCGCGGGATCGACGCGCACGCGCTGTCCCTATCCACAACGGCTAACGCGCTCGCCGCGCTGCCGCGACTCGCCCTTTCGTCCGCATAATCGTTGCCGGAAGGCGCCGTCTCGACAGCGGCGGCGCCAGGTCGACGAGGAGGCGCGATGCGCGTGTGGTGGATCGCGTTCGCGCTCGGCGTGGTCGTGCTGCAGCGGCAGGCGGCGTTGCCGGGCGCGGGCGTCTGGGCAGGCGGGGCGGCGGTGCTGGCCGGTTGCGGCGCGCTGCTCGCATGGTGTGCGCGGCGCCGTCGAACCCGCGCGATCGTCGCGCTCCGGTGGGTGCTGTGCGCGTGCGCCGCCGGTGCGATCGGATTCGGCTATGCGGCCGCGCGCGCCGAATGGCGGCTGCGTGACAGCCTGCCCGTCGAGCGGGAAGGGCGCAACATCGTCGTCACGGGCGTGATCCGCGGGTTGCCGGTGATCGACGACACCGGCGCGCGACTGCTGTTTGCCGTCGAATCGAACGATGCGGCGCTGGCCCGGTTTCCTCCCGTGATCCGGTTGTCATGGCGCACGTACGGCGCGCCCGGAGCACGCGACGCGATGCCCGATTTGCGCGCCGCGCAGCGCTGGCGCCTCGTCGTGCGCCTGAAGCGTCCGCATGCCGAGGCGAATCCCGGCGTGCGCGACAGCGAGGCGGCATGGCTCGCCGCGGGCATTCGCGCGATCGGCTATGTGGTCGCGCCCGAACGGGCGGAACTGCTCGACGCGCGTGCGTCGGGATGGCGCGCGTCGATCGATCGGCTGCGCGACGCGCTGCGTGCCGGTATCGGCGATGCGCTCGGCAGCGGCGCGCGCCATCGCGGCATCGTGACCGCGCTCGCGGTCGGCGATCAATCCGGCATCGGCGACGACGCGTGGCGCGTGCTGCGCAATACGGGCACGAGTCATCTGGTCGCGATCTCGGGGCTGCATGTCGGGCTCGTCGGCGCGCTCACCGGCGGGATCGCATCGATCGTCTGGCGGCGTCTGCGCTGGCGAGGACGTGCGGCGGCGCTGATGATACCCGCGCCTTACGTGGCTTCGGTTGCCGCGCTGGCGGCCGCCGCCGGCTACGCGGCGCTCGCCGGCTTCAACGTGCCGGCGCAGCGCGCATGGTGGATGATCGCGGCCGGTGCGGCCGCCTATCTGGCCGGACGCAGCGTGCCGACCTCCGCGGTGCTGTGCGCGGCGCTCGGCGGCGTGCTGCTCGCCGATCCGTGGGCCGTGTTGTCCGCCGGTTTCTGGCTGTCGTTCGGCACGGTCGCGGTAATCCTGATGGCGGTCGCGGGCTGGCGCGCGGTGCGCGAATTCGACGGGGGCGACAGGCGCGACAGCGGCGACGGTGCGGGGGATGGCACCGCCACGGTCGACCGCTGGCGGTGGCTGCGAGCAGGGTGCGCGCGTGCCGGGCGCCGAATCGCGGAGGCCACGCGCGTGCAGTACGCGGTGACGATCGGCCTCGCGCCGCTGACGGCCGCGTGGTTCGCGCAAATCTCGGTATCGGGGCCGTTCGGCAATGCATTTGCGATTCCGTGGGTCAGCGCCGTCGTGACGCCGGTCGTGCTCGCCGGTATCGGGTTGCCCGCGCCGTTGGACGGCTATGCGTTCCGGCTCGCGCATGCGGCGCTCGAACCGATGATGGCGCTGCTGGGGCATCTTGCCGACTGGCCGGCCAGCGTATTCTGGCTGCGCATGCCCGACTGGCCGGTGTTGATGCTGGCGTGCATCGGCGTCGCATGGGTGTTGATGCCGCGCGGCTGGCCGCTGCGCTGGGCCGCGCCGATCACGTGGCTGCCGCTGCTTGCGCCGGCGCCGGATAAACCGCCGCCGGGCGGCTTCCGGCTGACCGTGCTCGACGTCGGGCAGGGCGCGTCGGTGCTGGTCGAGACCGCACGCCGGACCTTGCTGTTCGATGCGGGGCCCGGGCCGGAGTCGACCCATGCCGGCCAGCGGATCGTTGCGCCTTCGTTGCGCTCGCGCGGAATCCGGACCGTCGATACGCTCGTGCTCAGTCATGCGGACGCCGATCACGCGGGCGGCGCGGCGGCCGTCTATGCGGCGGTCGAGGTGCGTCAGCTGCTTGCCGGCATCGCGCCGCGGCACCGGCTGTGGCGCGACGCGCAGGCGGCCGGCGTGACCGATCGGTTGCCTTGCGCGGCCGGGCAGCGGTGGAGTTGGGACGGTGTCGTGTTCACGATGCTGTGGCCGCCGCGCGTGGCGGGGGCCGGTCCGTCGAACGAACAATCGTGCGTGCTGCGCATCGACGCGGTGGGCACGTCGGCCCTGCTGACGGGCGACATCGAGGCACGCGCCGAGCGCCGCCTGGTGGCCGATGCGCGCGACGCGCTGGCCGCGCAGATCCTCGTCGTGCCGCACCATGGCAGCCGCACGTCGTCGGTCGAGCCTTTCCTCGATTCGGTCGGGCCGCGCGTCGCGGTATTTCCTGTAGGCTATCGCAATCGCTTCGGGCATCCGCACCGGACGGTCCTCGCGCGCTACGAGGCGCGCGGGATTCCGCTGCCACGCACCGATCGCGACGGGGCTGTGCGGTTCGACGTCGCGCCGGCGGACGGCGGTTTTGCGTTCGAGCGTTATCGCGATGCGCAGCGACGGTACTGGATGGACCGGTGAGTTGGTGTGGTGGCGCGCAGCAGGAACGAAGAGACCGGACAGGTGCTGGAGCAGCGGAGCTCGCCGATCGCGAAGCATGGGGCGGGAGTAAGTGCTAAAGCACCAACTCCGGTCGACCGCGAAGCATGGGACGGAAGTAAGCGCTAAAGCGCCAACTCCCGTCGACCGCGAAGCATGGGACTGGAGTAGGCGCTGAAGCGCCAACCCCCGTCGACCGCGAAGCATGGGACGGGAGTAAGCGCTGAAGCGCCAACTCCCGTCGACCGCGAAGCATGGGACGGGAGTAAGCGCTGAAGCGCCAACTCCCGTCGACCGCGAAGCATGGGACGGAAGTAAGCGCTAAAGCGCCAACTCCCGTCGACAAAGGAGACATTGGCGTTTGAAGGACATCCTCCACTTCTCGCATGCGAACGGTTTTCCGGCCTCGACGTACCGGACGATCTTCGCCGAGCTGGCAGACGACTACGACCTGCGTTACATCGAGCGCATCGGTCACGACCGCCGCTACCCGGTGACGCGCGACTGGCCGCATCTCGTCGAGCAGCTGCTCGACGACATCGGCAGCCGCTACGAGCGCCCGGTCTGGCTCGTCGGCCATTCGCTCGGCGGCTACCTGTCGCTGATGGCCGCGCTGAAAAAACCGCACTGGGTGCGCGGCGTGGTGATGATCGATTCACCGATCATCGCGGGATGGCGCGCCGGCGCGCTGCGCGCGAGCCAGTGGGCCGGGCTCGACGAGCGGCTGTCGCCGGCGGCCGCGACGCGCAACCGGCGCACGCGCTGGGCGAGCCGCGACGAAGCCTGGCGGCACTTTCACGAGAAACCCGCGTTCGCGCGCTGGGACGAGCGGATGCTGTCGGACTACATCGACCACGGCATCCCGCAGGCGGGCGCCGACGGCGAACGCGCGCTCGCATTCGACCGGCAGGTCGAATACCTGATCTACCGGACGCTGCCGCACACGCTCGGCCCGCGGCTCGCGCACGGCGCGCCGGTGCCGCTCGGCTTTCTCGCCGGCACGCGCTCGCGCGAGGTGCGGCAGGTCGGGCTCGAGGCGACGCGCCGCGCCGCGCGCGGGCGCATCGAATGGATCGAGGGCAGCCACCTGTTCCCGATGGAGCGGCCGATCGAGACGGCCCGCGCATTGCAGCGGATGCTGAATTCGCTGAAAACGGCGGAGGGCGGCGTGCCGCGAGACAGCGCGGCGCTCGCGAACAGCGCCTGACGCCTTGGTCCGGTGCTCCGCGTCCGGCGTGCGCGGTTGCACCGTCCGGCCGGCCGGTTCGCCCCGGCGCGCACGGCTGGCGCGGCACAGCGCGAAAGGGCGGGATCATCGCGTCAATTGCTGAGAGAAGGGCGGGCTTTACGGTATAATCCGTTTTTCCCGCGAGCATCCAGCGATGACCAAATATGTTTTCGTCACCGGCGGCGTAGTTTCTTCCCTCGGCAAGGGTATTGCCGCCGCCTCTCTCGCCGCGATCCTCGAATCGCGCGGTCTGAAAGTCACCCTCCTCAAACTCGATCCCTACATCAACGTCGACCCCGGCACGATGAGCCCGTTCCAGCACGGCGAAGTGTTCGTGACGGAAGACGGAGCGGAGACCGACCTCGACCTCGGCCACTATGAGCGCTTCATCAGCACGAAGATGCGCAAGGCCAACAACTTCACGACCGGCCAGATCTACGAATCGGTGATCCGCAAGGAACGCCGCGGCGACTATCTCGGCAAGACCGTGCAGGTGATTCCGCACATCACGAACGAAATCCAGGCGTTCATCGAGCGCGGGGCGGCATCGGCCACCTGCGGCGAACCGGACGTCGCGATCGTCGAGATCGGCGGCACGGTCGGCGACATCGAGTCGCTGCCGTTCCTCGAGGCCGCGCGCCAGATGAGCCTGCGCCTCGGCCGCAACAGCGCGTGCTTCGTGCACCTGACGCTCGTGCCGTACGTCGCGACGGCCGGCGAGCTGAAGACGAAGCCGACCCAGCACAGCGTGCAGAAGCTGCGCGAGATCGGCATCCTGCCGCACGTGCTGCTGTGCCGTGCGGACCGCCGCATCCCGGACGACGAATCGAAGAAGATCTCGATGTTCTCGAACGTGCCGGAAGACGCCGTGATCTCGGTGTGGGACGCCGACAGCATCTACAAGATTCCGCAGATGCTGCACGACCAGGGCCTCGACCGGATCATCTGCGAAGAGCTGAAGCTGTCGCCGAAGGACGCCGACCTGAGCATGTGGTCGGAGCTCGTCGAGAAGCTGGAAAATCCGAAACACGAAGTGACGATCGGCATGGTCGGCAAGTACGTCGACCTGACCGAGTCGTACAAGTCGCTGATCGAGGCGCTGCGCCACGCATCGCTGCACACGTCGACCAAGGTCAACATCGAGTACATCGACTCGGAAGAGGTCGAGACGAACGGTGTCGACAGCCTGAAGCATCTCGACGCCGTGCTGGTGCCGGGCGGTTTCGGCCGTCGCGGCACGGAAGGCAAGATCGCGGCGATCCGCTATGCGCGCGAGGCGAAGGTGCCGTACCTCGGCATCTGTCTCGGCATGCAGCTCGCGGTGATCGAATTCGCGCGCGACGTCGTCGGCCTGAAGCAGGCGAACAGCACGGAATTCGATCCGGAAACGCCGGAACGCGTGGTCGCGCTGATCACCGAGTGGCACGACCGCGAAGGCAAGGTCGAGACGCGCACCGAGGAATCCGATCTCGGCGGCACGATGCGCCTCGGCTCGCAACGCTGCCCGATCAAGCCCGGCACGATGGCCGAAGAGATCTATGGCAAGGACGTGAACGAGCGCCATCGCCACCGTTATGAAGTCAATAACCGCTTCGTGCCCCAGCTCGAAGCCGGCGGCCTTATCATCAGCGCCCGTACCCCGAGCGAGGATCTGCCGGAAATGATGGAGCTGCCGCGCTCGATGCACCCGTGGTTCGTCGGCGTCCAGTTCCACCCGGAATTCACGTCCACGCCGCGTGACGGTCATCCCCTGTTCAAGTCGTTCGTCGAAGCCGCGCTCGCCAACAAGCAAGCGCGCGGAGTGTAAAGCATGAAGCTGTGCGATTTCGAGGTCGGTCTCGACCAGCCTTTCTTCCTGATCGCGGGTACCTGCGTCGTCGAATCGGAGCAAATGACGATCGACACGGCGGGCCGCCTGAAGGAGATCTGCGAAAAGCTGAACGTCCCGTTCATCTACAAGTCGTCCTACGACAAGGCGAATCGCAGCTCGGGCAAGTCGTTTCGCGGCCTCGGAATGGACGAGGGCCTGCGGATCCTCGGCGAGGTGAAGCGCCAGCTCGGCCTGCCGGTGCTGACCGACGTGCATTCGATCGAGGAGATCGAGCAGGTCGCGTCGGTCGTCGACGTGCTGCAGACGCCCGCGTTCCTGTGCCGCCAGACCGACTTCATCCACGCGTGCGCACGCTCGGGCAAGCCCGTCAATATCAAGAAGGGCCAGTTCCTCGCGCCGCACGACATGAAGAACGTGATCGACAAGGCGCGCGACGCGGCGCGTGAAGCCGGGCTGTCGGAAGACCGCTTCATGGCGTGCGAGCGCGGCGTCTCGTTCGGCTACAACAATCTTGTGTCGGACATGCGCTCGCTCGCGATCATGCGCGAGACGAACGCGCCGGTCGTGTTCGATGCGACCCACTCGGTGCAGCTGCCGGGCGGGCAGGGCACGAGCTCGGGCGGCCAGCGCGAATTCGTGCCGGTGCTCGCGCGTGCTGCCGTCGCGACGGGTGTTGCGGGCCTGTTCATGGAAACGCACCCGAATCCGGCCGAAGCGAAGTCGGACGGCCCGAACGCGGTGCCGCTGAACCGGATGGGCGCGCTGCTGGAGACCCTCGTCACGCTCGACCAGGCGGTGAAGCGCAATCCGTTCCTGGAAAACGATTTCAACTAAAGATCGAATGAACCATGCGACGGCCTCGCGCGTCAGTAGCGTAAGCAATGTCGGCGCGCATGCCGTCGCAGTTTGAAGAATCCATCGTCATTCTCAGAGGAAACCCATGAGTGCAATCGTAGATATCATCGGCCGCGAGATTCTGGATTCGCGCGGCAACCCCACCGTCGAATGCGACGTGCTGCTCGAATCGGGCACGATGGGCCGCGCGGCGGTGCCGTCGGGCGCGTCCACCGGCTCGCGTGAAGCGATCGAACTGCGCGACGGCGAAGCCGGCCGCTACAACGGCAAGGGCGTGCTGAAGGCAGTCGAGCACATTAACACCGAAATCTCCGAAGCCATCATGGGCCTCGACGCGTCGGAACAGGCGTTCCTCGACAAGACGCTGCTCGAGCTGGACGGCACCGACAACAAGTCGCGCCTCGGCGCGAACGCGATGCTGGCCGTGTCGATGGCCGTCGCGAAGGCAGCGGCTGAAGAAGCCGGCCTGCCGCTGTACCGCTACTTCGGCGGCTCGGGCGCGATGCAGCTGCCGGTCCCGATGATGAACATCGTCAACGGCGGCGCGCACGCGAACAACAGCCTCGACATCCAGGAATTCATGATCGTCCCGGTGAGCCAGCCGACGTTCCGTGAAGCCCTGCGTTGCGGCGCGGAAGTGTTCCACGCACTGAAGAAGATCCTGAGCGACCGCGGCATGAGCACGGCAGTCGGCGACGAAGGCGGCTTCGCGCCGAACTTCGGCAGCAACGACGAGTGCCTGTCGACGATCCTGCAGGCGATCGAGAAGGCCGGCTACCGTGCGGGCGAAGACGTGCTGCTCGCGCTCGACTGCGCGGCCTCCGAGTTCTACCACGACGGCAAGTACCAGCTCGCGGGCGAAGGCCTGCAACTGTCGTCGGCCGAATTCACCGACTACCTCGCGACGCTCGCCGACAAGTTCCCGATCGTGTCGATCGAGGACGGCATGCACGAAGGCGACTGGGACGGCTGGAAGCTGCTGACCGAGCGCCTCGGCAAGAAGGTGCAGCTCGTCGGCGACGACCTGTTCGTCACGAACACGCGCATCCTGAAGGAAGGCATCGAGAAGGGCATCGCGAACTCGATCCTCATCAAGATCAACCAGATCGGTACGCTGACCGAAACGTTCGCGGCAATCGAAATGGCGAAGCGCGCGGGCTACACGGCCGTGATCTCGCACCGCTCGGGCGAAACGGAAGATTCGACGATCGCGGACATCGCGGTCGGCCTGAACGCCGGTCAGATCAAGACGGGTTCGCTGTCGCGCAGCGACCGCATCTCGAAGTACAACCAGCTGCTGCGCATCGAGGAAGATCTCGGCGACATCGCGAGCTACCCGGGCAAATCGGCTTTCTATAACCTGCGCTAACGCGCTACTATCGGGTTCGTCATCTCGACGCCGCTCTGTGCATGTCGCGCGGAGCGGCGCTTCTTATATCTGCGTCTCTTACATGCGGCTTGTCACTGTCGTCCTGATTGCCTTGCTGGCGCTCATTCAGTACCCCCTATGGTGGGGACACGGCGGCTGGTTGCGGGTGCACGAATTGCGCCAGCAGCTCGGCGATCAGCTGCAGAAGAATGCGGACGAGAAGCTGCGCAATGAACGGATCGCGGGCGAAGTGCAGGATCTGCAGGGCGGTACCGCGGCCATCGAGGAGCGCGCGCGCTACGAGATGGGCATGGTGAAGGATGGCGAAGTGTTCGTGCAGTTCGTATCGCCGAACGCGCCGGCCAGCCCGCTGAACAACACGCCGTCGAGCACGTCGACGCGCGGTACCGTGTCCGCGGCACCCGTGCGTGTCGTGCCGAACCCGCAGTCGATCGCGAAACCGTCGCGGCATCACGGCGGCGAGAAGGGCAAGGCCGCGCATCACTGAGCGCGGGAGTCCGAACCATTGAAAAAGCGCGGGAAATGCCGCGCTTTTTTATTTCCTGCCAGTCGTCAATCGGGTCGGTCGACGCGATGTCGCGTCACCACCACCAGCCCGGGTAACCGTAGCCATAGCCGATGCCGGTGCCCCATCGGCTGCCCCAGCCGCCGCCGTAATAGCCGCCGTAGACCGTCACGGGCGGCGGCGAGTAATACGACCACGCGCGCGCGGTGGCCTCGGCCGCCATCGCGTCGTTCTGCTCGCGCAGTACCTGCCGGTCGATCTCGTCGTAGCGTTTGCGCTCCGCGCTCGACAGGGCGGGCGGCCGGCCGCCCGACGCGCCCGGCTCGGGCAGGCGGCTCAGGATCGTCGACGAAGGCGGCTGCACCGCGCAGCCGGCGAGGGCCAGCGTGCCGGCTGCGACACTGGCCAGGACGAGGGTGCGGAACGGGCGATTCATGAGTTTCTCCAGCAGCGCGCCGCAGTGCAAAGCGGCTTGCGCCGAAGGCGGGACCTGCGGCGCGTGAGCCGTACGGGCGACGCTCGTGCGTCATTATGCGCCCGCGCCCGCATCGCGGGCACGGACGCGCGGCGCGCTCAGTGACGCTGCTCGGTCGCGGGCGTGATGCCGGTCGCGAGTTCCGGCGCGGCGAACAACTGCGCGACGTCGACGGGATCGAATTCGTAGCGCTGGTTGCAGAACTCGCAGTGGATCTCGACGTGACCGCGCTCGACGATCACGCTGTCGACTTCGTCGCGGCCGAGCATGCGCAGCATCGCGCCGACCTTCTCGCGGGAGCACGAGCACTGGAAACGCGTCCCGGCCGGGTCGAAGTGCTGCACGTTTTCCTGCCAGAACAGCCGGCGGAACACGACTTCCGGTTCGACCTCGAGCAGTTCCTTGGCGGACAGCGTGCCGCCGAGCGTGCAGACGCGCTCCCACGTGTCGGCGTCGGTCTCGGCGTTGCGCGGCACGATGCCGCCGTCGCCCGGCAGCTTCTGCAGCAGCATGCCGACCGCGCGGTCGCGATCGGCCGCGAGCCACAGCCGCGTGTCGAGCTGCTCCGAGTGGTGCATGTAGTGCTCGAGCACCTGCGACACCGATTCGAGCGGGCCGTCGACGCCGTTCAGCGGCACGATGCCCTGGTACGGCTGCTGGCCCGGCAGCTTCTCGGCCGGGTCGAGCGTGATCACGCAGCGGCCGTGACCGCTCGCGTTGACGAGCGACGCGAACTGCATGTCGTCGCCGATCGTCTGCGCCGCGTCGCCGGCGAACTTGGCCGTGGCGCGCATCGACAGGTCCGAGCCGCACTGGACGACCAGCATCTGGACCGGTCCGTCGCCGAAGATCTGCATGATCAGGGTGCCGTGAAATTTCAGGTTCGCCGACAGCAGCGCACACGCGGCCATCATCTCGCCGAGCACCGTGCGCACCGGGGCAGGGTAGTCACGGCGGGAAAGCACCTCTTGCCACGTGTTGCGCAGCGACACGATCTCGCCGCGCACGGGTGCCGAATTGAACATGAATTTCTGTAACTGGTCGCTCACTCTTCTTCCTTGAAATCCGCGCGAATCAGCCGATCCGCACGAGTTGCTCCTTGAAATGCGCACGCCGCTCGACGTACGTCTTCGCATTTGCGCGCAGCCGCGCGATGTCGTCTGCCGACAGCTCGCGCACGACTTTCGCCGGGGCGCCGAGAATCAGCGAATTGTCCGGGAACGTCTTGCCTTCCGTCACGACCGCGCCGGCACCGACCAGACAGTTGCGGCCGATCACCGCTCCATTCAAGACCACCGCCTGAATCCCGACCAGCGAACCCTCGCCGATCGTGCACCCGTGCAGCATCGCCTGGTGCCCGATCGTCACGTTTTCGGCAATCGTCAGCGGAAAGCCCGGGTCCGTATGCAGGACCGCGCCTTCCTGGACATTGCTGCCGGTGCCGACCGTGATCGTCTCGTTGTCGCCGCGAATCGTCGCGCCGAACCAGACGCTCGCGTTTTCCTCGAGCACGACCTTGCCGATGATGGCCGCCGTATCGGCGACGAATACGCTTTCGTGGATCGTCGGGGCCGTCTCGCCCAGTTTGTAGATCGTCACGGAGTCTCCTGGTCTCTTCGATGATGGGCGCCGGTAGAATGGCGCGTCTGGCGTGCCGGGCGCGTTGCGTGACGGCACAAACGCTTATTGTAAACCGTCGCGTGCGTGCGCTCCCGCGATGCGTGCGGATGGTGCCCCGTTTGATGAGCATGCAGCCTTCTTCCCTTACCGCGGCGCCGCGTTGCGTGCGCCGCGCCGCACTCGACGCGCTGCGGATCGCCGAGCCGGCCGCGAAGGCCGCGCAGGTCCGTGCGCTGTATGACGCGCTGCTCGTCGGACAGGCCGCGATCGCGCCGGCGCTCGGCCTGGACGAGCCGGCCGACCTGCCCGGCCGTCCGGCGCGCCCGCCGCTCGTCGAGCCGCGCCAGCTCGAGCGCCGCAGCATGCGCTCGCCCGCCGGGCGCGCGGTGTTGCTGCACGCGCTCGCGCATATCGAATTCAACGCGATCAACCTCGCGCTCGACGCCGTGTGGCGCTTCGCCGGCATGCCCGACGCGTTCTACGCGGACTGGCTGAAGGTCGCGGCCGAGGAGGCCTATCACTTCACGCTGCTGTCCGACCGGCTGGCCGGGTTCGGGCATGCGTACGGCGATTTCCCCGCGCACAACGGGCTATGGGAGATGTGCGAGCGGACCAAGGCCGATGTGCTCGCGCGGATGGCGCTCGTGCCGCGCACCCTCGAGGCGCGCGGGCTCGACGCGTCGCCGCCGATCCGTGCGCGGCTCTTGCAGGCGGGCGACGACGCGTCCGCGGCGATCCTCGACGTGATCCTGCGCGACGAAATCGGCCATGTCGCGATCGGGAACCGCTGGTTCCGGCACTTGTGCGGCGCCGCCGGCCGCGATCCGGTTCCCACCTACCGCGAGCTTGCCGAGCAGTACCATGCGCCGCGGCTGCGCGGTCCGTTCAATTTCGACGCGCGCCGTACCGCGGGATTCGAGCAGGCGGAGCTGGACGAACTCGCCGCGCAGGACGCCGTGGACGGCACGGCGGCGGGTTAGGACGACCGGGCGCTGGCGGCTCCCGACGGGCGGGCGAACGCTGCCGCCGGCTGGCCACACGGGCCGCTCGGCGGCATTTCCGCGGCAACTGGATCCACGTACCGTCGGCTCACCGTCGCTAGAGCGCTGCCTCGACTGCCGCGCGCCGGAACGGAAGTGCCATCGCTATAATCGAACGATCATTCTTTTTTTTGGCGGCTGCAATGAATGCCTCGAGTTCTGTTTCCGATTTCGTCACCGTCCGCGGCGTCAAGCTGCATGTGCGGCGCTGGGGCCGGCCCGATGCGCCGACGCTGTTCATGCTGCACGGCTGGATGGACGTCGCGGCGTCGTTCCAGTTCGTCGTCGACGCGCTCGCGGGCGACTGGCAGGTGATCGCGCCGGATGCGCGCGGCTTCGGCCTGTCCGACTGGCCGGTCGCGCGGCAGGGCGGCGGTCATTACTGGTTCCACGAGTACCTGGGCGATCTCGACGCGCTGGTCGATCACTATGCGCCGACCGGCGAAGTCAACCTGGTCGGGCACAGCATGGGGGCGAACGTCGTGTGCCTGTACGCGGGCGCGCGGCCGGAGCGCGTGCGGCGCGTGGTCGACCTCGAAGGGTTCGGGCTCGCCCCCGCGCGGGCCGAGCAGGCGCCGCGCCGGCTGCGCGGCTGGCTCGACGAGCTGCGCGCGCCACCGGTGCTGCGCCCGTACGCGTCGCTCGACGACGTCGCGGCCCGGCTGACCAAGACCAATCCGCGGCTCGATCCGGGCCGCGCGGCGTTCCTCGCCGCGCACTGGTCGAAGCGCGGCGACGACGGCCTGTATCACCTGCTGGCCGACCCCGCGCACAAGATGGCGGGCCCGCAGCTGTACCGGCTCGACGAGGTGATGGCCGTCTGGAAGCAGGTGCGCGCGAAGGTGCTGCACGTCGAGGCCGTCAATTCGCCGACGCTCGCCTACATCGCGGGCGACATCCCGCTGGCCGAGTTCAAGGCGCGCTTCGGCGCGTTCCCCGACTGGCGCGAAAAGCTCGTCGAGGATGCCGGCCACATGGTCCATCACGACCAGCCGGAGCAGGTCGCGGCGCTGATCGAGGCGTTCTGCGCATAGGCCGGCGGCGGCCGCGGCGGGGCAGGCGGGCGGCGCATTTGCCGCATTGCAGTAGAATGAAGCTTCACCTGCCATACCGACAATGAACGCTGATCTCCACTGCCATTCGAATGTTTCCGACGGGTTGCTGTCGCCTGCCGACGTCGCGCGCCGCGCCCATGCCGGCGGCGTGACCCTGTGGGCGCTGACCGACCACGACGAGATCGGCGGCCAGGCGGCGGCGCGCAGCGAGGCGGAAGCGCTCGGCATGCGCTATCTGAGCGGCGTCGAGATTTCGGTCACGTGGGCGTCGCGCACCGTGCACATCGTCGGGCTGCACATCGATCCGTCGAACCCGACGCTCGTCGACGGCCTGTACCGCACGCGCCACGGCCGTGCGGCCCGCGCGAAGGCGATCGCCGCGCAGCTCGAGACGCTCGGCATCCCCGGCGCGTACGAAGGCGCGCTGAAGTACGTGTCGAATCCCGACTTGATCTCGCGCACCCACTTCGCGCGTTTCCTGGTCGAGAACGGCCATGCCGCATCGACGTCCGACGTGTTCGACCGCCTGCTCGGCGACGGCAAGCCGGGGTTCGTTCCGCACCGCTGGGCGACGCTGTCCGACGCCGTCGCATGGATTCGCGCGGCGGGCGGGGAGGCCGTGGTCGCACACCCGGGCCGCTACCGCTATACGCCGGTCGAATTCGACGCATTCTTCGGCGAATTCATCGATCTCGGCGGCCGGGCGATCGAGGTCATCACGGGCAGCCACACGCCCGACCAATACCGCGAATACGCGGACGTCGCGCGCCGCTTCGGCTTCGAGGTGTCGCGCGGTTCGGATTTCCATGCGCCGGGCGAAGGCCGCGTCGAACTCGGCAGCCTGCCGCCGTTGCCGCCCGACCTGAAACCGGTCTGGGAGCGCTGGCTCTGACGCGTCGCGGCCGCTTGCCGTTCGCCGTTCGCGCTGCCGGCGAGGCGCGCATCCGACTTCTCCCTCTTTACGTGTCCCCATGTCCCAGTTCTTCAGGATTCATCCGGATAATCCGCAGCCGCGCCTGATCAAGCAGGCCGCGGACATCGTCAGCAAGGGCGGCGTGATCGCAATGCCGACCGATTCGAGCTACGCGCTCGCGTGCCACCTCGACGACAAGGACGCGGTCGAGCGCGTGCGCCGCATCCGCGGCCTCGACGAGAAGCAGCACCTGTCGCTGCTCGTGCGCGACCTGTCGGAACTGGCCAACTTCGCGATGGTGGACAACCGTCAGTACCGGCAGATCAAGTCGGTGACGCCGGGCCCGTACGTGTTCATCCTGCAGGCAACCAAGGAAGTGCCGCGCCGGCTGTCGCATCCGTCGCGCAAGACGATCGGGCTGCGCGTGCCCGATCACGCGATCACGCTCGCGCTGCTCGAGTCGCTGGGCCAGCCGCTGCTCGGCACGACGCTGATCCTGCCGCCGGACGACGAGCCGCTGAACGATCCCGACGACATCCGCGCGCGGCTCGAGAAGCAGGTCGATCTCGTGATCGACGGCGGCGCGTGTCCGCGCGAGCCGTCGACCGTGATCGACCTGACGGGCGACGCGCCGCAGCTCGTGCGTGCGGGACGCGGCGCGCTCGAACCGTTCGGGCTGTCGGCCGCGTAAGCGCCATTCATTTTTGCGCGAGTGCGCTTGTTACAATAACGCGATATGGACGCTTCCCTGATTCAGACCATCGCCGTCTACGCGCTGCCCGTGATCTTCGCGATCACGCTGCACGAGGCTGCGCACGGCTATGCCGCGCGCCTGCTCGGCGACAACACCGCCTACATGATGGGGCGCGTGTCGTTCAACCCGATGCGCCACATCGATCCGCTCGGCACGATCGCGATTCCGCTCGTGATGTATTTCCTGACCGGCGGCGCTTTCCTGTTCGGCTATGCGAAGCCGGTGCCGGTATCGTTCGGCAACCTGCGCGATCCGCGCTGGGGCAGCCTTTGGGTGGCGCTCGCGGGTCCGGCCTGCAACTTCGTGCAGGCGCTGGTCTGGGGCGTGCTGACCATCGTGCTGCCCGCGGCCGGCATCGACGAGCCGTTCTTCACGCGGATGGCCTATGCGGGCGTCAGCGCGAACCTGGTGCTCGGCGTGCTGAACCTGTTTCCGCTGCCGCCGCTCGACGGCGGCCGCATCCTCGCGGCACTGCTGCCGCCGAAGCAATCGATCGCGCTGTCGCGCATCGAGCCGTACGGTTTCATCATCGTCCTCGTGCTGGTCACGACGGGCGTGCTGACGAATTTCTGGCTGCGCCCGCTCGTGAACGCCGCGGCCGGCGTGCTGAGCGCCATCCTGTCTCCCTTCGCCTCGCTTTTCTAACGACAATCATGTTCCCAGATCGTATTTTCTCCGGCATGCGACCCACCGGGTCGCTGCACCTCGGCCACTACCACGGCGTGCTGAAAAACTGGGTGAAGCTGCAGTCCGAGTACCCGTGCTTCTTCTGCGTGGTCGACTGGCATGCGCTGACGACGCACTACGAAACGCCCGAGGTCATCGAGAAGAACGTGTGGGACGTGCTGATCGACTGGCTCGCGTCCGGCATCGATCCGGCGCAGGCGACGCTGTTCATCCAGAGCAAGGTGCCCGAGCATGCGGAGCTCGCGTTGCTGCTCGGCATGAGCACGCCGCTCGGCTGGCTCGAACGCGTGCCGACCTACAAGGAGCAGATGGAGAAGCTGAAGGACAAGGACCTGTCGACCTACGGCTTCCTCGGCTACCCGGTGCTGATGGCGGCCGACATCCTGCTGTATCGCGGCTCGCTCGTGCCGGTCGGTGAAGACCAGGTGCCGCACGTCGAGATGACGCGCGAGATCGCGCGCCGCTTCAACTACCTGTACGGCCGCGAGCCGGGCTTCGAGGAGAAGGCGCTCGAGGCCGCGAAGAAGCTCGGCGGCAAGCGCGCGAAGCTCTATCACGAGCTGCGCAATGCGTACCAGCAGGAGGGCGACGACGAGGCGCTCGAACAGGCGCGCGCGATGCTGCAGGAGTCGCAGAGCCTGTCGATGAGCGACCGCGAGCGCCTGTTCGGCTATCTCGAAGGCGCGCGCAAGATCATCCTGGTCGAGCCGCAGGCGCTTTTGACCGAAGCGTCGCGCATGCCGGGCCTCGACGGCCAGAAGATGTCGAAGTCGTACGGCAACACGATCGGCCTGCGCGAGGATGCGGAGACGATCACGAAGAAGGTCCGCACGATGCCGACCGATCCGGCGCGCGTGCGCCGCACCGATCCGGGCGATCCCGACAAGTGCCCGGTGTGGCAGCTGCATCAGGTCTATACGGACGAAGCGACGCACCAGTGGGTGCAGAGCGGCTGCCGCTCGGCGGGTATCGGCTGCCTCGACTGCAAGCAGCCGGTCGTCGAAGGGATCCTGCGCGAACAGCAGCCGATGCTCGAGCGCGCACAGAAGTACATGGACGATCCGTCGCTGCTGCGCGCGATCGTCGCGGACGGCTGCGACAAGGCGCGCAAGCACGCGGTCGAGACGATGCGCGACGTGCGCGAGGCGATGGGCCTGTCGTACACCTGACCTGACGGCATGCGCGAACCCGTCATTGCCGCCGCGGGCGGCCACGTCGCCCAGACCGAGCCGTCGCGCTGGGTCAGCCGGTGGTCGCGGCTCGTCCCGGCGGGCGGCGCGGTGCTCGACGTCGCCGCGGGCGGCGGCCGCCATGCGCGCTGGTTTGCGTCGCACGGGCATCCGGTCGTCGCGCTCGACCGCGATCCGGCCGCGCTGGCCGCATTGCGCGCGATTCCCGGCGTCGACGCGCACGACGCCGATCTCGAGGGCGCGCCCTGGCCGCTGCCGGCCGGCGCGTCGTTCGCGGCGGTGCTCGTCACCCATTATTTGCATCGTCCGCTCTGGCCCCATCTGCTCGATGCGGTGGCGCCGGGCGGCGTGCTGATCTACGAAACCTTCGCGCAAGGAAACGAAACGGTCGGCAAACCGTCCAATCCCGCGTTCCTGCTCGCCCCGGGCGAGTTGCTGGACGCGGTGCGCGGCCGCCTGCGGGTGGTCGCGTACGAGGACGGATTCGTCGCCGCGCCGCGCGAGGCGTTCGTGCAGCGCATCTGCGCGGTACGCGAGGGCGCGACCCCGACGGCGGGGGCGGGAATTCCACGTTACGAACTGCCCGGCTAATCCGCTACAATCTCAACGTTTACCGGTACATCAATCAATCGCGTTTCATGGCTAACGGCACCCAAGACGGCATTCAAATCCGCGGCAGCATCCCCGCGATCGTCACCCCGATGCTCGAAGACGGCAGTCTCGACCTGCCGGCGTTTCGCAAACTGATCGACTGGCACATCGCGGAAGGCACCGACGCACTCGTCGTGGTCGGCACGAGCGGCGAGTCGGCAACGCTCAACGTCGAAGAGCACATCCTGATGATCCGCACGGCGGTCGAGCATGCGGCGAAGCGCATCCCGATCATCGCGGGCGCAGGCGGCAATTCGACCGCCGAGGCGATCGAACTGACGAAGCACGCGAAGGCCGTCGGCGCCGACGCGACGCTGCAGGTCGTGCCGTACTACAACAAGCCCACGCAGGAAGGGATGTACCGGCACTTCAAGGCGATCGCCGAAGCGGTCGACCTGCCGGTGATCCTGTACAACGTGCCGGGCCGCACCGTCGCGGACATGGCGCACGAGACGACGCTGCGCCTCGCGCAGGTGCCGGGCATCATCGGCGTGAAGGAAGCGACCGGCAACATCGATCGCGCCGCGCACCTGATCAAGGCCGCGCCGAAGCATTTCGCGATCTACAGCGGCGACGATCCGACCGCGATCGCGCTGATGCTGCTCGGCGGCCACGGCAACATCTCGGTGACGGCGAACGTCGCGCCGCGCGCGATGAGCGACCTGTGCCGTGCAGCGCTGGCCGGCGACGTCGCAACGGCGCGCGAGCTGCACATGAAGCTGCTGTCGCTGCACAAGAACCTGTTCATCGAGGCAAACCCGATTCCGGTGAAGTGGGCGCTGCAGGCGATGGGCAAGATGCAGGGCGGCATCCGCCTGCCGCTTACGCCGCTCGACGAGCGCTGCCACGATGTCGTACGTTCGGCCCTCGTCGAGGCCGGCGTCCTCGCCTGAGGCTCAGGCGGCCGCGTCCTGCGGCCGCCGGCTCGACCCCTCATCAACCCGCACCGGCCGGCTCCGTCCGGCGCCGCTCCTGACGAGCGTTCTAGCAAGACGAAGGATTTCATGAAACGTTTCGCCTTTTCCTCTCGCGCCATCCAGGTTTCGGTGGTGGCGCTGGCGCTGGGCGCGCTCGCCGGCTGCGATACGCTGAACGATTATCTGGCTCCTGACCGGGTCAACTACAAGAACACGGGTTCGGCGCCGCCGCTCGCGGTGCCGAGCGACCTGAAGCCGGTGCCGACGACCCAGCAGTTCGTCGCGCCGCCGAGCAACGCCGGTCTCGGCACGCTGCCGCCGCGGGCGACCACGGCCTCGGGCAACGCGACCGACGGCGTCCCGAGCGCGCAGGATCCGCTCGGCATGCATATCGAGCGCGACGGCGATCGCCGCTGGCTCGTCGTGGACGGGCGCACGCCCGAGCAGCTGTGGCCGATCCTGAAGGAGTTCTGGCAGGAAAACGGCTTCTCGCTGAAGACCGACGCACCATCGACCGGCATCATGGCCACCGACTGGGCCGAGAACCGCGCGAACATTCCCGACGACTGGTTCCGCCGCACGATCGGCAAGGTCATCGACTTCGCATACTCGTCGGGCACGCGCGACCGTTTCCGCACGCTCGTGAACCGCACGCCGGACGGCAACACCGACATCTCGATCACGCACAGCGCGATGGAGGAAATGATGGTCGGTCCGCAGGGCGGCACGTCGTCGCGCTGGGAAGAGCGTCCGCGCAACCCGGTGCTCGAAGCCGTGTTCCTGTCGAAGCTGATGCAGAAGTTCGGCCTGAGCGACGCGCAGGCGAAGCAGCTGCTGACCGATGCGCGTCCCGCGACGGCGCCGGCGAAGGTCGCAGACACGAGCGGCGGCGCCGCGACGCTGCAGCTGGCGGAATCGTTCGACCGTGCGTGGCTGCGCGTCGGTCTCGCGCTCGACCGCACCAACTTCGCGGTCGACAATCGTGACCGCGAGAAGGGCCTGTACACCGTCCGCTACGCGAACACGATGGAAGAGCTGAAGCGCGACGGGCTGTTCGGCAAGCTGTTCTACGGCGGCCCGTCGGCGGCCAAGCCGGGCAAGGAATACCTGGTCAACGTGCGCGCGCAGGGCAATGGCGGTACGCAGGTCGCGGTGGTCGACGCGAACGGCCAGGTCGACAACTCGTCGGACGCGCAGCGGCTCATTTCGCTGCTGCAGGCCCAGCTGAACTGACCGCGTGCGCTTCGCCAGCCTTGGTAGCGGCAGCGAAGGCAACGCGCTGGTCGTCGAGGTGTCGAGCGGCACGACGACCACCCGCGTGCTGCTCGACTGCGGTTTTTCTGCGAAGGAGGTCGAGCGCCGCCTCGGCCGCCTGAATCTCGGCATCGACGATCTCGATGCGATCCTCATCACCCACGAACACAGCGACCACGTCGGCAGCGCGCTGACGCTCGCGCGGCGCGGGTCGCTGCCGCTCTACATGAGCTGGGGCACGGCGCGCGCAGTGGGCGCGGACGAGGCCGATGTCGATCTCCACGTGTTGTGGGGCGACGAGACGGCCGCGATACGCGATCTGGCCGTGATGCCCTATACGGTGCCCCACGACGCGCGGGAACCGCTCCAGTTCGTCTTCATGGACGGCTGCCGCCGGCTCGGCGTGCTGACCGACGTCGGCATGGCCACGCCGCACATCACGACCGTCCTGAGCGGCTGTGACGCGCTGGTGCTCGAATCCAACCACGATACCGCGATGCTCGCCGGGAGCCGCTATCCGCAGTCGCTGAAGGCGCGGATCGGCGGCAATCATGGCCACCTGAGCAACGATGCCGCCGCCGGCATCCTCGCATCGCTCGAACGCAGTCGCCTCCAGCATCTGGTCGCGGCGCACCTGAGCCAGCAGAACAACCGGCCCGAATTGGCCCGCCAGGCGTTTGCCGGCGTGCTGGGAACGGACGGGGAGGACGTGGTCGTGGCCACGCAGGACGCGGGCTTCAACTGGCTGACGCTCGGTTGAGCGGGCGCAGAGCGGCGCGGGAAGGGGCGGGCGGCGGCTTGGCCTGCTTGCCTGCCGGGTGCGATGCGCGGAACCGACAGACGTAAAAAAACCGGCCCGAAGGGCCGGTTTTTTTTCAGCTGATGCTGAGGCTTACTGGCTTGCGCCCGAAGCCGGAGCAGCCGTCGCTGCCGAAGCAGCCGACGCCACAGCAGCAGCTGCGTCGCTCGCAGCAGCCGTTGCCGACGAAGCAGCAGCCGAAGCGTCGCTCGCAGCACCAGCAACTGCCGAAGCAGCCGACGAAGCAGCAGCCGATGCGTCGCTAGCAGCCGACGAAGCAGCTTGATCAGCGCTCTTGTTGCAAGCAGCCAGTGCAACAGCAGCCAACAGGGAAGCTACGAGGAGGGATTTCTTCATGATCACGTCCTTTTATGGTTAAAGGTAAGCAACAGCGCGAAACAATACCGGTAATGTGCTCCAACACCGACCTGGGCCGCTGGTGGAGACGCACTTCTAGAGCGTGAATCTTCCCTACGGCTTGGGCGGAAATTATATGCACTTTCCTATCGACCGTCGACAAATGCGGGGTCAATACGTTGTCTTTCCCATACAGAATTTGATCTGCACGGGCATACGGGGCGGCCCACTAAATCCGGTATCCGACCCGCAGCCAGCCCGCACAATACCATTCGTGCAGCAAGGCTGTCATCGAGGGAGCCCGGGATAGTGTTACAAACCGTTTCGCCTCCATGTGGCGGAGATTGGCCAGTTCGGGCAGCCATTCGCCGGCTTGCTCGAGCGGTTGTTCCTCGCCATTAATGAAGTACGATCGCGCGTTATACATCAATGCGGCGCGTCTGTCGAGATGCACGCCCCGGCGCGACGCCTGCGCGACGAACGCGGCCTCGGACAGCGGCCGCGCCGGCGGCTCGAATACGACGTTCGATTTGGGCTCGCTCAGGTAGCAGCCGAGGAATTCGGCGACGTCGCGCTTGCGCCAGCGGATCGCCTCGACGATCTCGGCGACGCGCTCGACCATCGCCGGCGGCAGTTGCGCGGGGGTGTCGACCGCCGGCTGCTTGGGGTCGCGGTAGAGCGCGTCGCCGCGCTCGTCGCGCAGGCCGCCGCGTTCCGCGAGGTAGTACAGGAATTGCGCGCCCAACTCCCCGGCGGACGGCGCCCGGAAGCCGATCGAGCAGGTCATGCATTCGCCTTCGGCCACGCCGTCGTGCGCGATGTGCGGCGGCAGGTACAGCATGTCGCCCGGCTCGAGCACCCATTCGTCGCTCGGCTCGAAATGCTCGAGGATCTTCAGCGGCACGTCCGGCTGCAGCGACAGGTCCTTCTGCGCACCGATGCGCCAGCGGCGCCGGCCTTCGACCTGCAGCAGGAATACGTCGTACGAGTCGAAGTGCGGGCCGACGCCGCCGCCGTCCGTCGCGTACGAAATCATCAGGTCGTCGAGACGCGCGTCCGGGATGAAGCGGAAGCGGTCGAGCAGCGCGCGCGCCGCATCGACGTGCAGGTCGAGCCCCTGCACGAGCAGGGACCAGGATTTGCGCGAGATGGCCGGCAGCGCGCCCGGCTCGAACGGGCCGTGCGCAAGTTGCCACTTGTTACGAAAATGGGTGATCAGTCGCGATTCGGCGTCATAGTCGGCTGCCAGCTCGAACAATGCGTCGCGCGTGACAGGCGCCTTCACGCCGGGGATCGCCTGGCGGATCAGCAGCGGCTTTTTCTGCCAGTAGCGGCGCATGAATTGCGCCGGCGTGAGGCCGCCGAGCAGCGGCGTGGGAAGATCGGAAGGCGGCGCGCCGAGCGGGGCGTGAGCGGCATCCCGCGGTTCGGCTTGAGACCGGTTGCGCATCGTATAATGAGACTTGTATTTGGGAGAATTGGATGAAAATCGCAAAAAACACCGTCGTGTCGGTCGCTTACAAGCTGTCGGATGCGCAAGGCAATCTGATCGAGGAAAGCGACGAGCCGATGGTTTATCTGCACGGCGGCTATGATGGCACGTTCCCCAAGATCGAGGAACAGCTCGACGGCCAGGAGCCCGGTTACCAGGCGCAGGTTCAGCTCGAGCCGCAGGACGCGTTCGGCGACTACGATCCCGAACTCGTGAAGATCGAGCCGCGCGATCGTTTTCCCGAGCCGATCGAAGTGGGCATGCAGTTCGAAGGCACGCCGGAAGACGGCGACGAGGAAGTGGATTCGCTGATCTACACGGTCACCGACATCGCCGAAGACAAGGTCGTGCTCGACGGCAACCACCCGCTCGCGGGCATGGCGCTGCGTTTCGCGCTCACGGTCAAGGACGTTCGCGAAGCGACCGAGGACGAGATCGAGCATGAGCACGCGCACGGCGCGGAAGGCCTCGAAATCGTCGACGAGGACGAAGACGAGGACGGCGACGCACCGTCAGGGCGCACCCTGCACTGAACTGGCGGGCAGGCCGGGCGCCGGCCCCGAGGCAGGGGGCGGCGCGGGCCACGAGGCGCTGCCCGGCGTCGCGCCGTCGCCCTGCAGCGGCGGCGCGACCGACGACGAGTCGGGCAGGGCCGGCAAGGCCGGGATCTCCGGCATCTGCGGCAGCGGGACCTCGTCGCGCGGCACGACCGGCAGCGCGGGCGGGGTCGGCAGATTCTTCGGCACGTCCTGCAGGCTCACGTTGAAGATCGTCTGCCGGGCCGGCGACACGTTGACCTTCACCCACTGATTCGCCGGCTGACGCGGTCCGATCGCGACACGCGTCACATTTCCCACCAGCACACCGTCGTCCGCATGCAGCGGGCGATCGATCAGGAAACCATTCGCAAGCGGCTCGCTGCTCGCGTGCATCACCAGAATCGGGCCGCGGAATGTCGCCGCCGCCTTCACCAGCGTTCGTTTCAGTTCACGGAAGCCGTCGCGCACGCGCGGCCGGTTGAAACGCAACCACGCGAAGCGTTCGGTCCGCTCGTAGCGATCGAACTGCGGATCGCCTTCGAACATCACCACCATGGCGCGCGCTTCGCGCCGCTTCGCGTATTCGGCCGCGTGGTCGATCCAGAAGCCGTTCGCGACGATGCGGTCCTCGAATTCACCGTTGCGGCCGCCGGCCGTCAGATAGTGATTGTTCGGCGCCGGTGCGTTCAGCGCGACGTAGACGACGTCGTCATGCATCCAGCGCGCGTTTTCGCGATACGGCCGGAACCGCGCGACTTCACTTTCGCGGGTGATCTGCAGCGCGCCGGCGTCGGGCAGCGCGGCGTCCGCCAGCAGCGTCTGGCGCAGGAAGTCCAGGCGTTCGACCGGATCGTAGCTGCCGCCGGCCGCGGTGTTGCACGTGACCCAGTCGTCGTGGCCGGGAATGAACACGAGCGGCACGCGCGATGCGCCCAGGATCGCGCCGCGCTGCGTGTACAGCGGGTCGCGGCACGCTTCCTTCGCACCCTTGAGGTCGCCCGCATAGACGACGAAGGCCAGATTGCGCTCGCGCGCGATCGATTCGAACAGCCGCTGCGCGGCCGGCTCGTCGGCCGGCGCGTTGATGACGCCCGACACGATCGCGAACGAGTAGGGAGCGGCGGCACGCTTGGGCGGCGCCGCGAGCGCGCTCGCCTGGGCGAGCGCGAGCATCGCCGCGACCAGTGCGGTTGCGGCGGCGCGGGCCGGCCGGCCCGACAGGAGGCGTTTACGCGTGCCCGTCGGCATCGTGCGAGCGGACGAGCGTGCGCAGTTCGTACAGCAGGTCGAGCGCCTCGCGCGGCTTGAGGTCGTCGGGATCGATGTCGCGCAGCTTTTCGAGTGCCGGATGCGGGACGTCGGCCGGCGCCGGCGCATCCGCGCACGCGAGTTCGTCGGCCGCGGCGGGCGGCGCGCTGAACAGGTCGAGTTGCGGCGTGTGCTGAGCGGCCGACTGCTGTTCGAGATACGCGAGATGCTTGCGCGCGGCGCGGATCACCGGCGCCGGCACGCCCGCGAGTTGCGCGACCTGCAGCCCGTAGCTCTGGTTCGCCGGGCCTTCGTTGACCGCGTGCAGGAACACGATGCCGTGGCCGTGCTCGACGGCCGACAGATGGACGTTGGCCGCTTGCGGGAATTCGGCCGGCAGCTGCGTCAGCTCGAAGTAGTGCGTCGCGAACAGCGTGTAGCAGCCGTTTTGTGCGAGCAGGTGACGCGCGATGGCCCATGCGAGCGCGAGGCCGTCGAACGTCGACGTGCCGCGGCCGATTTCGTCCATCAGCACGAGGCTCTGCGGTGTCGCGTCGTTCAGGATCGCGGCGGCTTCGGTCATCTCGACCATGAAGGTGGAGCGTCCGCCGGCGAGATCGTCGGCCGCGCCGATGCGCGTGAAGATCCGGTCGATCGGGCCGAAGCAGGCCGATTTCGCGGGCACGTAGCTGCCGACGTACGCCATCAGCGCGATCAGCGCCGTCTGCCGCATGAAGGTCGACTTACCGCCCATGTTCGGGCCGGTGATCAGCAGCAGCTTGCGCTCGGCGCCGAACCGGCAGTCGTTCGCGATGAACTGCTCGACCTGCGCTTCGACGACCGGGTGGCGACCCTGTTCGATCTCGATGCCGATTTCGTCGGTGAAGGCGGGCGCGACCCAGTCGAGCGTGCGGGCGCGCTCGGCGAACGCGGCGAGCACGTCGAGCTCCGCGAGCGCCGACGCGACGCGCTGGCACTCCGGAATGAACGGCAGCAGCGCCTGCAGCACGCCGTCGTACAGCGCGCGCTCGCGGGCCAGCGCGCGTTCCTGCGCGGACAGCGCCTTGTCCTCGAAGGTCTTCAGTTCGGGCGTGATGTAGCGCTCGGCGTTCTTCAGCGTCTGGCGGCGGCGATAGTCGTCGGGCACCTTGTCGGTCTGGCCGCGCGTGACCTCGATGTAGAAGCCGTGCACCTTGTTGTATTCGACGCGAAGGTTCGCGATGCCCGTGCGGGTGCGCTCGCGCGCCTCGAGATCGATCAGGAACTGCCCGCAGTTCTCGGAGATGTCGCGCAGTTCGTCGAGCTCCGCGTCATAGCCGCGCGCGATCACGCCGCCGTCGCGCACCATCGCGGCCGGCTCGGGGGCGATCGCGCTCGTCAGCAGGTCGAGGCATTCGGCGGGCGGCGCGAGCGCCGCGTCGACGCGGGCAAGCGCATCCGCGTTCGCGACGATCGCGCTGATGCGCTCGCGCAGCGCGGGCAGCGCGGCAAACGTGTCGCGCAGGCTCGACAGGTCGCGCGGCCGCGCGGACAGCAGCGCGAGCCGCCCGGTGATCCGTTCGACGTCGGCGATCTGGCGCAGCGCGCTGCGCAGTGCGTCGAGGCTCGCGTTCGCGGGCGCGTCGAGCAGTGCGCCGATCGCTTGCTGGCGCGACTGCGCGGCGACCGACGCGCGCGGCGGGTGATGCAGCCAGTGACGCAGCAGGCGGCTGCCCATCGTCGTGCAGCAGGTGTCGAGCAGCGAGTACAGCGTCGGCGATTCGGTACCGCGCAGCGTTTCGGTCAGCTCGAGGTTGCGGCGCGTCGCCGGATCGAGCCCGATGTATTCGGTTTCGTTCTCGACCTTCAGGCTGCGCACGTGACGCAATTGCTGACCCTGTGTCGCGGCTGCGTACAGCAGCAATGCGCCGGCGGCTCCGCATGCGCTCGTCAGCGAATGCGCGCCGAAGCCGTCGAGGCCCGCGACGTCGAGCTGGTCGCACAGGCGCTGCGTGCCCGATGCGATATCGAAGTGCCATGCCGGCACGCGCTTGATCGCGCCGGCGCCCGCCGGCACGGCGTCGGTCGCGCCGTCCGCCGTCAGGATTTCGGCCGGCCGGATGCGTTCGAGCGCGGCGCCGAGCTGGTCGGGTTCGATCTCGGCGAGCCGCAGCGCGCCGCTCGCGAGGTTCAGCCACGCGAGGCCGATGTTGACCGCGACGCCGCGCTTGTTGTGGCCCGTGCACATCGCGAGCAGGTAGACGTCGTTCTTGTCGGACAGCAGTGCCGCGTCGGTCAGCGTGCCGGGCGTGACGACGCGCACGACCTTGCGCTCGACCGGCCCCTTCGACGTGGCGGGGTCGCCGATCTGCTCGCAGATCGCGACCGATTCGCCCATTTTCACGAGCTTCGCCAGATACTGTTCGACCGCATGATGCGGGACGCCGGCCATCTTGATCGGCGTGCCGGCCGAGGCGCCGCGTTGCGTGAGGGTCAGGTCGAGCAGGCGTGCGGCTTTCTCCGCATCCTCGAAGAACAGCTCGTAGAAGTCGCCCATCCGGTAGAAGACGAGCGTGTCGGGGTGATCGGCCTTGATGCGCAGGTACTGCTGCATCATCGGAGTATGGCCGGCGAAGGCTTCGGGCGACAGCGTGGTCATAGGTCAGGCAGGAAGTTGTTGCTTTGGTTGCCCGAGTTTACCAGTCGCTTCCATGCGCACGCGCGAAGTTCGCCGTTCGGCCAGTTGCCGGCGGCCGCGACGAGCCGCTGCCGGCTTGGACGGTCGGATGTCCAAAGCACCCGAAATCGGCTGGACGTCGCCGGATCCGCTACCTGATCTTGAACGAATAATCGCCGTGCGTGCGATGCCCGTCCGACGCGACCGCCACCCAGTGCACCGTGTACGTGCCGGGTGGCGATGGCGGCAATGCCACATGGATCGCCTTCGTGTCATTCGGGTCGACTTCCGCCTTTTCCGTGTTCACCTGTTTGCCCGCCGAATTGCTGACGCTGAGCGAGCTGAATGCGGGTTCGAGCGGTCCGTCGAAGATGATCGTCACGCCTGCCGGCGCCGCTACTTCCGCGCCCGCGGACGGCGATTGTTTCTGCGGAAACACATGGGCGAATGCCGTCGACGCGGTCAGGATGCCCGTCGCGAAGGCAGCTGCGCATGCGCCGGAATGAAATCGGTCGAATCTGCGCATCATTATTCTCCGTTGCCGAACAGCGGCTTGCCGATCGAGCGGGGCAGGATGTCATCGAGATAAAGATGCACTTGCAACAGGATGCCCACGCCCGTTCCGCTCGCGTGATTGACCGGGATCTGCGCCTCGATGCCGAGCTGGCCCCAGCGATTCAGCCACAACGCGCCGGGGTTGATCGTTCCGGTCGTATGGCCCGAACACGGACTGGCGGTGCACGTGCTCATCGGCAACTCGACGACCGGGATCAGGCTGTCGAACGGCGCCTTGAGGCCCACGTCGCGCACGAAGTGCTGCAGATAGGGCAGGCTGTATTGCACGGTGACGCCCCAGTTCAACGAATTCGGATCGGCACGGTTCAATGCCAAGCGGGGGCCGACGGTGCCCGTGATCGCCAGCGGCTTCAGGTACTTCAGGCTGTCTGGCAGGTCGCCGAAGCCCTTGCCGAAGTACAGCGTCGGCGTGATCGCCGAGTGCGGATCGGCGATCGACCTCGCCCCCGTTCCGCCCAGCTCCGCGGTCGCGCCGACGGAGGCCATGAGCTCATGCCTTTCGTTGACGTAGAAGCGGTATTTGGCACCGACCTGCCAGTTGTCGAAACCGCGCGCCGAGCCGTCATTGGGCGCATTGAGATTGACGTACGTGCCGGTCACGGATAGCTGGAAACGGGACGTGATCAGCTTGTCCCATTCGAGTGTCGTCGTGTTGCTGTTCTGCTTGTCGCCGTCATCCGTGTCGGACTGGAGGTGGCCGAACTCGAGGTTGAGTTCGTCCCCGACGCCGGGATCGTCGACCGCCATGGTCGCCGGAAACACGCGGTTGCCGGCAATCGCGTGAGCCGTTGCAACGGACGGTAAAAGCAGCAGGACGGCAAATGCGGCTGGAATGACGGACGCTACAAGCGCCGGCATGGTATTGCGTGCAGGTTGGGTGTACATGGTCCCCTCGTTCTGAAGATCGCGTCGATGCGCTCGCGGGTCCGTCAAAAGACAAAGGACGCGCGAGCACCGGCGATGCAATGTCACAAGCATCGCCGCTGGCTGACTCATTCAGGATGAAAGCGGAGGGGCGCGCGGCTGTGCCGCGGTAAATCGGAAAGCGCTGCGGGGTGCCTGCAACAGGGGCGCCAACGCCGGATGAGCGGCCCGGTCCGTCGGCACGAATCCCGAGGTTCCGCCCAGTAACACCGGCATGTCGGCAAGCAGCCCGCAATATGCGCACGCCTGCCAGTGAACTGCCTTCCCGGGCAACGATGAACGGTCGGGGGCGGTGACATCCGGACCGTCCTCGCTCCGTACTGTACAGAACGACCCGGATACCGCCTCGAATGCTCGCTCGGACGACAGGCTCTGCGACACAGTCGGCGCAAGCGTCGTCAGCAGGATCGCAAGCAATCCCAGAATGCTGCCGATCTTCCTGCGAAGCAGAGCTGACATGACCTTGGCGGAATCATGCACCAGCAGGCGCGTTGCCGAAATTATGGCATGCGTGCCGGACCGCCCCCGATGGGTAATCTCCCGCCTCGTGCATACGCAACGGGAGGAATTTCGTGTCTGTTCTGACGCATGTCGGGCGTTCGTTTGCGCCAGACGCGACCGGCCGCTTCGGGTGCGGGAGCGGCCGGTGCAGGCGTTTCATGGCGTAGGCTCGGGCCTCATCGCTTGGTCGATGCTTGGTCGGATGACGCGCAGGTACCGCTGCCTTCATCGGCGTGACGTCGGCAGGTGCGGTGGCGGGTCGGGCGTTCATGCGACGCGCAAAGCTCGCGTCGGCCACGCTCCTCAAACGTTGTCCATGCGCCAACGACGCGGCGTAACACCGGTCACGCGCGTGAATGTTCTCGTGAAGTGGCTCTGGTCGGCGAAGCCGCATGCATCCGAGATCATTTGCAGCGGCATCGACGATGTGCGCATGTACATCATTGCGCGTTCGATGCGCTGATTGATCAGCCAGCGATGGGGCGGTAACCCGGTGGTCTGATGAAAGGCCTTGACGAAGTGGCCACGAGACAGGCCGCACGCTTTCGCCACGTCGGCGATCGAGATGTTGCCGGTAAGGTGTTCGAGCAGAAAGCCTTTCGCCACGCGCTCCTGCCACGCCGTGAGTTTGCCGGTCGACTTTTCCCGCCGCTCGCCGATGCCGCCGTACAGACGCGCGACATGCGTCTGAAAGGCGAGCGCGACGTGGTCGATAAACAGCTGGGATGCGTGCTCGGGCCGCGCCAGGGCGGGGAGCAGGGCTTGGCCCAGGCGATGGATGACCGGATCCGTCGCACTCAAATGCGGCGGCAAGTAAAGCTGGGGCCGCTGCCTGCCACCGATTTCATCGACTGTCTCCTCCAGCGTTCGGCGCGGGAGGTGAAAATGGATGCAGTCGAACGCCCCCTTCAGGTCGGAAACCCAGTTGCGATCGAGGTCGTGAATCGTGACGGTCCCCGCGTCATAGGGGACGAAACGAGCAACACGTCCGTCAAGCCACAATTCCTGTTCGCCGAACGCGCGCAATTGCAACACGATGAGATCGGCGTCTTCAAGTTCGTATGGCGCGGTTCGGCCAATATTTCTACGAGATGTCTGCAGTCGGCTGATGCCGACCTGGGCGTGCGGCAGCGTCTGCGTGACCACGCTTTGCCTGAGGTCGGCCGGCATGAAATCAGATGACGCGTTGTCCGACTGTGCGGCGGTCATGGATTCGTGGAAACGTGGAGCATTCGGCCGCGGAGTATACCAAAGCGAAATTTGGCCTGGCATCGGCCGTGTTCGGCACATTGACCACTAATGGCCGCGGCGCATCGCAAAGAGGGGGCTTCGCGTGGCGAGCCTTGTCAGGCAGGGTGCAGATACCGCTGGATCACCCGGCGCACGGACCTTCGTGCGCCGGGCCTGACGGGCAAGATCAGGACGCGTGCGCCGACATCAGATCGAGGGCCACCGCCTGCGCGACCTCGATACCGTCGATGGCTGCCGAATAGATGCCGCCGGCATACCCGGCGCCTTCGCCGGCCGGATACAACCCTTCGACGTTCACGCTCTGGTAATTGTCCTTGCGCCGGATCCGGATCGGCGATGACGTGCGCGTTTCCACGCCGGTGAGCACCGCGTCGTGCATCGCGAAGCCGGCGATCTTCTTGTCGATCTGCGGCAGCGCTTCACGAATGGCTTCGATCACGTAGTCGGGCAGCGCGGTGCTGAGGTCGGTCGGGCGCACGCCCGGCTTGTACGACGGCACCACGGAACCGAGCGACGTCGACGGCCGTCCTGCGATGAAATCGCCGACCAGCTGGCCCGGCGCGCTGTAATCGCCGCCGCCGAGTTCGAACGCGCGTTCTTCCCACTTGCGCTGGAACGCGATGCCCGCGAGCGGGCCGCCCGGATAGTCCTCCGGCGTGATGCCGACGACGATGCCCGCGTTCGCGTTGCGCTCGGCGCGCGAATACTGGCTCATGCCGTTGGTGACCACGCGGCCCGGCTCGGAGGTCGCCGCGACCACCGTGCCGCCGGGGCACATGCAGAAGCTGTAGACCGCGCGTCCGTTGCTGCAGTGATGAACCACCTTGTAGTCGGCCGCGCCGAGCTGCTTGTGGCCCGCGAACTTGCCGAAGCGGCTGCGATCGATCAGCCCCTGCGGATGTTCGATCCGGAAACCCAGCGAGAACGGCTTCGCTTCGACATACACCCCGCGATCGTGCAGCATCTGGAACGTGTCGCGTGCGCTGTGGCCCACGGCCAGCACCACGTGATCGCACCGGAGCGTTTCGCCGTTCGACAGCGTCAGCGAGCGCACCTTGCCCTGATCGATCTCGATGTCCTCGACCCGGGTTTCGAAGCGCACTTCACCGCCCAGTTCGTGGATGGTCGCGCGCATCTTTTCCACCATGCTGACGAGGCGGAACGTGCCGATATGCGGCCGGCTCAGATACAGGATGTCCTCCGGCGCGCCGGCCTTGACGAATTCGTCGAGCACCTTGCGGCCGTAGTGATGGGGATCCTTGATCTGGCTGTACAGCTTGCCGTCGGAAAACGTCCCGGCCCCGCCTTCGCCGAACTGCACGTTGGACTCGGGATTGAGGACGCTCTTGCGCCACAGGCCGAAAGTGTCCTTGGTGCGCTCGCGCACGGCCTTGCCGCGTTCGAGGATGATGGGGCGGAAACCCATCTGCGCGAGGATCAGCCCCGCAAACAGGCCGCACGGCCCCATGCCGATGACGACCGGGCGCAGGAAGTTGCCGTGCTCGGGCGCCTTCGTGACGAAGTGGTACGCCATGTCGGGCGTCACGCCGCAATGCGGCGTGCCGGCGAGTCGCGGAAGCACGGCCGCTTCATCCTTGACCTCGACATCGACGATGTACGTGAGCTTGATGTCGGAGCGCTTGCGCGCATCGTGCGCACGGCGGAACACCGTGTAACGGAGGAGCCCGTCTGCCGCCACGCCAAGCTCCGCGAGGCGCGCGCGAATCGCGGCTTCGAGGGCGCTCTCGGGGTGGTCGAGCGGGAGTTTAAGTTCGCTTAGCCGTAACATGAGTATTCGGATACGGTCGCCACGAAGTCGTGGCGGTGTTGAGACGGGCGCGGGCGCGGCGCGGATTTACTCCGCTGCCGGATGCATGTAGCTGTAGCGGTTCAGGATCGGGATCATCTGCGCGTAGATCTTCGGATTCGCCGCGACGATCTCATGACGATGCAGGAAATCGGCGTCGCCCGTGTAGTTGCCGACGAGGCCGCCGGCTTCGGTGATCAGCAGGCTGCCCGCCGCCATGTCCCACACGTTGATGCCTTGCTCGAAGAACGCGTCGAGACGGCCGGCCGCGACGTTCGCGAGATCGAGTGCGGCCGCGCCCGGGCGGCGCAGCCCCGTGCAGGCCTGGGTCATTTCGGTGAACAGGCGCGCGTAGGCGTCGAGGCCGTCCTTCTCGCGGAACGGGAAGCCCGTGCCGACCAGCGCGTCCGCCAGGCGGTCGCGGCGGCCGACGCGGATGCGGCGGTCGTTCAGGTACGCGCCGCGGCCGCGGGTGGCCGTGAACAGGTCGTTCTTGTTCGGATCGTAGACGACGGCCTGCGTGACGACGCCCTTGTGCTCGAGCGCGATCGACACGCAGTAGTAAGGGAAGCCGTGGATGAAGTTGGTCGTGCCGTCGAGCGGATCGATGATCCACTTGAATTCGGATTCGTTCTCCGATTCGCCCGATTCTTCCGCGAGGATCGCGTGGTCGGGGTAGGCGGTCTTCAGCGTCTCGATGATCGCCTCTTCGGCGGCCTTGTCCACTTCGGTGACGAAGTCGTTCTGCTGCTTCTTGCGGATCTCGATCAGGTCGAGGTCGAGGGAGGCACGGTTGATGATCTGTCCGGCGCGGCGCGCAGCCTTGACAGCGATGTTGAGCATGGGATGCATGAGCCTGGATCCTGTAGCCGGCGGCACGGGCCGCCACGAAGTGGAACACACCGCCCGGAACGGCGCAAAACGTGCCGGGCGAGATGAGACGCGAATTGACAAAGAGCAGGGTACGACCCGCGTCGCACGGGGTGCGGCGCGTAAGCGCATGATTTTACCCGATTTTCGGGAGTTTCAGGTGACCGGGATGCGGGGAAACCCCACTGGCCGTCCGGACGAGTGGGTTTGCCGGGGCGATGGCGATACCATACTGCCATTCTGACGAACCGAGTCGTATGTAGTGGAAACCCCGCAGAACCCCGCCGTGCCGTCCGAATCGGGCGCGGCTTCGTCCCCGCCGCCGTCCGGCGGCTTCACTTCCACCCGTTTCGTGCTCGTCGAGCCGAGCCATCCCGGCAATGTCGGGGCGGCCGCACGCGCGCTGAAGACGATGGGTTTCTCCAGGCTCGTCCTGGTCGCGCCGCGCGTGCCGCACGTGCAGAGCGACCCCGAGGCGATCGCGATGGCGAGCGGCGCGGACGACGTCCTCGCGTCCGCGCACGTCGTGCCCACGCTCGGCGACGCGCTGTCCGGCGTCCACTGGTCGATCGCGCTGACCGCGCGCACGCGCGAATACGGACCGCCGCGCCTTGCGCCGCGCGCGGCCGCCGAACAGGCGCACACGCAGGTCGGCACCGGTGACATCGCGCTCGTGTTCGGCAACGAACGGACGGGCCTTGCGAACGAGCACGTCGAGCAGTGCAGCGCGCTCGCGCATATCCCGGCGAATCCGGCCTACAGTTCGCTGAACCTCGCGCAGGCCGTGCAGGTGCTCGCGTATGAACTGCGTGTCGCGTTCCTGGAGCAGGGGAGCGAGTCGCCGCGCGACGCGCAGCCCGAGGTCGGCACGCTCGCGCAGAGCGACGAGATCGAGCGGATGTACGCGCACCTCGAGAATGCGCTGGTCGCGCTCGATTTTCTCGACCCGCGCAACCCGAAGAAGCTGATGCCGCGGCTGCGGCGCCTGTTCGCGCGCACCGGCCTCGAGCGCGAGGAGGTCAACATCCTGCGCGGCATCGCGAAGCACATCCTGCTGAAGTCCGGCACGCCCGAAGGCGACGCGTAAGCGGCCGAAGTACGCCGTGGCCGGGCGCTCATGCGTTCGACGGATGCGCTCCGCCTGCAGCCGGCGTGTCGCATCGGCCGCCGCGACGGGGGTGCCCGGTCCGTGCCCGGCCACCGGATGACCGCATAACCGCATAACCGCGTTACCTGGCCACGACGGGCGTCCCGCGCGAATACCCGCGCCGCCGACGGGGTGAACGCGCGACGCTGTGCGGCCGCGGGCGAGTGGCCCTACAATCGCCGAACATCATAAGCAAATTACCCGGCGCGATAACGACCGGCCGTTGCCGGCGGGCGTGCCGGCCTTTTCCCCAGCCCAGACCCGATCATGTTCACCAGACTGCGCGAAGACGTTGCGACGATTCGCGAGCGGGATCCCGCCGCTCGCAGTGCCTGGGAAGTGCTGACCTGTTATCCGGGGCTGCACGCGCTCGTGCTGCATCGCTTCGCGCATGCGTGCTGGCGCGCGAAGCGCTACTGGCTCGCACGCTTCGCGTCGCAGGCCGGGCGCTTCCTGACGGGTATCGAGATCCACCCGGGCGCGACGATCGGCCGGCGCGTGTTCATCGATCACGGGATGGGTGTCGTGATCGGCGAAACCGCGATCGTCGGCGACGACTGCACGATCTATCAGGGCGTGACGCTCGGCGGCACGTCGCTCACGCGCGGCGCGAAGCGCCATCCGACGCTCGAGGCCGGCGTGATCGTCGGTGCGGGCGCGAAGGTGCTCGGCGGTTTCACCGTCGGCGCGGGCGCGAAGATCGGTTCGAACGCGGTCGTCGTGAAGCCGGTGCCGGCAGGCGGCACCGCGGTCGGCAATCCGGCGCGCATCGTGATGCCGGCGCAACCGAAGCCGCAGCCCGAGCGCGCCGCGTTCTGCGCGTACGGGATCACGCCGAACGCGGACGACCCGATGTCGCTCGCGATTCACGGCCTGATCGACCACGCGGCGAAGGAAAGCCGGCGCGTCGACGAGATCGTCGCGGCGCTCGAGCAGCTCGGCACGCATCTGGAAACGCTGCAGGGTGCGGACGCGGCGCGTCTCGATCTGCGCAGGCTGTCGGCGGTGCTGGAAGGCAAGGCGGTCGAGCGCCAGGCGTAACGCGGCGCATGCCGGCGGCCGCCGGCAGCTGCGGTCGTGTCGCTCGCGTCAGTCGAGCGGCATCGCGTGGATGCCTTCGGCGTCCACGCGCAGATAGCCGCCGCGCGGCATGCCGTGGTCGAGATCCCAGTCGGGCAGTACCCAGCGAATCCCGCCTGGTTCGAGGTGGCGCGCGGGGCGATGCGTGTGGCCGTGAATGATCACGCTCGCACGGCTCTTCCGGAACAGCGCGGCGATGCCTTCACGCGTGACATCGTAGATCGCCGAAGCGGGGCGCATCCGGCCCGCTTCGCTGTTCGAGCGCATCCGTTGCGCGAGCGCGCGGCGCCAGCGGAACGGCCACGCGAGAAACAGCGCCTGCGCGACGCCATTGCGGGCAAACCGCCGAAATATCTGATAGCCGCGATCGGCCGTGCATTGCGCGTCGCCGTGGGTGAGCACGATGCGCTGGCCGAACGACGTGATCAGCGCCGGGTCGCGCAGCAGCATCGCGCCGGCCGCCTTCATGAAGCGCCGGCCGAGCAGGAAATCGCGGTTGCCGTGCATCACGTAGAGCGCGATCCCGCGCTCCGAGAACGTATGCATCAGCGCGGCCATGCGTGCCGCGAACGGATCGTGGTCGAGCACGTCGTCGCCGATCCAGTATTCGAACAGGTCGCCGAGGATGAACACCGAGTCGGCGCTGTCGGCCGTGTATTTCACGAAATGCTCGAACGCGGCGACCGTCTTCGGAATCGCCTCGCTCAGGTGCAGATCGGAGAGAAACAGGAACGGGCGTGCGGCTTGCGCGTATTCGCGCTCGCCCGGCACGCCCGCGGAGACGCTTCGCGGCGGACTCTCCTGCAACATCGAAGTGCCTCCGTAACGGCTGTGGGTCAGACCACCACGGCCTTTTCGATCACGACGTCGTCGGTCGGGACGTCCTGGTGGAAGCCCGCGTTGCCCGTCTTGACGCCCTTGATCTTGTCGACCACGTCCTGGCCTTCGACAACCTTGCCGAACACGGCGTAACCCCAGCCCTGCGGCGTCGGCGACGAGTGGTTCAGGAAATCGTTGTCGTTCACGTTGATGAAGAACTGGGCGGTCGCCGAGTGCGGATCGTTCGTGCGCGCCATCGCGATCGTGTAGTTGTCGTTCTTCAGGCCGTTGTTCGCTTCGTTGTCGATCGGCGCGTCGGTCGGCTTCTGCTTCAGGCCCGGCTCGAAGCCGCCGCCTTGAATCATGAAGCCGTTGATCACACGGTGGAACACCGTGCCGTCATAGTGGCCCTTCTTCACGTAGTTGAGGAAGTTCTCGACCGTCTTCGGTGCCTTCGCGGCGTCCAGCTCGAGCTTGATCACGCCGTGGTTCGTGTGCAGTTCAACCATGATGAATTCCTTCGGTGAGGCGGTTTAAATGGCACGCGGCCGGTCGTGCGACGCGGCCGCGTGTGGCGCCGGACGTGCCGGCAGGTGCTTATTTCGAAACGATGCTGGCCGATTCGATCAGGACCGGCTGGGCCGGCACGTCCTGCATCGGGCCGCGCGAGGTCGTCGCCACGCCTTCGATCTTCTTCACGACGTCGAGGCCCGACACGACCTTGCCGAACACCGCATAGCCGTTGCCGTCCGGGTTCGGGTAGTCGAGGCCGCTGTTGTCGACCGTGTTGATGAAGAACTGCGCGGTGGCCGAGTTCGGATCGCTGGTACGCGCCATCGCGATCGTGCCCGTCAGGTTCTTCAGACCATTGCGGCTTTCCAGCGGGATCGGCGCGCGGGTCGGCTTCTCCTCGAAGTTGGTCTTGTAGCCGCCGCCCTGGATCATGAAGCCCTTGATCACGCGATGGAAGATCGTGCCGTTGTACTGGCCGGCCTTCACGTAGTCGAGGAAGTTGGCGACCGTCTTCGGCGCCTTCTCCGGGTAGAGCTCGACACGGATGTCGCCCTGGGAGGTCTTCAGCTGCACGACGGGGTGCGCGGTGGCCGATTGCGCGAACGCGGGCGCGGTCGCGAGAAGGGCGGCGCCGCCAAGCGCCAGCAACAGACGTTTCATTGCGATCCTCAGGTTGGGAGGGAGGGAAGGTTGCGCCGCTTACTGCGACGGCGCGACGTACGGCGCTGTCAGCGCACCGGACGGACCGTTGAACTGGAACGTCGGCGACATCGGCAGCGTAGTGGTGCTCACGTTTGCGGCGGCGCGATCGGTGTACGCGCGCGTGGCCGGCGTGACGGCGCGCGCGTTGGCTGCCGGCTTCGGCGGCGACACGATCTTCTGCAGGTCGGCGAGGCGCTGGGCGGTCGCGCCGCTCGTGCGGCCGAGCGATTGCGCGCGCTTGTACGATTCGGCCGCGAGGCGCAGATAGAGGTCGCCGAGGTTTTCGTAAGCGAGCGAGTAGCTCGGGTTCGATTGCGTCGCGGTGACGAGCGCGCTGCGCGCTTCGTCGTAGCGGCCGTGCTTCGCGTAGAGCGCCGCGAGGTTGTTGTACGGTTCGGGCAGTTCGGGGTAGGCCTGCGTGATCGCGACGAACTGCTGGATCGCGTCGTCGTCGCGGTTCAGGCGGGCGAGCACGGTGCCGCGCTTGAACTGCGCCTGCACGTCGTGCGGATTCGCCGCGATGCGCGCGTCGAGTTGCGCGAGCGCCTGTTTCCATTGCTTGCCGGAGATCGACGCGTCGATTTCGGGCGTGCCGTCGGCGGTGGCCGGGGCCTTCTGCGCATGCGCCGCGGGGGCCGCGAACAGCGTCAGCGCGACGCCCATGACGGCGGTCGCAACGAGGGTCGCAGCGCTCGGCGCGCGGCCGCGATGAGGTTTCATAGGCGTAAATCGGAATGTTATACTCCGAGCCATTCTAACAAAACGTCTGCGCGTTCCGGCGAGCGGCAGACAGTCTTTCTTTGCCTCTCGTGGCCGTCACCGCTGTGCTTGCAGCCTGACCGCCCCATGTGATAACGAGGACGCGCGGCGGCGAGCCGCAGCTGGTGGTCCGTCCGTTTCGCATGCTGGGCGAGCTTCGCCAGGGCGGTTTCCTTCGGCTCACGGTTCATCTCTATGGAATCACTGCGCATCTACAACACGCTCGCGCGTGACAAGCAAGTTTTCGTGCCGCGCCAGTCAGGCGAAGTGCGGATGTACGTATGCGGGATTACCGTCTACGACTATTGTCACGTGGGCCACGCGCGCATGCTGGTCGTGTTCGACCTCGTCCAGCGCTGGCTGCGTGCGATCGGCTACCGGGTCACGTACGTGCGCAACATCACCGACATCGAGGACAAGATCATCCGCCGCGCGGTCGAGAACGGCGAGACGATCAAGTCGCTGACCGACCGGTTCATCGGCGCGATGCACGAGGATGAGGCGGCGCTCGGCATCCAGCGTCCGGACATCGAGCCGCGCGCGACGCAGTTCATTCCGCAGATGCTCGGGATGATCGAGAAGCTCGAGGCGAACGGCTACGCGTACCAGGCGAGCGACGGCGACGTCAACTATTCGGTGCGCAAGTTCGCGAACTACGGGAAGCTGTCGGGCAAGTCGCTCGACGACCTGCGCGCGGGCGAACGCGTAGCCGCAAACGATGCGAAGCAGGATCCGCTCGACTTCGTGCTGTGGAAGCGCGCGAAGGAGGACGAGCCCGACGGTGCGTCATGGGCATCGAAGTACGGGATGGGCCGGCCGGGCTGGCACATCGAGTGCTCGGCGATGGGCTGCACGCTGCTCGGCGAGCATTTCGACATCCACGGCGGCGGGCAGGATCTGCAATTCCCGCACCACGAGAACGAGATCGCGCAGAGCGAGGGCGCGACCGGCCAGACGTTCGTCAACTACTGGATGCACAACGGCTTCGTGCAGGTCGACAACGAGAAGATGTCGAAATCGCTCGGCAACTTCTTCACGATCCGCGAAGTGCTCGAGCGGTACGACGCCGAGGTCATGCGCTTCTTCATCGTGCGCACGCACTACCGGTCGCCGCTCAACTACAGCGACGTGCATCTCGACGACGCGCGCGCGTCGCTCACGCGCCTGTACACGGCGCTGAAGGATGTCGAGCCCGACACGCTCGCGCTCGACTGGAACGAGCCGCACGCGCAGCGTTTCGCGGCCGCGATGAACGACGACATCAACACGCCGGTCGCGGTGGCGACGCTGTTCGAACTGGCGGGTGAAGTCAATCGCACGCGCGATGCATCGCTCGCGCGGCAACTGAAACAACTGGCCGGCCTCCTGGGCCTGCTCGGCCGCGAACCGCGCGCGTTCCTGCAGCAGGGCACCGGTGCCGCGCAGGCGGGCGGGCTCGCAGCCGACGAAATCGAAGCGAAGATCGCCGCGCGTGTCGCGGCGAAGCAAGCGAAGGACTATGCCGAAGCGGACCGGATTCGGGCGGAACTGCTCGACGCCGGTATCGCACTTGAAGACAAACCGGGCGGATCGACCGAATGGCGTCGCGTATGAGCGCGATGCGTTCCACTGACCGATCCGTCAGGTAGGAGGCAGGATGGCAACGGCCAGAAAAGCGCCGGTCAGGCGTGCGACTCCGCTCGCCGCGCGTCCGGCAGCCAAGCGCGCGCCAGCCGCGAAGGCGGACGCGACGCGCGCCGTGCCGAACGGCGCGCTCAACGGTCATGCAAAGCCCGCGCGCGCGAAGGGCGTGGACGCGGCGCAGCCGGAGGTCGCGATGGCGGCCGCCGACGCGGCCCGCAAGGTGCGGGCAGCCGATGCGGCAGTCGACGGCGCCGATGGCGTCGTGCGTCCCGCGTACTGGGATAAAGCGAGCGCCGATCTCGTCAAGCGCGACCGCATCCTGAAGAAGCTGATCCCGAAATTCGGCCCCGCGCATCTCGTGAAGCGCGGCGACCCGTTCGTCACGCTCGCGCGTTCGGTCGTCGGCCAGCAGATATCGGTGCCGTCCGCGCAGGCGCTGTGGGCGCGCATCGAGGATGCGTGTCCGAAACTCGCACCGCAGCCGGTCATCCGGCTCGGCGCGGACAAGCTGATCGCGTGCGGGCTGTCGAAGCGCAAGACGGAATATATTCTCGATCTCGCGCAACACTTCGTGTCGGGCGCGCTGCACGTCGACAAATGGACGTCGATGGACGACGAGGACGTGATCGCGGAACTCACGCAGATCCGCGGCATCAGTCGCTGGACGGCCGAGATGTTCCTGATCTTCAACCTGTCGCGGCCGGACGTGCTGCCGCTCGACGATCCGGGCCTGATCCGCGCGATCAGCGTCAATTACTTCAGCGGGGAGCCCGTCACGCGCAGCGAGGCGCGTGAAGTGGCCGCCAACTGGGAGCCGTGGCGTACCGTCGCGACCTGGTACATGTGGCGCAGCCTCGACGCACCGGACGCCGACGCCGATTGACGGCTATCGGGTTTTAAACATCAATAGTTGAGAGCCGGTTTTGCACGTCGCCCGCGCGGGTAGAATACGCGCTGCCGCAAGACCCAAGGATTCGAACACATGAAGACCACGTTTCTGGATTTCGAACAGCCGATCGCCGAACTCGAGGCCAAGATCGAAGAGCTGCGATTCGTGCAGGACGACTCGGCTGTCGATATTTCGGAAGAAATCGAGCGGCTGTCGAAGAAAAGCCAGCAACTGACGAAGGACCTCTACGCGAACCTGTCGCCGTGGCAGGTCTCGCAGATCGCGCGGCATCCGCAGCGTCCGTACACGCTCGATTACGTTGCGGAACTGTTTACCGATTTTCACGAGCTGCATGGCGACCGCGCGTTCGCGGACGACCTGTCGATCGTCGGCGGCCTCGCGCGCTTCGGCGGCCATCCGTGCATGGTGATCGGCCACCAGAAGGGCCGCGACACGAAGGAGCGCGCCGCGCGCAACTTCGGGATGCCGCGTCCGGAAGGCTATCGCAAGGCCGAACGGCTGATGCGTCTCGCCGAGAAATTCGGGCTGCCGATCTTCACGTTCGTCGACACGCCGGGCGCATACCCGGGCATCGGCGCGGAAGAGCGCGGCCAGTCGGAGGCGATCGGCCGCAACCTGTACGTGATGGCCGAACTGAAGACGCCGATCATCACGACCGTGATCGGCGAGGGCGGTTCGGGCGGTGCGCTCGCGATCGCGGTGGCCGACACCGTGATGATGCTGCAGTTCTCGACCTACTCGGTGATCTCGCCGGAAGGCTGCGCGTCGATCCTGTGGAAGAGCGCCGCGAAGGCGCCCGAGGCCGCGGAAGCGCTGGGCCTGACCGCGCATCGCCTGAAGGCGCTTGGCCTGATCGACAAGATCATCAACGAGCCGCTCGGCGGCGCGCACCGCGATCCGAAGGGCATGGCCGCGCTGCTGCGCCGTGCGCTCGCCGATTCGCTGCGCCAGTTCCAGGGCATGAGCATCGATGCGCTGCGCGAGCGCCGCTTCGAGCGCCTGATGGCCTACGGCAAGTTCAAGGAAACCACGCCCGGCGCATGACCGGCGTGTTCGTATCGCGCGCCGTCCGGCGCGCGTCTCGTTCGTGATCCCCCCGACCGAATTCTCCGCCGACCGCGTCGTCCTCGACGCGGTCGGCGTTGCGCTTGCCGATCTGCCGGCCGATGCGCGCATCGCGATCGCGTACAGCGGCGGCCTCGACTCGACGGTGCTGCTCGACGCGGCCGTGCGTGTGGCGGGCGCCGCGCGTTGCGTCGCGCTGCACGTGCACCACGGCCTGAGCGCGAACGCCGACGCATGGGTCGCGCATGCGCAGGCGACGGCCGGGCAACTTGGCGTCGCGTTCGAGTCGGAGCGTGTCGATGTGCCGCGCGACAGCGGCCTCGGCATCGAGGCGACCGCGCGCGAGCGCCGCTATGCGGCGCTCGACGCGATGTGCGAGCGCCACGGCGTGGCCGCGCTCTGGGTCGCACAGCATGCGGACGACCAGGCGGAGACCGTGCTGCTTCAGCTGTTGCGCGGCGCGGGGATCGCGGGCCTGGCCGCGATGGCACCGCGTTATCGGCCTGACGGCGCAAGCGTCGAGCGCGTGCGGCCGCTGCTGCGATTGTTGCGCGCGCAACTGGAGCGCTATGCGGCGCAGCGCGCGCTGACGTGGGTCGACGACGAATCGAACGGCGACACGCGCTACGCGCGCAATGCGCTGCGCATCGACGTGCTGCCGGCGCTCGCCGTGCATTTCCCGGGTTTTCGCGATGCGCTGGGCCGCGCGGCCCAGCATGCGGCCGCCGCGCAGCGGCTGCTCGACGATCTCGCCGAACTGGATTTCGCCGGCGCAGCGCGCGACGACGGCCGCGCGCTGTCGCGCGATGCGCTGGTCTCGTTCGACGATACGCGCGGCGCCAACCTGCTGCGTTTCTGGATGCGCCGGCTCGGGCTGCCCGGTGCGTCGGCGGGGCGGCTGGCGAACATGATGCGGCAGCTGCGCGCCGCGCACGACGCACATGCGCTGCGGGTCGATCACGCGGGGCAGTGCCTGCGGCTCTATCGCGACACCGTGTACTGGGAGGCGGGCGACAGCGCCGAGCCGGCCGACGACGGCACCGGAACGCCGCATCCCGAATCCTCGCTCGCGTGGGACGGCCAGGAAGTCTGGCGCGTGCCGGCATGGCGCGGCACGTTCGTGTTCGCGCCGGCCGAGGCCGGCAGCGACGGTGCGGTGCCGGAGGCGCTGCTGCGCGGCGCGACGCTCGCCGCGCGTGCCCGCGCGGGCGGCGAGCGGCTGCGCACGTCGCCCGGCGGCCCGGGCCGCACGCTGAAGAACCTGTTCCAGGAGCGCGGCGTGCCGGCCTGGCAGCGCGACGTGCCGCTGTTGTTTGCGGGCGACCGGCTCGTCTACGTGCCGCGGCTCGGCGTGAACCACGGCGATGGGCTATCTGGCGACGGCGGATGGCGCCGGATCGAGTGGCGTCCCGACCTGCTGATCGCATAGCGGCGACACGCTTGCCGCCGCGCGATCGCGCGCCGGTTTTCACCATTTGGTAAACAGCGCCGGAACGCTTGCCGAACCGGCGAGCGGCTTGTCAAGCGGGCCTCTATCGGGTACGCTCGGTCGTTTGCTCGGCTCGATTTTTGAGCGATTTGTGCAGGTTTTCCGCGTGACGTACCCGGTTTGCGCGGCCTGATCGGCCTTCCGGGCAAAATCCGTCACGCTTGCGTGTTGCGTCCCAGCCGTCCCCCTCGTCGTCCGTCCACAGCCACAAGCCGCGTGACCGAACGGCAACGCGGCCTGCCCAGCGCGCCCGTGCGGCTTCTCCTCCAGTTCAGAACGACAATGGCACTCATCGTACACAAATACGGCGGCACTTCGATGGGCTCGGTCGAGCGCATCAAGAACGTCGCGAAACGCGTCGCAAAATGGCATCAGGCCGGGCACCAGCTGGTGGTCGTGCCGTCCGCGATGTCCGGCGAAACCAACCGTCTGCTCGGTCTCGCGAAAGAGATTTCGAGCCAGCCGAGCCCGCGTGAGCTCGACATGATCGCGTCGACCGGCGAGCAGGTCAGCGTCGGCCTGCTGTCGATCGCGCTGCAGGAAATCGGCGTCGAGGCCGTGAGCTATGCCGGCTGGCAAGTGCCGATCAAGACGGACAGCGCGTTCACGAAGGCGCGCATCCACTCGATCGACGACGAGCGCGTGAAGGCCGATCTGAACGCCGGCAAGGTCGTGATCATCACGGGCTTCCAGGGCGTCGATCCGGACGGCCACATCACGACGCTGGGCCGCGGCGGCTCGGACACGTCGGCGGTGGCGGTCGCGGCCGCGCTGGATGCCGAAGAGTGCCTGATCTATACGGACGTCGACGGCGTCTACACGACCGACCCGCGCGTGGTCGAAGAGGCGCGACGCCTCGATCGCGTGACGTTCGAGGAAATGCTGGAAATGGCCAGCCTCGGCTCGAAGGTCCTGCAGATCCGCTCGGTCGAATTCGCCGGCAAATACCAGGTGAAGACGCGCGTGCTGTCGAGCCTGACCGATCCGCTGATTGCGCTCGACGAAGAAATGCGCTCGGGCACCCTGATTACTTTTGAAGAAGACGAGACCATGGAAAAGGCAGTCATTTCCGGCATCGCGTTCCAGCGCGACGAAGCACGCATTGCGGTGATGGGCGTGCCCGACAAGCCGGGCATCGCGTATCAGATCCTCGGCCCGGTCGCCGACGCGAACGTCGACGTCGACATGATCATCCAGAACCAGAGCGTCGAAGGGAAGACGGACTTCACGTTCACGGTCGGCCGCGGCGACTACCAGAAGGCGATGGACATCCTCACCAACCAGGTGCAGGGCCATGTGAGCGCCGAGCGCGTGCAGGGCGACCCGAAGGTGTCGAAGGTGTCGGTCGTCGGCGTCGGCATGCGTTCGCACGTGGGCGTCGCGAGCAAGATGTTCCGCACGCTGTCGGAAGAGGGCATCAACATCCAGATGATCTCGACGTCCGAAATCAAGATTTCGGTGCTGATCGACGAGAAATACATGGAGCTGGCCGTCCGCGCGCTGCACAAGGCATTCGAACTCGACCAGGCCGCGTGAATTTTTTCGTGATGCATTGAAGAAAATGCATCACGGAAATTGACGCACGGTTCGAAACCCTATATTATCTCGTTCTCGTCGCACTGCCTCCCTGGTGCGAGCGAAAGTTTGGGAGACGTGGCCGAGAGGTCGAAGGCACTCCCCTGCTAAGGGAGCATCTGGGCCAAAACCTGGATCGAGGGTTCGAATCCCTCCGTCTCCGCCAAAAGCGGTGACAAAGCCCCGCAAGTTCTCGGACTTGCGGGGCTTTTTCTTTTCCGGCGTCGTTTCCGCACGCACCGCCCGGCGCCACGCTTCGTCCGGACAGCCAATCAATGCTCGACTCGGGCGGCGCTCATGCGCTAAATAGGCGTATCGCCTCGCGCGGCTCAATCGGGAGTTCCGGCACGCATGCATTCCGTACTGACCATCCTTTCGCACCGTCCCGTCGACGGGCTCGTCGACAATCACGAACGTTACGCGCGAGCCCACGGCTACCGGCACGCGATCGTCGACGGCACGCACGTGTACGGCGAGCGCCAGCAGGTGCTGCACAAGTACCACGCGATCATCGCGCAGCTCGTCGCGATGGAGCAGGGCGCGTTGCTGCTCGTCCTCGATCCGTTCTCGGTCGTGTTCGGCCAGCATGCGTTGCCGGCCGTCGCGGACGGTTATGACGCGATCGTCACGACGCAGACCTCGAAGTCGTCGTTGCCCGCCGCGAGCGGCATGATCTTTCGCAACGTGCCCGACGTGCGCGAGTGCTTGCGCAAGCTGGTGGTCGAGCTCGGCAAGTGGGCGATGCGCCTGCCCGAGCGGCAACACGCATGCGAGGCGACGCTGCTTGCCGAGCACTTCCCGCCGCTGCCGTTCGACCAGCCGCTCGCGACCGGCCATTTCGCGTCGGCCCAGACGGTATGGCGCGACGGGCTAGCGATCGACGCGGTCGTCGGCGCGCATCCGCTCGTGGCGCACCAGGCGCCCGAATGGCAGCAGATCGATGGCGTATGGGCGCCGACGCCCGACTACGACTTTCGCTACGTGCTCGCGCTCGTCGACGACGCGGCGCGTGTCCAGCGGGGCGAGCAGCCGCGCGCGATGGACGACTGGCGCACCGCGCAGGAACGGCCGCGCGAGCCGGTGCGGCACCTGAACCCGCATGCAAGCATTGCGTTCGTGAGCCTGCACACGTCGCACATCGCCGGTTACGGCGATCTTCACGAAGAGAACTTCGTTCGCTACTGCACGCGACACGGCTATGCGTACCACGCGTATCGCGAACCGCCCGCGTTCCTGCCGGCCGGCGTCGATGCGAACTGGGCGAAGCTGCACCTGATTCGCGAACATCTGCCGGATCACGCGTTCGTGTTCTGGGTCGACGCCGATATCCTCGCGATCGACCAGCGCCAGACGGTCGACGGCGTGATCGACGGCCGCGATTTCGTGATCGGCACCGACCACACGGCCTGGGCGATCAACTCGTGCATGATCGGCGTGCGCAACGTCGCGCCGATGCGCGAACTGGTCGAACGCATATGCGTGCGCATCGAGCGCATCGGCGATCGGTCGTCGGTCTATGCGAGCGGCGGCGACCAGCAGGCGATCTATGTCGAACTGCTGGAGGCGGGCATGATCGACGCGCGCTACATCGTCGATGCGATGTCGCTCGCGTCATCGCCGGTCTATGCGACGCGCGACAGCCGCTTCGTCCATTTCCCCGCGCAACACAACCACTATCGCGCGGTGACGATGCGCGTATGGGACAGGCTGAGCCATCAACGCTGACGGAATGCGCCGCGATTTCCGGTGTTCCGGATCGCGGTGATCGGCGGTCGGTGAAATAAAAATGAAAGTATTCGTGTAAGGTTTGAATCGCTCTCATTCATCCTTCCCCGCATTCCACGCTTGCGCCCCGAAGAATCGGTCTTCCGGCCAAAAATGCGGCATCGCACCGATTCGTGCGATCGGCGTCGCATCACAATACGAAAAATTACGCATAAAAATCAGCGATCTATCCGGGCGTCGTGAAAAGCTTCTCTGCTGCGATGCAAAAAATAATCATTCGCCTTATGCTGGTTAACCCGATTGCGCTTGAGCGGCGTCAAGCTTTGCCCTGATTCCGCTTTACATTTTGCCAACATTGGCGGTCCGCGAAATCTATCTGTCGATTTGATTTCGTTTCCTTCGTCACGCCTGTTTCCGATGCAGCGCGCGACCCTCTCAAGGCCTGTTGACATGCATGATTTCCCCTTTCTGAGCCTGGCGATCTGGGTTCCGATCCTGTTCGGCGCGTGCCTGCTGCGCGCCAGTTCCGACCGTCATCCGCATCGCACGAGGCTGATCGCGCTGGTCGGCGCACTCGCGGGGCTGGCCGCCGTCGTGCCGCTCGTCACCGGTTTCGATTCGCACTCGGCCGCGATGCAGTTCGCCGAAACCCGCAACTGGCTGGCGGCCTTCAACGCCGGCTGGCGTGTCGGGATCGACGGCGCGTCGCTGTGGCTCGTCGTGCTGACCGCCTTCACGACGCTCGTCGTCGTGATCGCGTCATGGGAAGCGGTGACGGTGCGCGTCGCGCAGTACTACGCGTCGTTCCTGATCCTGTCGGGGCTGATGGTCGGCGTGTTCGTCGCGCAGGACGGGCTGCTGTTCTTCATCTTCTTCGAGGCGACGCTGATTCCGCTGTACCTGCTGATCGGCACGTGGGGCAGGGAGCATCGCGTCTACGCGGCCGTGAAGTTCTTCTTCATCTCGTTCGCGGGTTCGCTGCTGCTGCTGATGGCGATGCTGTACCTGTACGCGAAGTCGCATACGTTCGACATGAACGCATGGCGCACGCTGCAGCTCGGCTTCGCGCCGCAGCTGCTGGTGTTCCTCGGCTTCTTCGCCGCGTTCGCGGTCAAGGTGCCGATGTGGCCGGTTCATACGTGGCTGCGCGACGTCTACACCGACGGCCCGACGGGTGCCGCGCTGATGCTCGCGATGCTCAAGCTCGGCGGCTACGGCTTCCTGCGCTTCGCGCTGCCGATCACGCCGGACGCGAGCCACTTCTTCGCGCCGGCCGTGATCGCGCTGTCGCTGTTCGCGATCGTCTACGCGAGCCTGATCGCGCTCGCGCAGACCGATCTCGGCAAGCTGCTCGCGTATTCGACGGTCGCGCACATGGGGATCGTCACGCTCGGGCTGTTCCTGTTCAACCAGATCGGCGTCGAAGGCGCGATCGTGCAGCTCGTGTCGTACGGCTTCGTCGCGGGCGCAATGCTGCTGTGCGTGAGCGTGCTGGTCGATCGCACGAAGCAGCGCGAGATCGCCGCGTACGGCGGCGTGGCGGGCGTGATGCCGCGCTTCGCGACGTTCGCGCTGCTGTTCGCGATGGCCAACGTCGGCCTGCCGGGCACGTCGGGTTTCGTCGGCGAGTTCATGGTCATCATGGGCGCGATCCGCGTCAACTTCTGGATCGGCGCGATCGCGGCGCTCACGCTGATCCTCAGCGCGTCGTACACGCTGTGGATGGTGAAGCGCGTCGTGTTCGGCAAGATCGCGGGTCCGCGTATCGCGAAGCTCGCCGACCTGAGCCGCCGCGAGATCGTGATGTTCGCGTCGCTCGCGCTGATCGTGCTGATGGTGGGCGTCGATCCGAAGCCGTTCACCGACGCGATCGATCCGACCGTCGCACGGCTGATCGAGGAAGCGAGCCGTTCGAAGCTTCCGGCCGGCGATGGCGGCGCACCGGCGCAGCCGGCGTACATGGCCGCGGCGCACGGCTGAGCGCGTGACGCCGCGCACGAGGTCCGCATCGCGTGCCGATGCGGACCTCGTTGCGCGCGCATTCATCGGGGCAGGGCGGACACGAGCCCGCGGCTTCCGACGATTTCGGCCGTCTCAAGGCCCTCGGCGTGAGGCCCGCGGCCGCCTCCCGGCTGCGTGAAATTGCCCCGCGACAATCTGTCTCACTGCGGATTCTGCAATGATGATTTGTCGCACCCACCGGTTTTTCGCCGCGCCCGCGCGACGTATGATTCGGCCACTTTCGTGGATCGAATGCGCATCGGGCAAACGCAACGGATTCAATGACCCTCGGGCTGTGTGATGAAAAGAAGAGCTTCAAAAGGCTGGACGGCGCTGATATCGATCGGCGCGGCGCTGAGCCTGTCAGGCTGTAATTTAGATGTACTAAATCCGAAAGGAAGCGTCGGGGCCGCCGAAAAGGCGCTGATCGCGACCTCGACATGGGCGATGCTGATCGTCGTCGTGCCGGTGATCCTGCTCACGCTGTGGTTCGCGTGGCGTTACCGCGCATCGAACCGCAACGCCGCCTACGCGCCGAACTGGTCGCACTCGACCGCGATCGAGGTCGTGATCTGGACGGTGCCGACGCTGATCATCCTGTTCCTCGGCGTGCTCACGTGGAAAACCACGCACGAGCTCGATCCGTACAAGCCGCTCGAGTCGTCGGTGAAGCCGATCGACGTCGAGGTCGTCGCGCTCGACTGGAAGTGGCTGTTCATCTATCCGGAACTCGGCATCGCGTCGGTGAACCAGCTCGCGATTCCGGTCGGCACGCCGGTGAATTTCCGCATCACGTCGGATTCGGTGATGAACTCGTTCTTCATTCCGCAACTCGGCGGCCAGGTCTACGCGATGGCCGGCATGCAGACGCGCTTGCACCTGATCGCCGACGAAGCCGGCGACTACGCGGGCACGTCCGCCAACTTCAGCGGCCGCGGCTTCTCCGACATGAAGTTCCGCACGCTCGCCGAGCCGCGCGAACAGTTCGACGCGTGGGTGCAGAAGGTCAAGGCGTCGCCCGACCGGCTCGACGCGACCGTGTACGGCACCGTCGCGCAGCCGAGCGAGAAGGCGCCCGTGCGCTACTTCTCGTCGGTCGATCCGCGGCTCTTCCACAACATCATCGCGAAATACAACGATGGCCACGTCCTCGATCTGAAGGACGCCGCCTGCGGCACGAAGGGGTAACGCATGTTCGGCAAACTCACACTGGCGGCGATCCCGTTCGATCAGCCCATCATCATGGTGGCAGGCGCCTTCATGGGGCTGGTCGTGCTGGGCATTCTCGCCGCACTGACGATCACCGGCCGCTGGAAGTGGCTGTGGACGGAATGGCTGACGACGGTCGACCACAAGAAACTCGGCGTGATGTACATCATCGTCGCGCTGATCATGCTGCTGCGCGGCTTCGCCGACGCGATCATGATGCGCATGCAGCTTGCGCTCGCGTACAACGCGCCCGGCTACCTGCCGCCGCACCACTATGACCAGATCTTCACGGCACACGGCGTGATCATGATCTTCTTCATGGCGATGGTGTTCATGGTCGGCCTGATGAACCTCGTCGTGCCGCTGCAGATCGGCGCGCGCGACGTCGCGTTCCCGTTCATCAACTCGCTGTCGTTCTGGATGACGGCGGTCAGCGCGATCCTGATCAACATCTCGCTCGTGATCGGCGAGTTCGCGCAGACGGGCTGGCTCGCGTATCCGCCGCTGTCGGAGCTGCAGTTCAGCCCGGGGGTAGGGGTCGACTATTACCTGTGGGCGCTGCAGATTTCGGGTGTCGGCACGCTGCTGACCGGCGTGAACTTCTTCGTGACGATCATCAAGATGCGCGCGCCGGGCATGACGCTGATGAAGATGCCGGTGTTCACGTGGACGGCCCTCTGCACGAACGTGCTGATCATGGCGTCGTTCCCGATCCTGACCGCGACGCTCGCGCTGCTCGGCCTCGACCGCTACCTCGGCATGCACTTCTTCACGAACGAAGCCGGCGGCAACGCGATGCTGTACCTGAACCTGATCTGGGCGTGGGGCCATCCGGAGGTGTACATCCTGATCCTGCCGGCGTTCGGCATCTTCTCGGAAGTCATCGCGACGTTCTCGAAGAAGCCGTTGTTCGGCTACAAGACGATGGTGTACGCGACCTGCGCGATCATGGTGCTGTCGTTCCTCGTGTGGCTGCATCACTTCTTCACGATGGGCTCCGGTGCGAACGTGAACGCGTTCTTCGGCATCATGACGATGATCATCGCGATCCCGACCGGCGTGAAGGTGTTCAACTGGCTGTTTACGATGTACCGCGGCCGGATCGAATTCACGACGCCGGTGCTGTGGACGATCGGCTTCATGGTCACGTTCACGCTCGGCGGCATGACCGGCGTGATGATGGCGATCCCGGGCGCGGACTTCGTGCTGCACAACAGCCTGTTCCTGATCGCGCACTTCCACAACGTGATCATCGGCGGCGTGCTGTTCGGCTATCTCGCGGGCTTCAACTACTGGTTCCCGAAGGCGTTCGGCTTCAAGCTGAACGAGAAGCTCGGCAAGGCCGCGTTCTGGTTCTGGCAGGTCGGCTTCTACGTCGCGTTCGTGCCGCTCTACGTGCTCGGCTTCATGGGCATGACGCGGCGCCTGAACCACTACGACAATCCGGCGTGGCATCCGTGGCTGCTGGTCGCCGCGTTCGGCGCCGTGCTGATCGCGATCGGCATCGCGTGCCAGCTGCTGCAACTGGTGGTCAGCATCCGCAACCGCAACCTGCCGGCATATCGCGACACCACGGGCGACCCGTGGGGCGGCCGCACGCTGGAATGGGCGACCTCGTCGCCGCCGGCCGAGTACAACTTCGCGGTGATCCCGCAGGTGCGCACGCTCGACGCGTACGCCGACATGAAGGCACGCGGCGACGGCCGGCCGAACCCGGCGGCGATCCGCGACATCCACATGCCGTCGAATACGTGCGCGGGTCTCGTGGTCGCGGTCTTCAGCCTGGTGCTGGGCTTCGCGCTGGTGTGGCACATCTGGTGGATGGCGATCGGCGGCCTGGTCGGCATCGTCGCGACGCTCGTGGTCTACAGCTCGCGTGACAACGACGGCTACTACATCCCGGCGTCGAAGGTGCGCAGGATCGAAGAGAAGCAACCGGCGGCGCGCGTGGCCACGCGTGTCGACGACGTGGAACTGGAGACCAACTGATGTTGCAGAAAACCCTGAGCGCAACCCTGCTCGAGCACGACGACCATCCGCCGTCGCACTCGGTGTTCGGCTTCTGGCTGTACCTGATGACCGACTGCGTGATCTTCGCGGCGCTGTTCGCGACGTTCGCGGTGCTCGGCAACCAGTACGCGGGCGGTCCGACCGCGAAGGACCTGTTCGACATTCCGGGCGTCGCGGTGGAAACCGCCGCGCTGCTGCTGTCGAGCATCACCTACGGCTTCGCGATGCTGGCCGCCTACAAGCAGCGGCGCGGCGCGCTGCTCGCGTGGCTCGCGGTGACGTTCGTGCTCGGCGCGGCGTTCCTCGCGATGGAGCTGCGCGAGTTCTCGCACCTGATCGCGGAAGGCGCGGGCCCGCAGCGCAGCGCGTTCCTGTCGGCGTTCTTCACGCTGGTCGGCACGCACGGGCTGCACGTGACGGCCGGCCTCGTGTGGATGATCGTGCTCGCCGGGCAGATCGTGCTGCGCGGCGGCGACCTGACCGATCGCGACCTGCGGCGTCTGACGTGCCTGAGCCTCTTCTGGCACTTCCTCGACATCGTGTGGATCTGCGTGTTTTCCTTTGTCTATCTCGCGAGCGTGATCTAAATGGCCCATTCGCATTCGTCGCAACTCGAAGAAGGGCTCGGCAGCGTCGGCGGCTATGTCGCCGGTTTCATCCTGTCGGTGCTGCTCACGGCCGCGTCGTTCGGCCTCGTGATGGGCGGCGTGCTGTCGCCGCACGCATCGCTGATCGCGCTCGCCGTGCTCGCATTCGTGCAGATCGTCGTGCACCTCGTGTACTTCCTGCACATGAACGGTTCGTCCGGCCAACGCTGGAACGTGATGGCGTTCAGCTACACCGTGCTGACGGCGGCGATCCTGATCGTCGGCACGCTGTGGGTGATGCACAACGTCAGCATGAACATGATGTCGCGCTGAGCCCGTGAGCGGCTGAGCGGCATCGCGGCGCAGCGGACGATCTCCATGCGCTTTCATGCATCAAAGGCGGCACGCGAGTGCCGCCTTTGTCATTGTGGCCGCGCGGTGTGCGTGGCGTCGCTCGACGCGGCGCGGGCCAGGATGAAAGATGTTTCAGGAAACGGCGGAGCGGACGTCGCGGCAGCGCGTCAATTGTTACAAGACGTTAGCGGACGCTTCCACGTGCGATGCAGCGCATCAGTTCTTACAAACTTGAAATATGCGCAGACTGTGCGTGCCGTTATAGTCGAATCACACATGAAACAACTCGAAGAGGAATCCATGAAGACTTTGCGTATTGCCTCGCTCTTGACCGGTATGACGGCCTTGCTCGTGTCGGGCGCAGCAATGGCGGGAGTCAATGTCGGGATCAACGTCGGCGTGCCGGCTCCGGTCTACGTCGCACCCGCGCCCGTGTATGCGCCGCCGCCTCCGCCGGTCGTCTACCAGCCGGCGCCCGTGTATGCGCCGGCGCCCGTCTACGCGCCGGCCCCGGCGATCGTGATCGGCTGGCACGGCGATCGCTACTGGGACGGCCGCCGCTACTGGGGCCGCGACGAGTGGTATCGCCATCATGGCCGCGGCTGGCACGGCGATCGCGGTCACTGGGACAACGGCCGTCACAACGGCTGGCGCTGATCGATCTGCGGCGCACGCGCGATGCGTGCGCGCCTCGAAGGAAAACCGCCCGTGTGAACTGAACACCGGGCGGTTTTTCTTTGCCGGTGCGAGTCGCACGCGGCAGCCGCAACGCGCCGGTGCCGTGCGCGAAAACCCGCAAGTTGGCTCGACGTCGAATTGAATGGGTAGAATCGACCCACGTTCCATCCCTCAATCGACCGACAGGGCCTCTATGACGAAGGGTTCGCCCCGGACCGCCGCCACCCGCATCCGCTTCGGCGCCGCGCATGCGGTACGGGCCGCCGGCCGCACGGCGGCAGCATGGGCACTACAGGCGGTACTGGCTGCAACCGCCGCGCACGCGGCCCATGCGATCGCGCAGTACGGCGAGCCGAAATATCCGCCGGGCTTCAGGCATTTCGACTACGTGAACCCCGACGCGCCGAAGGGCGGCACGCTCGTGCTCGCGAACCCGAGCCGGCTCACGTCGTTCGACAAGTTCAATCCGTTCACGATGCGCGGCAACCCCGCGCCGGGCATCGACCTGCTGTTCGAGAGCCTCGCGACCGGCAGCATGGACGAACCGGCATCCGCCTACGGGCTGCTCGCCGACGACATCGCGATCGCGCCGGACCGCCGCTCGGTCACGTTTCACCTGAACCCGCGCGCGCGCTTTTCGAACGGCGATCCGGTCACGGCCGACGACGTCAGGTTTTCGTTCGACACGCTGAAGAGCAAGCAGGCCGCACCGCAGTTCGGCGCGTATTTCGCCGAGATCGCGAAGGCGGTGGTGGTCGATCCCGCGACCGTGCGTTTCGAGTTCCGCAGCACGAACCGCGAGCTGCCGCTGATCGCCGGCGGCGTGCCGGTGTTCTCGCGCAAGTGGGGGCTGCGCGCGGACGGTTCGCGGATTCCGTTCGACCAGCTCGCGTTCGAGCAGCCGATCGGCAGCGGCCCGTACCTGATCGAGCGCTACGACAACGGCCGCACGATTACCTATCGGCGCAATCCCGCGTACTGGGGCGCCGACCTGCCGGTGCGGGTCGGCACCGACAACTTCGAGCGGATCGTCTACAAGCTCTATGGCGACGGCGTCGCGCGGCTCGAGGCGTTCAAGGCCGGCGAGTACGACGTGCTGGTCGAATACATCGCGCGCAACTGGACGCGGCGCGACGTCGGCAAGCGCTTCGACAGCGGCGAGCTCGTCAAGCGCGAGTTCCGCCAGCACAACGGCGCGGGCATGCAGGGCTTCTTCATGAACCTGCGCCGGCCGCTGTTTCGCGACGTGCGCGTGCGCCAGGCGCTCGATCTCGCGTTCGACTTCGAATGGCTGAACCGCCAGTTGTTCTATAGCGCGTACACGCGCCTCGACAGCTATTTCGCCGATACCGACCTGCAGGCGACCGGTACGCCGGGCCCGGGCGAGCTGAAGCTGCTGGAGCCGTTGCGCACGCAACTCGACCCGGCCGTGTTCGGCCCGATGGTCACGCAGCCGAACACGAACCCGCCGGGCTCGCTGCGCGCGAACCTGCTGAAGGCGCGCGCGCTGCTCGCGCAGGCCGGCTGGACCTACCGCGACGGCGCGTTGCGCAACGCGCAGGGCGAGCCGTTCACGTTCGAGATCCTCGACGATTCGGGCGCGGCGATGGAAGGCGTCGTGACCGCCTACCAGCGCAATCTCGCGAAGCTCGGCATCGACGCGCGTTTTCGCACGGCCGATTACGCGCTGCTGCAGAAGCGCCTCGACGCGTTCGACTACGACATGACGACGGTTCGCCTGCCGGGTGTGCAGGTGCCGGGCGCCGAGCAGTTCTCGCGCTACGGCAGCAAGTTCGCGGACGAACCGGGCTCCGACAACATCATCGGCCTGAAGTCGCCGGCCGTCGACGCGCTGCTGCATGCGCTCGGCGCCGCGCAGACGCGCGAGGACCTGCTCGACGCGACGCATGTGCTCGACCGCGTGCTGATGCACGGCTATTACGCCGTTCCGCAGTGGTACAGCACCACGCACCGGATCGCATACAAGCGCACGCTCGGCTATCCGCAAACGCTGCCGCTGTACTATTCGGCCGAGGGCTGGGTCGTGTCGACCTGGTGGGCCAAGCCCGATCACTGAAGCCTGCCGGCCCTTCGTTCAACCCAGCCTATCGATCGCGAGTCGACGCCCTATGTGGAGCTACATCCTCAAACGCCTGCTGCTGATGATCCCGACGCTCGTCGGCGTGCTCACGCTCACGTTCGCGGTGATCCAGTTCGTGCCGGGCGGCCCGGTCGAACAGGCCGTGCAGGAACTGCGCAAGGGCGCGACGGAGCAGGGCGCGGCGCCGTTCGGAATGCGCGCGCACACCGGCGTCGACGCGCAGCAGCTCGCGCAGCTCAAGGCGCTGTACGGCTTCGACAAGCCGCCGCTCGAGCGTTACTGGCTGATGCTGAAGCGTTTCGCGCGCTTCGATCTCGGCGACAGCTACTTCCGCCACCAGAGCGTGTGGTCGCTGGTCGTGCAGAAGCTGCCGGTGTCGATCAGCATCGGGCTGTGGACGTTCTTCGTCACCTATCTGATCTCCGTGCCGCTCGGCATCGCGAAGGCCGTGCGCAACGGCTCGCCGTTCGATGTCGCGACGAGCCTCGTCGTGCTGGTCGGCTATGCGATTCCGGGCTTCGTGCTCGGCGTGCTGCTGCTCGTGCTGTTCGGCGGCGGCTCGTTCTGGCAGCTGTTCCCGCTGCGCGGGCTCACGTCGGACAACTTCGCCCAGCTGTCGCTCGCCGGCAAGGTGCTCGATTATCTGTGGCACATCGCGCTGCCGATCACGGCGTCGGTCGTCGGCAGCTTCGCGGTCATCACGATGCTCACGAAGAACGCGTTCCTCGACGAAATCCGCAAGCAGTACGTGCTGACCGCGCGCGCGAAAGGGCTCGCCGAGCGCACCGTGCTGTGGAAGCACGTGTTCCGCAACGCGATGCTGCCGCTGATCGTCGGGTTTCCGGCCGCGTTCATCGGCGCGTTCTTCACGGGCAGCCTGCTGATCGAGACGCTGTTCTCGCTCGACGGCCTCGGGCTGCTGTCGTACGAGTCGGTCGTGCGGCGCGACTATCCGGTCGTGCTCGGCACGCTGTACCTGTTCACGCTGATCGGGCTCGCGACCAAGCTGATCTCGGATCTCTGCTATGTGTGGGTCGACCCGCGCATTCAATTCGACAACCTGGAGCGCTGACATGAAACCGTCCGCCAGCACGCCGCTCGCCGGCGCGCCCGTCCGCCTGCGCGCGCTCGCCGGGCGAGGTGCGCGATGAACCGGGCCGTCGTGTCGTCCCGCATCGACGCGGCCCGTGCGCGCGTGTCGCCGTCGCCCGCGCGCCGCGTCTGGCAGCGCTTTCGCCAGCAGCGCCTCGGCTACTGGAGCTTCGTGATCTTCGTCGTCGCGTTCGCCGCGAGCCTCGCGGCGCCGCTGTGGTCGAACGACAAGCCGCTCGTCGTGCGCTACGACGGCCAGACCTATTTCCCGATGTTCCATGCGTATCCGGAGACGACCTTCGGCGGCGACTTCCCGACGCCGGCCGACTATCTCGATCCGTACGTCCGCAAGCGGCTCGAGGCGCCGGGCAACTTCGTCGTGTATCCGCCGAACCGCTATTACTACGACACGCTGAACTATTTCTCGAGCGTGCCGAATCCGGCGCCGCCGTCGCGTGCGAACTGGCTCGGCACCGACGCGCAGGGGCGCGACCTGCTCGCGCGGCTCGTGTACGGGTTCCGCGTGTCGGTCGAGTTCGGGCTGGTCCTGACCGCGATCGGCACGCTGCTCGGGATCGCCGCGGGCGCCGTGCAGGGCTTCTTCGGCGGGCGCATCGACATCGTCGGGCAGCGGCTGATCGAGATCTGGAGTTCGCTGCCCGAGCTGTACCTGCTGATCATCTTCGCGTCGATCTTCGAGCCGAGCTTCCTGCTGCTGATCGTGCTGCTGTCGCTGTTCGGCTGGATCGGCCTGGCCGACTACGTGCGCGCCGAGTTCCTGCGCAACCGCATGCAGGACTACGTGCGCGCGGCCCGCGCGATGGGGCTCACGAACTGGCAGATCATCTGGCGCCACGTGCTGCCGAACAGCATGACGCCCGTGATCACGTTCCTGCCGTTCCGGATGAGCGGCGCGATCCTCGCGCTCACGAGCCTCGACTTCCTCGGGCTCGGCGTGCCGCCGCCGACGCCGAGCCTCGGCGAGCTGCTCGCGCAGGGCAAGGGCAACCTCGATGCGTGGTGGATCTCGCTGTCGACGTTCGGCGTGCTGGTCGCGACGCTGCTGCTGCTGACCTTCATGGGCGACGCGCTGCGCAACGCGCTCGACACGCGGATCGCCGATTCGGTGCGCGCGGCAGGAGGCCAGCGATGAGCGACACGGCCGTATCGAACGCGGGCGAGCCGCTGCTGTCGCTCGAGCATCTGCAGGTGCGCTTCGGCGACACGGTGGCCGTCGACGACGTGACGCTCGCGATCGGCCGCGGCGAGCGCGTCGCGCTCGTCGGCGAGTCGGGATCGGGCAAGAGCGTGACCGCGCTGTCGATCCTGCGGCTGCTGCGCGACGCCGACGTGAGCGGCACGATCCGCTTCGCCGGGCACGACCTCGCCGGCAAGAGCGAACGCGAGATGCGCGGGCTGCGCGGCTCGGACATCGCGATGATCTTCCAGGAGCCGATGACGGCGCTCAACCCGCTGTACACGATCGGCACGCAGATCGGCGAGACGATCGTGCTGCACGACGGCGTGACGGCGGTGGAGGCGCGCAAGCGCGCGATCGCGCTGCTTGCGCGTACCGGCATCGCGGAGCCGGAGCGGCGCGTCGACAGCTACCCGCACCAGTTGTCGGGCGGCCAGCGGCAGCGCGCGATGATCGCGATGGCGCTCGCCTGCCGGCCGCGCCTCCTGCTCGCGGACGAACCGACCACGGCGCTCGACGTGACGATCCGCGCGCAGATCGTCGACCTGCTGCTCGAGCTGCAGCGCGAGGAGGCGGAAAAGCGCGGGATGGCGATCCTGCTGATCACGCACGACCTGAACCTCGTACGGCACTTCGCCGAGCGGGTCGCGGTGATGGAGCGCGGCAAGCTGGTCGAAAGCGGGCCGGTCGAGCGGATCTTCGCGGAGCCGGAGCATCCGTATACGCAGCGGCTGCTGAACAGCCGGCCGCAGCGCGCGGTCGCGCCGGTGATGCCGATCGCGCCCGTCGTGCTCGATGCGCGCCACGTCAGCGTGCAGTTCGCGCGCAAGCGGCCGGGCTTCGCAGGCTGGTTCGGCACGACGCCCGTGACGGCGGTCGCGGACGTGTCCGTGTCGGTGCGGCAGGGCGAGACGCTCGGGATCGTCGGCGAATCCGGCTCCGGGAAGTCGACGCTCGCGATGGCGCTGCTCGGGCTGCAAAGGACGGCGCACGGCGAGATCGAATTCCAGGGGCGCGCGCTGTCGACCTATCGCGGCCGTGAACAGACCGCGCTGCGCTCGAACATGCAGGTCGTCTTTCAGGATCCCTTCAGTTCACTGTCGCCGCGTCACACGATCGAGCGGATCGTCGGCGAGGGGCTCGAACTGCATCGCCCGGAACTCACGCCGGACGCGCGCCGCGCGAAGTCGCTGGCCGTGCTGCGCGAAGTCGGCCTCGACCGCACGGTGCTGCATCGCTATCCGCACGAATTCTCGGGCGGGCAGCGCCAGCGGATCGCGATCGCGCGCGCGCTGGTGCTGGAGCCGCGCATCCTGATCCTCGACGAACCGACGTCCGCGCTCGACGTGTCGATCCAGCAGCAGGTGCTGAAGCTGCTCGCGAATTTGCAACAGAAATACAACCTCGGCTATGTATTCATCAGCCACGACCTGGAGGTGATTGGCGCGATGGCGCACCGGGTCGCGGTGATGCAGGACGGGGCGATCGTCGAGTCCGGCGACGTGGCCGATATCTTCACGAAACCGTCACATCCTTACACACAAAAGCTGTTGAAAGCGGTCTGGAAAGCGTGATAGGCGTCCAATGGTCTGACTATCTCGATTGTATTTTTTAATTTGTTTTGACAAACGATTACGCGCTGGCTAGTATCGACCGAAATTTTCCGCCAATCAGCTGATTTTTAAGCACATTCCATCGACCAATGCAGCATCGATCCCTGACCCAGGCATGCGCGCGCACCCTCGCCGGGCTGTTCATCGGCGCCCTGTTCGCAGCAGCTCCCGGCGCGTTCGCCGACGAAGTCAGCAGTTTTAACCAGAATGTCACGAATTCGACTCAAATCGGGTCGAGCTCCTCCCCCCAGCAGACCAATGCCCAGTCGTCGAGCGGCGGCGCGAAGTCGTTTCTTGCCGGCATGGCGGGCAAGGCAGGCGACGTCGTCGTCGGTGCGCTGAACATGATCGGCGTGCGTTACCGCTGGGGCGGCAACTCGCCGGATTCCGGCCTCGACTGCAGCGGCTTCGTGCGCTACGTGTTCCAGGACACGCTCGGCATGTCGCTGCCGCGTCGCGCCGAAGAGATGAGCCGCGTCGGCGAGAAGGTCAGCATGAGCAACCTGAAGCCGGGCGACCTCGTGTTCTTCAACACGATGCGCCGTACGTTCTCGCACGTCGGCATCTATATCGGCGACAACAAGTTCGTGCATTCGCCGTCGACGGGCAGCACGATTCGCGTCGACGATCTCGACAGCGGCTACTGGGAAAAGCGTTTCACCGGTGCGCGCCGGCTCGAGTCGGAGTTCCCGATGAAGGCCGACGACCTGCGCCAGCGCGTGCGCGCCACGATCGGCGACGACGCGGCGAACGGCAGCAACTGACCGACGCTCGCCGGCGAACCGCCGGATCCAAAAAACCCTGTCACCGGAAGGCGGCAGGGTTTTTTGTTTTGGGGCGTGCGCAAGCGGCTGGTGGCGGGGCCATCGTCGGTGGCGCGCTCGCTGTCGCGCGCCGCGATGCGTCGCTTATGCCGCCGCGACGCCGCGGGCGGCCGCGAGCTTGCGCTGCAGCTCGGGCATGACGCGCGCGACGGCTTCCTCGCCCGCGAGGATCGCCGCGTTGCGCTGGTTGAAGTCGCTGCCGCCCATCGCCGCGAGGTTCGGGCGGATCACGACGTCCGCGTATTTGTCGAGCTCGTAGGTCTTGATCGTCTGGCCCATGATCGTGAAGGTCTGCAGCAGCATCTCGATCGGGTTGTTGGTCGCCGCGCCGTCCGGCCGCGACGAGATGTCGACCGCGATCACGAAGCTCGCGCCCATCTTGCGCGCGAACGACGCGGGCACCGGGCTCACGAGGCCGCCGTCGACGTATTCGCGGTTGCCGATCTTCACGGGCTCGAACACCGACGGCACGCTGCACGACGCGCGCACCGCGAGCCCCGTATTGCCCTGCTGGAACAGGATCGGCTGGCCGTTCTGCAGGTCCGTCGCGACGATGCCGAGCGGCTTCGCCATCTTTTCGATCGGCCGGTTGTTGAGCGTCTTGTTCAGGAAGTTCTGCAGCGCCACGCCCTGCAGCAGCCCGCGCGAGCGGAACGGCAGCGCCCAGTCGCTGATCGCCGCCTGATCCATGTCGAGTGCGATCTTGTTGATCTGCAGCCCGCTCATCCCGGCGGCATAGAGCGCCCCGACCACCGAGCCCGCGCTCGTGCCCGCGACGATCTCGACCGGGATGCCGCGCGCCTCGAGCGCCTTCAGCACGCCGATGTGCGAGAAGCCGCGGGCGGCGCCGCCGCCGAGCGCGATGCCGATCTTCACGGGCTTCTCGCGCGACTGCGCGGGATTCGCGGCGTTGTCGGGGCGGGACTTGTCGCCGAACGACGTGCAGGCGGCGAGGCTGGCGGATGCGCAAGCGATCGTGAAGTGACGGCGCGACAGGCGAGGGGACGACATCGAATGGTTCTCCGGCGGCTTGGCGGCGGGCCGTGCGGCCCGCGGCGGCGATAGGTTCCGAGCGGCCGCGCGGAACAAACCGCGCGGCCGGCGCGGCGCCGGCTGGCGGCCGCGGCGCGCACATCATAAAGCAAGCGGCGCGCTTGGCGCGAAGGGCGGCGCGAGTATAATTCCGGCTTCTTTCCCGTTCCGGGCGCGGCCGGCCCCAGTGCTGTCCGGGCTGTCGCCGTCGATCCCGCGTCGAATCATTCATGCGCCCCAGGCGTTCGAGTTACCGTTTATGACCCGTCCTGTCCGTACCCGCTTCGCGCCGAGTCCCACCGGCTTCATCCACCTCGGCAACATCCGCTCCGCGCTCTATCCGTGGGCGTTCGCGCGCAAGATGAAAGGCACGTTCGTGCTGCGTATCGAGGATACCGACGTCGAGCGTTCGTCGCAGGAAGCCGTCGACGCGATCCTCGAGGGGATGCAGTGGCTCGGCCTGGATTTCGACGAAGGCCCGATCTACCAGATGCAGCGGATGGACCGCTACCGCGCGGTGCTCGCGCAGATGCTCGAGCAGGGCCTCGCGTACCCGTGCTACATGTCGGCCGAGGAGCTCGACGCGCTGCGCGAACGCCAGCGCGAGGCCGGCCTCAAGCCGCGCTACGACGGCACGTGGCGTCCGGAGCCGGGCAAGGTGCTGCCCGAGCCGCCGGCCGGCGTGAAGCCGGTGCTGCGGTTCCGCAACCCGCTGACCGGCACGGTCGTGTGGGACGACGCGGTGAAGGGGCGTGTCGAGATCTCGAACGAGGAACTCGACGACCTCGTGATCGCGCGCCCGGACGGCACGCCGATCTACAACTTCTGCGTCGTCGTGGACGACATGGACATGAACATCACGCACGTGATCCGTGGCGACGACCACGTGAACAACACGCCGCGCCAGATCAACATCCTGCGCGCGCTCGGCGGCGAGCCGCCCGTCTACGCGCACCTGCCGACCGTGCTGAACGAGCAGGGCGAGAAGATGAGCAAGCGGCATGGCGCGATGAGCGTGATGGCGTACCGCGACGCGGGCTTCCTGCCGGAGGCCGTCGTCAACTACCTCGCGCGCCTCGGCTGGTCGCACGGCGACGCGGAGATCTTCTCGCGCGAGCAGTTCGTCGAATGGTTCGACCTCGAGCATCTCGGCAAGTCGCCCGCGCAGTACGACCACAGCAAGCTGAGCTGGCTGAACGCCCATTACATCAAGGAAGCGGACAACGCGCGCCTCGCCGCGCTGGCGAAGCCGTTCCTCGACGCGCTCGGCATCGACGACGCGGCGATCGCGACGGGCCCCGCGCTCGATGCGGTGGTCGGCCTGATGAAGGACCGCGCGACGACGGTCAAGGAGATCGCCGAAGGCGCCGCGATGTTCTACCGCGTGCCGGCGCCGGATGCCGACGCGCTCGCGCAGCACGTGACCGATACGGTGCGCCCGGCACTGGCCGATCTCGTCGTCGCGCTGAAGGCGGCCGACTGGACGAAGGAAGCGGTGTCCGCCGCGCTGAAGGCGACGCTCGGCGCGCACAAGCTGAAGATGCCGCAGCTCGCGATGCCGGTGCGCCTGCTGGTGGCGGGCACGACGCATACGCCGTCGATCGACGCGGTGCTCGTGCTGTTCGGTCGTGACGTCGTGGTGTCGCGTATCGAGGCCGCGCTGGCCTGAGGTTGGAGCGGATGCGAAGCCGCTCGCGCAGGGTGTCACGGCGGCTTCGCAAAAAATTTCGCTCGAATCGCAAAAAGGGTATTTACAAGTTCAAATTCGGTCCATATAATCTCATTTCTGTTCTGCAAGGGGGTATAGCTCAGCTGGGAGAGCGCTTGCATGGCATGCAAGAGGTCAGCGGTTCGATCCCGCTTACCTCCACCATCAGAGCAGAACGAATTGATTTGCGAAGCAGCGGTAGTAAGTAATAAATGCTTCACAAAATGATTTAAAGCAGTTAGAATTTCGGCCTTCGCTGTTGATGATGAGTGAATAGCGAAAGTCAGACAGATCTGAAAAGATCATGTCCCCTTCGTCTAGAGGCCTAGGACATCACCCTTTCACGGTGAGTACAGGGGTTCGAATCCCCTAGGGGACGCCAGATTCAGCGGCGTTTCGTAGAAGTGTCGCGAGGCTTGCAGGAACGTAACCGACGTCCTGCAGGTAACGGTGCAGAAAGTTGGAGCGGTAGTTCAGTCGGTTAGAATACCGGCCTGTCACGCCGGGGGTCGCGGGTTCGAGTCCCGTCCGCTCCGCCAGAACGAAGCCCGTTCAAGACGTTTTTGAGCGGGCTTTTGTATTAAAGATGTAAGCAGTACGTTGTCCCCTTCGTCTAGAGGCCTAGGACATCACCCTTTCACGGTGAGTACAGGGGTTCGAATCCCCTAGGGGACGCCAGGATTCAGCGGCGTTTCGTAGTAGAAGTGTCGCAACGCTTGCAGGACGTGAACGAGGTCCTGCAGGTGAGAGTGAAGAAAGCTGGAGCGGTAGTTCAGTTGGTTAGAATACCGGCCTGTCACGCCGGGGGTCGCGGGTTCGAGCCCCGTCCGCTCCGCCAGAACAAAGCCCGTTCAAATGAACGTTTTGAGCGGGCTTTTGCGTTAAAGATGTAAGCAGTACGTTGTCCCCTTCGTCTAGAGGCCTAGGACATCACCCTTTCACGGTGAGTACAGGGGTTCGAATCCCCTAGGGGACGCCAGATTTCGGCGTCGTTCGAACAAACGATGCGCCGGCAGGAAGTAACCGACGCCTGCCAGGCAAGAAGCAAGACTGGAGCGGTAGTTCAGTCGGTTAGAATACCGGCCTGTCACGCCGGGGGTCGCGGGTTCGAGTCCCGTCCGCTCCGCCAGAAAATGAAAAAGCCCGCCTCGTGCGGGCTTTTTCATTTGCGTCGTTGATCGTGCCCGCTCGCGGGCGCGTGACTGCGGAGCGGAGGAAGCCGCCTGCGCGGCTTCCGGCGGGACGCGAAGGGCTGCGCGTGCACGCGCAGCCGCGGCCTGCAGGATGTAGGCGAGTCCCGTCCGCTCCGCCAGAAAATGAAGAAGCCCGCCTCGTGCGGGCTTTTTCGTTGCATCGCCGATCCGGCGCCACTACGAGAAATTCGCGATTGCATCCGCCCGCGACTGCGCTATCGTGGCGGAATGCGTTTTTGACCCCTGCGCGATGCTCGATCCGACCGACCTGCGATTGCTGTATCAGCTCCGGCCCGCGGAGCCTGGCGATTTTCCGTTTGCCGAGGCGCTGACGCACGGCAACATGGGCGGCTATTACAAGCGCCATGGGCTCGTCTGGCGCAGCGACCTGTTCTATGCGAGCTGGCGCGAATCCGAAAACTTCATCCTGGAAGCCGACGGCGAACGTATCGGCGTGCTGCGCGTGACCGAGGAGGGCGATTCGCTGCACATCCGCGACGTGCAGATCGCGGCCGGCCATCGCGGACAGGGCGCCGGCACCTACATGCTCGACATGTCGCATCGCTGGGCGCGCGCCCGCGGGCTACACGAACTGCAGTTGCGTGTGTTCGTCGACAATCCGGCCGCGCGCCTCTACCTGCGGATGGGCTACCGCGTCACCGGGCCGAGGCTGGCCCAGCTCGGCTCGATTCGCCACATGGTGCGTCCGGTTTGAGCGCGTAACGGTTACCCACGCGGGGGCCACGCGGCGACGGTCAGCGGGCGGCGTCGATCGCGTCGTCGTCGGGGGCGTCGTCGATTGCGATGCCGTCTTCCGCGCCGCGATGCTCGTAGCCGCGCAGCATGAACGCGCGCGGGCTTTCGCCGAACGCGCGCCGGAACATCGCCGAAAACGCGCTCTGGCTCTGGTAGCCGAGTTCGCGGGCGATATGCGACAGCGGGCGCCCCTGGTTCAACAGCGGAATCGCGCGCGCAAGCAGCGCCTGCTGCCGCCACTGCGAAAAACTCACGCCCAGTTCCTGCCTGAACAGCCGCGAGATCGTGCGCGTGCTCGCACCCACCTCGCTCGCCCAGTGTTCGAGCGATTCCGCATGCGCCGGTTGCGCGAGCACCGCCTCGCACAGCATGCGCAGCCGCTTCTCGTCGGGCATCGGCACCGCGAGCGGCAGCGGTTCGGCGCGGCTCAGCTCGTCGAGCACGAGCCCGCACAGCAGCCGTTCGCGGGTGCCGCTCAGGTCGCGCGCGTCGAGCGCGACGATCAGTTCGCGCAGCAAGCCCGTCACCTCGACCACCCGGCATGCGTCGAGCCCGTCCGGCACGACCGACTCGTCGATGTACAGCGTGCGCAAGTACGCTTCCTCGACGATCACGACCTCGTGCGTGACGTGCGGCGGCACCCAGATCGCGCGGGACGGCGGCACCATCCACGTCGTCCCGGTCGTCGCGACGCGCAGCACGCCGCGCGATGCATACGCAAGTTGCGCCCACGCGTGCGTGTGCAGCGGGATCCGGCGGCCGGCGTCGACCTGCCGTGCCCGGACACGCATCGGGTGGACGCGGGTCGGCGCGAACTCGGGCGGGATGTCGATGACGTCGTACGGGTTCGATGCGTCGGCTTGGGCTGGCGGGTTCATGGACGATTCGGTCGGCGCGGCGGCGATGCCGTCATTTTAGAAGGCGCCGCGCAGGCGCATGCGGCGGTTTTTCGGCCGATAATGCACGGTTCAAATGAACTTTGTATGGGGCAGCACGTGTGCCGGCCGGCGCAAGCCCGGGCCAGCGTGATGCGCCGTGCCGACAAGAACCATCGTGCCGCCGGCGCGGTCTATCGATGCGGGCGCGTTTTCGCACAAGCAGCGCCCCAACGACGCCGGCGCCCGCGGCACGGCCGCGACGGCCCGGCACGGCAACACCTGAATCGAAGAGGAGGACCACGATGCGCCATGTATTCGTCTACGGCACGTTGAGAGCGGGAGAAGCCAACGACATCGGCCAGGCGGCCGCGCGGCACGGGATCGCCGGGCCGACGCTGCTCGGGGCGGCCGCTCTGCCGGGCGAACTGTACGATTTCGGCACGTATCCGGGCATGGTGCCCGGGCCGGCCGGCCGGTCGCTCGTGTGGGGCGACGTCTACGAGATCGACGAGCGACTGGTGCCCGTGCTCGACGAGATCGAGCGCGTCTATCCGGGCGTCGACACGCTGTTCCGGCAGGAGCCGGTGACCGTCGAACTCGGCGGTCGTGCCTATGCGTGCGTCTACTATCCGGTCGCCGCGCATGCGGCAGCCGACCGTCCGCGCATCGTGTCGGGCGACTGGGTCCAGCACCGGCGCGAGCGGGAAGCCGCCGCCGCATCCGCATAGAGAACCCGCGGCCCCGCAAAGGAAAAGCGCCCCGCGGGGCGCTTTTTTCATGCCGCCGTGTTGCGCGACCGGCGGCGGGCAGGACCAGGCGACCCGGCCCGCGTCGTCAGATTTCCTCGTACAGCGGCAGCGTCAGGAATTCGGTGAAACCTTCCGACGTCGACATCTGTTCGAAGATCGACGCGGCACGCTCGTACGGCTGCGTGTTGCCGCCGACCGAACGCTTCACGTTATCGATCTCGGCCTTCGCGAATTCGCGCACGAGCTCGGCGGTGACCTTGCGGCCGTCGTCGAGCACGCCCTTCGGCGAGCGGATCCACTGCCACACCTGCGAGCGGGAGATCTCGGCGGTCGCCGCGTCTTCCATCAGGTTGTGGATCGGCACGCAGCCGTTGCCGTCGAGCCAGGCGCCGAGATAGTGGATGCCGACGTTGATGTTGTTGCGCAGGCCGGCTTCGGTGATCGGCGCTTCAGGCTGGAAGTCGAGCAGGTTCTTGCCTTCGATCTGCACGTCGTCGCGTTGCTTCGCGATCTGGTTCGGCTTGTCGCCGAGCACCTTGACGAATTCCTCCATCGCGATCGGAACGAGGCCCGGGTGCGCGACCCAGCCGCCGTCGTAGCCGTCGGTCGCGTCGCGGGCCTTGTCCGAACGCACGCCGCCCATCGCCTTGTCGTTCGCTTCCGGATCGTTCTTGATCGGAATCAGCGCAGCCATCCCGCCGATCGCCGGCGCGTTGCGCTTGTGGCAGGTCTTCAGCAGCAGCAGCGCGTACGCGCGCATGAACGGCACCGTCATCGTGATCTTCGAGCGATCGGCCAGGCAGAAGTCGCGGTCGTTCTTGAACTTCTTGATCGCCGAGAAGATGTAGTCCCAGCGGCCGGCGTTCAGGCCCGAGCTGTGTTCGCGCAGTTCGTACAGGATCTCGTCCATCTCGAACGCGGCGAGGATCGTCTCGATCAGCACCGTCGCGCGGATCGTGCCGCGCGGCACGCCGACTGCCTCCTGTGCCGCGACGAAGATGTCGTTCCACAGGCGCGCTTCGAGATGGCTTTCCATCTTCGGGAGGTAGAAGTACGGGCCCGAGCCGCGCGCGATCAGTTCCTTCGCGTTGTGGAACAGGAACAGCGCGAAATCGAAGATGCCGCCGGACACGCGCTGGCCGTCGACCGTCACGTGCTTCTCGTCGAGATGCCAGCCGCGCGGACGCACGATCAGCGTCGCGACCTTGTCGTTCAGCTGGTACGACTTGCCGTTCTGTTCGAGCGAGATCGTGCGGCGCACCGCGTCCTTCAGGTTGATCTGGCCGTCGATCTGGTTCGTCCAGCTCGGCGCGTTCGAATCCTCGAAGTCCGTCATGTACGAATCGGCGCCCGAGTTCAGCGCGTTGATGATCATCTTGCGCTCGACCGGGCCGGTGATCTCGACGCGGCGGCATTGCAGGTCGGCCGGCAGCGGCGCGACCTTCCAGTCGCCCTCGCGGATCGCCTTCGTGTCGGCCAGGAAATCGGGGCGCTCGCCGGCGTCGAGGCGCTTGGTGCGTTCGACGCGGGCCTGCAGCAGCGCCTGGCGGCGCGGCTCGAACGCGCGGTGCAGCGCCGCGACGAGCGCGAGTGCTTCAGGCGTCAGGATCGCTTCGTAACCCGGCTTGATTTCGCCGGTGATCGCCATGCCTTGCGGCAGCGTGATCGGGGTGCTCATGAGTCTCATCTCCTTGGTCGGTCAGTTGCGGTTTCGGTGAAGGGGGAAGGCGGCAGCGCAGCGAACGTCATGCGCCCGGGCCGGGGCGCGCGCGGTTCGCGGGTCTGCCGGACGGAGCCGGGGTGGCGAGGAATGCGAGCAGGTCGGCCATGCCGCTGCCGGTGCCGTCGGGCGGCGCGCCGAGTTCCTCGGCGGGCGCACCCGTGCGGTTGAGCCAGAACGTCGTGTAGCCGAACCAGGCGGCCCCCGCGACGTCCCAGGCGTTCGACGACACGAACACGATGTCGCGGGGGTTCGCGCCGAACGCGGCGGTGCCGAGTGCGTACGCGACGGGGCTCGGCTTGTACGCGCGTACCGCGTCGGCCGACAGCACGCGATCGAACAGGCCGGTCATGCCGGCGCTCTTGATCGCGATGTCGAGCATCTCCGGGTTGCCGTTCGACAGGATCGCGAGCGGCGGGCGCGGGTCGAGCGCGCGCAGCTTGCGCAGCGCGGGCACCGTGTCGGGATAGGTGGACAGGCACGCGTATTCGTCCATCAGCCGCTTCTCGGCCGCGCTGTTCAGCGCGAGCCCGAGCCTGCGCGCGGCGAACCGCAGCGCGTCGAGCGTGATGTCGCGGAACGGGCGATAGCGGGCGCCGGACGGATCGGCGAGCGTGCGCAACTGCGAGTATTCGATTTGCTTGCGTCGCCACAGCCGCGACAACCGGTCCCCGTGACCGGGAAACATCTGCTCTGCCGCGGCCACGACCGCATGCACGTCGAACAACGTGCCGAATGCATCGAAGAGGATTGCGTCGGGAGAGGAGAGTGTCGTTGTGGCCGACATAGCCTTGCGCTCCAGTTTCAGAGGTCGGAAACGATTTTATTCGTGCTCGTCAGTGCTAAAAAAGACGCTAAACATCACTTGATCTTTTACTTTCATATACCTAATCTTGACCGCTCAAGCTATTTGAAGGGCGGGAACGCCGCCCTTGCGAGTCATGGACCGGTTCAAACAGATCGAAACGTTCGCCGCGGTCGCGGCGAAGGGCAGCCTGTCGGCGGCCGCGCATGCGGAAGGCGTCGCGCCGGCGATCATCGGCCGCCGCCTCGACGCGCTCGAGGAGCGGCTCGGCGTGAAGCTGCTGGTGCGGACCACGCGCAAGCTCACGCTGACCTTCGAGGGTTCGGCCTTCCTCGAGGATTGCCAGCGGATCATCAACGACATGCAGAACGCGGAGGCGAGCGTGTCCGCCGGCGGCGTGAAGGCGAGCGGCCACCTGCGCATTTCCGCGCCGGCCGGCTTCGGGCGGCGCCACGTCGCGCCGCTCGTGCCCGAGTTCAGCGGCGCGCATCCGGACGTGTCGGTCACGCTCGACCTGTCCGACCGGATGGTCGACCTCGTCAACGAAGGGTTCGATTGCGCGGTGCGGCTCGGCGAGCTGCCCGATTCGTCGCTGGTGTCGCTGAAGCTCGGCGAGAACCGGCGCGTGTGCGTCGCGTCCCCCGCGTATCTCGCGCGGCGCGGCACGCCGGCCACGCTTGCGGAACTCGCGCGCCACAACTGCCTCGCGCTTGCCGCGAATGCGAACCAGCAGCGTGGCTGGGCGTTCCAGGAGGGCGACAAGGTGGTGTCGATCCGCGTGAACGGCACGATGGAATGCTCGGACGGCGCGGTGCTGCACGAATGGTGCCTCGCCGGCTACGGCCTGGCATGGCGATCGTGGTGGGAGGTCGGCGACGATATCGCGGCCGGCCGCCTCGTCACCGTGCTCGACGCGTTCGCGGCGCCGCCGATCGGCATCCACGCGGTGTTTCCGCAGCGCCGTCACCTGCCGCTGCGCGTGCGGCTGTTTCTCGATTACCTGAAACATACGTACGAACGGCCGGGGTATTGGGGCGAGTAGGGCGGGGGCGAGCAGGGCGCACCGGCCCACGCGTTTCCGATATGAGGGCGAACCCGCTGCCGGCGCCGGTCGCCCGGTTTCGCGCACTACAATCGAAACTGGCATGCGCGACGCGCCGGAGCCGGCCCGCATGGGTTCGCGGTGCGCGCGGTGCGTCTGACGCAGGAGGGCGCGATGTTCCGGCACATCCTCGTTCCAACCGACGGTTCCGAACTGTCGCAGAAGGCGATCGACGGCGCGATCGACCTGGCGCGCGCGGTCGGCGCGCGGGTCACGGCCTATGCGTGCCTGCCGCAGTATCCGTACTCGCCGTTTTCCGAAGTGATCATCGAGCCGCCCGCCGATTTCCGCGCGCGCAGCGAGCGCGAGGCGCGCGCGCACCTGGACGACGTGCAGGCAGCCGCGAAGGCGGCCGGCGTCGATTGCGACAGCTGGACGAGCGTGCATCCGTCGCCGTACCTCGGCATCATCGAGGCGGCCGAACGTGGCGGCTGCGACGTGATCTTCATGGCGTCCCACGGACGCCGCGGGCTCGGCAGCCTGCTGATCGGCAGCGAAACGCAGCGCGTGCTGACCCATACGAAAATTCCGGTGATCGTCTATCGGTAGACGCGGCGCCCGTCGCTCGTAGCCGCCCGGGCGACAGCACGGCGGCGCCGCTGAAAAAAGGGCGCGCCGGACGAAGCCGACGCGCGTCGTTGCTGGCGGCCACTGGCCGCGCGCGACCGGTCGCGCGACGTCGATCGCGCGCCAGCCGTCTCCTCCCTGATTGTTGTCCGGTGCCGCCGATGCCGCGCCGTCGCGTGACGGGCCGGCATCGGCGTGACGCTTGCGCGTGTTACGCGACCTTCTTGCCGTCGAAGAACTGTTCGTCTTCGGTCGAGCCGTGCAGCGCGGTCGTCGAGGCTTCCCGCTCGACGGTCTGCGTGACCGCGTCGAAGTAGCCGGTGCCGACTTCGCGCTGGTGCTTGACGGCCGTGAAGCCCTTGTCGGCCGCCGCGAACTCGGCCTGCTGCAGTTCGACGAACGCGCTCATCTGCGTGCGGGCATAGCCGTGCGCGAGGTTGAACATCGAGTAGTTCAGCGCATGGAAGCCGGCCAGCGTGATGAACTGGAACTTGTAGCCCATCGCGCCGAGTTCCTTCTGGAACTTCGCGATCGTCGCGTCGTCGAGGTTCTTCTTCCAGTTGAACGACGGCGAGCAGTTGTACGACAGCATCTTGCCGGGGAACTGCTTGTGGATCGCTTCCGCGAACTTCTTCGCGTACTCGAGATCCGGCTTGCCCGTCTCGCACCAGACGAGATCGGCGTACGGCGCATATGCGAGGCCGCGCGAGATCGCCTGCCCGATGCCCGGCTTCGTGCGGAAGAAGCCTTCGACCGTGCGCTCGCCCGTCAGGAACGGCTTGTCGTTGTCGTCGATGTCGGACGTGATCAGGTCCGCCGCTTCCGCGTCGGTCCGCGCGACCAGCACGGTCGGCGTGCCCATCACGTCGGCCGCGAGACGCGCCGCCGACAGCTTCGCGACCGCTTCGCGGGTCGGCACCAGCACCTTGCCGCCCATGTGGCCGCACTTCTTCACCGACGCGAGCTGATCCTCGAAGTGCACGCCCGAGGCGCCGGCCTCGATCATCGCTTTCATCAGTTCGAACGCGTTCAGCACGCCGCCGAAGCCGGCTTCCGCGTCCGCGACGATCGGCGCGAAGAAATCGACGTAGCCTTCGTCGCCCGGATTCTTGCCTTCCGACCACTGGATCTGGTCGGCGCGCGTCAGCGTGTTGTTGATGCGCTTGACGACGAGCGGCACCGAGTTCGCCGGGTACAGCGACTGGTCCGGGTACATTTCGCCCGCGACGTTCGCGTCGCCGGCCACTTGCCAGCCCGACAGGTAGATCGCCTTCAGGCCGGCCTTCACCTGCTGCATCGCCTGGTTGCCGGTCAGCGCACCGAGTGCGTTGACGAACGGCTCTTCGTTGATGAGGCGCCACAGCTTTTCCGCGCCGCGCTTGGCCAGCGTGTGCTCGACGGCGAGCGAGCCGCGCAGGCGCACCACGTCCTCAGCCGTGTAGCTGCGCTTGATGCCCTTCCAGCGCGGATCGGTTTCCCATTGCTTTTGCAGTTCCTGTGCCTGTTGCTGTCGCGACATGATGAGCTCCTTGATGCGGTGTGTTGCCAGATCGGTCGAATCGGACGGTGCTGATGCTGTTCTCGAAGCGGGGCGCGGTGCGCGCCGCTTTGAGAAGTCTTGTATAAGAGTCTAGGCAAACCGATCCGAGTGAAACAGGGGCTATACCAGGAAGTTTTAAACTTTTTAATCGTTGTTAATCAATAACTTGTGTTTTGTGTTTCGCAATGAGAAACGATTTTTCCCATCTCGCAATTGTAAGGTTGTGCCGCGCAGCATGATTTTTTACGACGCAAAAAAATTTTCCGCATCGTGAAATTTGGCGCGGGACGAAAAAAAACCGGCGCGGGTGCGCCGGTTTGCCGGATGGGCGGGCGGCCACGGGGGCCGCCGGGGCGTGCTTACGACGCCGAATTGCTGCGACGCGGGCCGCCGCTGCGCTGGCCGTCGCGACGCGGGCCGCCGTCACGGCTGCCGCCCGGCTTGCCGCTCCAGCCGCCGCCATTGCCGCCGCCGTAGCTGCGGCCGTTGGCGCCATGACCGCCGCCCGGCTTGCCGCCGAAACGACGACCGCCGTTACCGCCGCCCGGACGGCCGCGGCCGCCGGTGCCGCGATCGTTGCGCGGGGGTGCCTTGCGGGGCTCGAAGCCTTCGATCACGTTGACCGGCAGCGGCGAGCGCACGAAGCGCTCGATGCGCTTGAGCGCGCCTTGCTCGGCGTGGTGCACGAGGCTCACCGCGGTGCCCGAACGGCCGGCACGGCCCGTACGGCCGATACGGTGCACGTAGTCTTCCGCGAACTTCGGCAGGTCGTAGTTGAACACGTGCGTGATGCCCGGGATGTCGATGCCGCGGGCCGCGACGTCGGTCGCGACCAGCACGCGCACGCGACGCTCGCGCAGCGCGCGGATCGTGCGGTTGCGTGCGCCCTGCGGCAGGTCGCCGTGCAGCGCGGCCGATTCGAAGCCGGCGTCGGCGAGACGGCCGGCGAGCTGGTCGGCATCGATCTTGGTCGCCGTGAAGATGATCGCCTGGTCGAGCGCGTCGTCGCGCAGCAGGTGATCGAGCAGGCGGTCCTTGTGGTCGCGATCGTCGACGTAATGGACGGTCTGTGCGATGTTCGCGCGCGATTCGAGGCGCTGCTGGATCTCGATGCGTTCCGGATCCTTCAGCAGGCGGCTCGTCAGCGAACCGATCTTGCCGTCGAGGGTAGCCGAGAACAGCATCGTCTGGCGCGACTCGGGCGTCGCGGCGACGATCGTTTCGATGTCTTCGATGAAGCCCATGTCGAGCATGCGGTCGGCTTCGTCGAGCACGAGCATCTTCAGTTCGGACAGGTCGATGCGGCCGCGTTCGAGGTGGTCGAGCAGACGGCCCGGCGTGGCGACCAGGATCTCGGGGTTCTTCGCGAGCAGCATCAGCTGCTGGCCGTAGGCGACGCCGCCGAGGATGCTGACCGTGCGCAGGCGCTTCAGGTGCTTGCCGTAGGTCGACGCGGCCGTGGTGACCTGCATCGCGAGTTCACGGGTCGGCGTCAGCACGAGCAGGCCCGGGCGGGCGACGGGCTGCGGGCGGCGCGCACGGCGGTCGCCCTGGTTCGGTTCGCGCGGCGCGCGCGGTTGCTGCGCCTGCGCCTTCTGGAGCTGCGCGAAACGTTCGATCGCGGGCAGCATGAATGCGGCCGTCTTGCCCGAACCGGTCGGGCTCGACACCAGCAGGTCCCGACCGGCGATGCCGGCCGGAATCGCGCGCTGCTGGACCGGCGTCGGCTTGGCGTAGCCGGCGGCCTGCAGCGCGGAGACGATCTCCGGCGACAACCCGAGCGACGCGAAAGTCGGCTCGTCCGACGCCGGTTCGACCGCGGCCGGTGCGGCGGCGTTCTCGAGACCGAGCGCCTGGTCGGCGATCGCGTTGAGCGGGCTGGAGTTGATGCTCGAAGTCATAACAATCCTTGAAACACAGTGGGTGAAACGTCGGCGCCAATCGCGCATACCCAAGTCGTCGGATTCAGCGAGCAAATCGGGAAACGGGTGCAATCCGCCGAACCGTCGGCGGATGAGGCATTAGAAGCTGTTTTGGGTGCGGCGCGCTTCTGGAGCGGGGGCCGCCAGCCTAGTTGACGACCGCGAGGGTCGAAGCAGGAGGGGACAGGTTCTAAACCGGATTGGAGCTTAACGCTACGAGGCGTCGGGCCGGAACGGCTTGCGAGCCGAGCGCGGGAGGTGACGCAGCCAGCATTATAGAGATATTTGCTGCGCTGCGCCACTGATTTGATTGCCTATTGATTGCCGGTCTCGGCAGGCGGGACAGATCAGGACGCCGTGCCGTTCTTCAGCGATTCGACGAGTTCGATGTATTGCTGCTTCGCCGCATCCTGGGTCGTGCCTTTCAGCGCTTCCCACGCGTCGTACTTGTACTTGCCGACGATGTCGGTGAAACCCGGCTTGTCGCCGTGCGCGTCGCCGTCGGTCGCCTGCTTGAAGAGCGCATACAGGCGCAGCAGCGTCAGGTTGCCCGGTCGCTCGGTCAGTTGCTTGACGTCGACCTGGGCCTGGTCGAATTGGGCGGTGAGTTCGCTCATCGTGTGTCTCCGTAAGGGTTTCAGGTCGGGCGATCTTAACAAGCGCCGCGCCGCGCGGGGTCGAGCGATCCTTCCAAACCGCCGCCCGCGCGGCGCGCGCATCGCGATCGGGTCCGATCGCCCGTGGGAGCGGGGCGCCGCATTACAATGTCGGCCATGACGCAAACAGTGCTCCTCGCCATCGATACGTCGACCGAATACTGCTCGGTCGCGCTGCTGCGCTCGGCTTTCGCCGATGACGCCGTTTCCACCCCGCAAACCTGGGTCCGCCACGAGCTGACGGGCGCCGTGTCGAGCACGCGCGTGCTGCCGGCCATCCAGGAGCTCTTCGCCGAATCGGGCCTCACGTTCGCCGATTGCGACGCGATCGCGTTCGGCGCGGGCCCCGGCTCGTTCACCGGGCTGCGCACCGCGACCGGCATTACGCAGGGGCTCGCGTTCGGGCGCGGGCTGCCGGTCGTGCCGGTCAGCACGCTGCTCGCGTGCGCCGAGCACGCGCGGCTGCGCGCACCCGGCACGACGCGCGTGCTGGCCGCGCTCGACGCGCGGATGGACGAAGCGTACTGGGCCGACTTCGTGTGGGACGAGCAGACGGGCGACTGGCGCACGCTGCATCCGGCGTCGCTCGATGCACCGGGCGCCGTCGGCGTGCCCGACGCGCCGTTCACGCTCGCGGGCAACGCGGCCGCCGCGTTCGGCGCGCAACTGCCGGCGGCGGCGGCCGCGGCCGTGATCGACGGCGATGCGCTGCCGCATGCGCTGGCGGTCGCGCATGCCGGGCTGCGGGCGTTCCGCGCCGGCCGGACGGTGCCGGCCGACCAGGCCGCACCCGAATACGTGCGCGACAAGGTTGCACAGACCACCGCCGAGCGCATGGCCGCGCGTGCCGCGCAGACGGACGGAGCAAAAGGATGACGGGCGTCCTGTTGAGCGACCGCTATCTGTCGCCGATGACCGACACCGATCTCGACGAGGTCGTCGCGATCGAGCAGGTCGCGTACGAATTCCCGTGGAGCCGCGGCAATTTCCAGGATTCGTTGCGCAACGGCTATTTCGGCGTGTGCCTGCGGCACGTGACGGGCGCGCTCGTCGGCTATTGCGTGCTGATGCCGGTGATCGACGAAATGCACCTGCTGAACCTGTGCGTCGCGCCGGCCGCCCAGCAGTCGGGCGCGGGCCTCGCGCTGCTGCGCGAAGCCGTGCGCATCTCGCGCGCGGAGGGGCTCGACGGCGTGCTGCTCGAGGTTCGGCCGTCCAATCCGCGGGCGATCCATCTGTACGAGCGCTTCGGCTTCGTGACGATCGGCCGGCGCAAGAACTACTATCCGGCGCGGCATCGCAGCCGGGAGGACGCGATCGTGATGCGTCTGACGCTGAACAAGGACGAAGGGGACGCGCATGGCGTGGGCTGAAGCAGCGCTCGAGGAAATGGGGCTCGCGCAGATCTGGGTGCGGCGCGGCTCGCGCGCGAAAGGCGCCGAAGCGGGTGGCGCGGGGGCCGGGCCGGCTGGCGTGCCGGGCGCGGCGGACGATGCGTCCACCGTTGCGGCCGCAACCGTCGCGCCCGCGTCGCGGCCGACGTCGGAGCAGCCGCGTGACACGCAGGCGCCTGCACGCGTGTTCCCGCGCGGCGATATGCCGCTGGCGGATACGCCGCCCGCTGGCGGCGCCGCGCGCTCCGCGCCACCGGCTGCGGAAACGGGTAGCGGCGCGCGTGCCGCGATCGACGAAACGGGCGGCGGCGCGCGTGCCGCGATCGACGACGATCGCGCGTCCGCCGGGCCCGCATCGTCCACGGCCGCCGCCGCCGCCGCGGACGACCTGCCGCCGCTCACCGAAGACGATTTCGCGTGGTTCGACGCGGCGCCGCCCGGCGATCCGCTGCCGCCGGCCGAAGCGCGTCCGGCGGCAATGCCGGTCGCGATGCTCGACTGGGATGCGCTCGCCGCACGCGTCGCCGGCTGCACGAGCTGCCGCCTGTGCGAGAAGCGCACCAATACCGTGTTCGGTGTCGGCGATCGGGAAGCGGACTGGATGCTGATCGGCGAAGCGCCGGGCGAGAACGAGGACAGGCAGGGCGAGCCGTTCGTCGGCCAGGCCGGCAAGCTGCTCGACAACATGCTGCAGTCGCTCGCGCTCAAGCGCGGCGACAACGTCTACATCGCCAACGTGATCAAGTGCCGCCCGCCCGGCAACCGCAATCCGGAACCGGACGAGGTCGCGCGCTGCGAGCCGTACCTGCAGCGCCAGGTCGCGCTCGTGAAGCCGAAGCTGATCGTCGCGCTCGGCCGCTTCGCCGCGCAGACGCTGCTGAAGACGGACGCGAGCATCGCATCGCTGCGCGGCCGCGTGCACACGTACGAAGGCGTGCCGGTGATCGTCACCTACCACCCGGCGTACCTGCTGCGCAGCCTGCAGGACAAGTCTAAGGCGTGGGCCGACCTGTGCCTGGCGCGCGATACGTTTCAGCGGGCGGAGGGCGCCGCCGCGCACGGGCCGGCCGGACAATGACGCGCGGCGCGGCGGTCGCGTTCGTCGATACGCTGCACGATGCCGCGGTCCGCGATCTGGGCTGGCTCCTCGCGAGCCCGAGCCTGCTCACTGCCGCGCCCGGCGCGCCGCTCGCGCATCCGTGGGCGGATGCGGTCGAGCGGGTGGCGGTCGAAGCGTGGCTCGTCGCGCTCGATGCCGCGCCCGAGCCGCTGCACCGCGCGCTCGACGGGCTGCGGCCCGTGCGACTCGGCCGTTATGCCGAATGCCTGCTCGAGTATTTCCTCACGCACGGGCCGTCGCTGCGGCTCGTCGCCGCCAACCTGCCGCTGCGCAGCAACGGCAAGACGCTCGGCGAGGTCGATTTCCTCGTCGATGCGCCGGGCGGGCTGCGCCTGCACTGGGAACTCGCGGTCAAGTGCTATCTATGCGCGCCGGTCGACGGCGACGCGTCGCTCGCGGATTTCGTCGGGCCGAATCTCGTCGACCGCCTCGACCGCAAGCGCAGCCGGCTGCTCGAGCATCAGCTGCGGCTGAGCGATCGCCACGGGTTCGTGCTGCTGGGCTACGGCGCGCCGTCCGATGCGCAGATGTTCATCAAGGGCTGGCTGTTCTATCCGCACGGCGTGCCGCTGCCGCCGGTGGCCGCGGAAATCGCGGCCGATCATCCGCGCGGGTTCTGGCTCACGCACGCGCAGTGGCCGGCGTGGGCCACCGCGCAGCCCGACGGTGCGGCGTGGAACGTGCTGCCGCGGCTCGCATGGCTCGCGCCGCGGCGGGTGGCGGCCGACGCCGCGCCCGAACCGCTGGCGCGTTCGCTCGAGTTGCCGTCCGCCTTGACGGCGCGCCAGGCGCCCGCGCTGATCGGCGTCCATCGACAGGACGGCAACGGCATATGGCGGGAGACGGCGCGCGGTTTCATCGTGCCGGACGACTGGCCCGCGCGTGCGCAGGCGTTCGCTGCCCAGGACCACTGACGCCGCATCAGCCGGCGCTTACCACCAGCGATGGAAGTGATGGACGGGGCCGACGCCGTGGCCCACGTCGAGCTGGCCGCTCTCGGCGATCGCGCCGGTCAGGTAGGCCTTCGCCTCGCGCACCGCGCTGTCGAGATCGGGCCGCTGCGGCAGCAGCGCGGCGATCGCCGACGACAGCGTGCAGCCCGTGCCGTGCGTGTTGCTGACCGGCACGCGCGTGCCGTCAAACCGGACCGCATGCGCCGCATCGACGAGCCAGTCGGGGCTCGCGGCCGCGTCGGGCAGGTGGCCGCCCTTCATCAGCACGGCGCGCGCGCCGGTCTTCAGCAGCGCCTGGCCTTGCCGGACCATGTCGTCTTCGGTCATCGCGGGCGTGTCGCCGAGCAGGGCGGCCGCTTCGGGCAGGTTCGGCGTGACGACGGTCGCGAGCGGCAGCAGCGCGTCGCGCAATGCGTCGGCCGCATCGGGTGCGAGCAGCGCGTGCGAACTCTTCGAAATCATCACCGTATCGAGCACAACGAAGCGCGGCGCATGGCGCCGCAGCGCGTCGGCGACCGCGTGCACGATCGCCGCGTTCGCGAGCATGCCGATCTTGACCGCGTCGATGCGGATGTCGTCGAACACCGCGTCGAGCTGCGCGGTCACGAACGCGGCGTCCGGCGCGTGCACGCCGGTCACGCCGCGCGTGTTCTGCGCGGTCAGCGCGGTGATCACGCTCGCGCCGTACGCGCCGAGTGCGGAGAAGGTCTTGAGATCGGCCTGGATGCCCGCGCCGCCGCCCGAGTCGGAGCCGGCGATCGTCAGGACGTTGGGTATCGGGTGCGTCATGATGGCAAGGCGCCGGTTCGAAGACCGGCGCCGACGGACGGAAACAGGAAGTGTAACGTCAGTGCCGCGATTCGCCGATCAGCGCGACCGAGTCGAACTGACGCTGGTTCGCCTGGTGGCGGCGCATCACGAGCCACATCGTCAGGCACACGAACGTGCCGAACAGCACGATCACGACGCCGACCGGCACGTCGAGCCAGACCAGCACCGCATACAGGCACAGCATCACGAGCACCGACAGGTTCTCGTTGAAGTTCTGCACCGCGATCGAATGGCCGGCCGACAGCAGCACGTGGCCGCGATGCTGCAGCAGCGCGTTCATCGGAACCACGAAGTAGCCGGACAGCGCGCCGACGCAGATCAGGAAGATGTACGCGACGATCAGGTACACGGGCAGGCGCAGGTGGCCGAAATGCACGGCCCAGTGCGCCGGGAACAGGTCGCGCGTGTAGAACGCCATCAGCATGACCGCGATGCCCATGATGATGCCGACCGGCAGCACGCTGAGCGACTTCTTCAGCGGGATCCGCGCGGCGGCGGCGATCGCACCGCCCGCGACGCCGACCGCGACCACCGCCTGCAGGATCGCGCCTTCGGACAGCGACATGTTGAGCGACACTTCGGCCCACTTCAGCACGATGAACTGCAGCGTCGCGCCCGCGCCCCAGAACAGCGTCGTGACCGCGAGCGAGATCTGGCCGAGCTTGTCGCGCCAGAGCACCATGAAACAGTCGGCGAAGTCGGTGAGGAGCTTGACCGGGCCGCGCTCCTGCTTCGGGTAGCGCGCGCCGGTATCGGGGATCCGCAGATTGAAGATGGCGGCGATCACGTAGATCGCCATGATGATCACCATCGCCGCTTCGGCGGGCGTGGCGATCCAGGCTGGCGTGTGCGCGATCACGTGCGACGCGATGTGCGGGCTGATCAGCGCGCCGCCGAGCACGGTGCCGAGGATGATCGAGCTGACGGTCGTGCCTTCGATCCAGCCGTTCGCGGCGACGAGCCGGTCGGCCGGCAGCAGCTCGGTCAGAATGCCGTACTTCGCGGGCGAGTAGGCCGCGGCGCCGAACCCGACGATGCCGTATGCGATCAGCGGATGGGCGCCGAGCAGCATGATCAGGCAGCCGACCACCTTGATCGAATTGGTGATGAACATCACGCGCCCCTTCGGACGCGAATCGGCGAACGCACCGACATAGGCCGCCAGCACCACATACGACAACACGAAGAACAGCTTGAGCAGCGGTGTCATCCAGTTGGGGGCGTGGAGGTCTTTCAGCAGGGCGATGGCGGCGATGAGAAGCGCATTGTCGGCCAGCGACGAGAAAAACTGCGCGGCCATGATGGTGTAAAAACCTTTTTTCATCTGATGCGATGCTTTCGTCGCTGCGGCAGGGCCGCGTAGGCCGCCTGGTATGCGATCGGCTTATTCCGTTCGAAATGGGTTGTGCGCACGGCTTTATAACACGAAAATACGGCAATTCGGACTAGCAAGATTCCCCGATCGTTCCGCAAATTGTCGGCTTCGGTGCTCAAAAGGCGCGGTAAGCTGATGATTCGCAAGCGTCTTTACGTAAATTTCCCATGCCGCGCCCGATCTCCGCCACCATCCACACCGCCGCCCTCGCGAACAATCTCTCCGTCGTCCGCCGCTTTGCCGGCCCGTCCAAGGTCTGGGCGGTCGTCAAGGCCAACGCGTACGGCCACGGTCTCGCGCGCGTGTTTCCCGGCCTGCGCGGCACCGACGGCTTCGGCCTGCTCGACCTCGACGAGGCCGTGAAGCTGCGCGAGCTCGGCTGGGCCGGCCCCATCCTGCTGCTCGAAGGGTTCTTCCGGTCGACCGACATCGACGTGATCGACCGCTACAGCCTCACGACCACCGTCCACAACGACGAGCAGATGCGGATGCTGGAGACGGCGCGGCTGTCGAAGCCCGTCAACGTGCAGCTCAAGATGAACAGCGGGATGAACCGGCTCGGCTACGTGCCGGAGAAGTACCGCGCCGCGTGGGAGCGCGCCCGTGCGTGCCCCGGCATCGGCCAGATCACGTTGATGACCCATTTTTCGGACGCCGACAACGAGCGCGGCGTCGCCGAGCAGCTCGCGACGTTCGAGCGCGGCGCGGCAAGCATCGCGGGCGCGCGCAGCCTCGCGAATTCGGCGGCCGTGCTGTGGCATCCGGATACGCACTTCGACTGGGTGCGGCCGGGGATCGTGCTGTACGGCGCATCGCCGTCGGGGCTGTCGTCCGACATCGCCGACACGGGCCTGAAGCCCGCGATGACGCTCGCCTCCGAGCTGATCGCCGTGCAGACGATCGCGAAGGGGCAGGCGATCGGCTATGGCTCGACGTTCTCCGCGCAAGCGCAGATGCGCATCGGCGTCGTCGCGTGCGGCTATGCGGACGGCTATCCGCGCGTCGCACCCGAAGGCACGCCCGTGATCGTCGACGGCATCCGCACGCGGATCGTCGGCCGCGTGTCGATGGACATGATCACCGTCGACCTGACGCCGTGCCCGCAGGCCGGCGTCGGCGCGCGGGTCGAGCTGTGGGGCAACGCGCTGCCGATCGACGACGTCGCGCGCCATTGCGGGACCATCGGCTATGAACTGATGTGCGCGGTCGCCGCCCGCGTGCCGGTGCGCGCGGAATAAGGGCAGCACGCGTGGCCAAACAGAAAACCGTCTACGTCTGCAGCGAGTGCGGCGGACAAACCCCGAAGTGGCAGGGGCAATGCCCGTCGTGCCAGGCCTGGAACACGCTCGTCGAATCGGTCGCCGAGTCGCCGGCCGCCCATCGCTTCCAGTCGCTCGCGAAACGCGCGCCCGTGCAGCGCCTCGTCGACATCGAGGCGGCCGACGTGCCGCGCTTCTCCACCGGCATCGGCGAATTCGATCGCGTGCTGGGCGGCGGGCTGGTCCCGGGCGGCGTCGTGCTGATCGGCGGCGATCCCGGCATCGGCAAGTCGACGCTGTTGCTGCAGTCGCTCGCGGACATCGCGAGCGAGCGGCGCGCGCTCTATATCAGCGGCGAGGAATCGGCCGCGCAGATCGCGTTGCGCGCGCAACGGCTCGCGCTGCTCGACGGCGGCGCGCCGGCGGCCGAGCTGAAGCTGCTCGCCGAGATCCAGCTCGAGAAGATCCAGGCCGCGATCGACGCGGAACGGCCGGACGTCGCCGTCATCGACTCGATCCAGACCGTCTATTCCGAAGCGCTGACATCGGCGCCCGGCTCGGTCGCGCAGGTGCGCGAGTGCGCGGCGCAGCTCACGCGCATCGCGAAGCAGTCCGGCACCGCGATCATCATGGTCGGGCACGTGACGAAGGAGGGCAACCTCGCGGGCCCGCGCGTGCTCGAGCACATCGTCGACACGGTGCTGTACTTCGAGGGCGACACCCATTCGTCGTTCCGGCTCGTGCGCGCGTTCAAGAACCGCTTCGGCGCGGTCAACGAGCTCGGCGTGTTCGCGATGACCGAGCGCGGGCTGCGCGGCGTCGCGAACCCGTCCGCGCTGTTCCTGTCGCAGCACGAGCAGGTCGTGCCGGGTTCCTGCGTGCTCGTCACGCAGGAGGGCACGCGCCCGCTGCTCGTCGAGATCCAGGCGCTCGTCGATACGGCGCATGTGCCGAACCCGCGCCGGCTCGCGGTCGGCCTCGAGCAGAACCGGCTCGCGATGCTGCTCGCGGTGCTGCACCGGCACGCGGGCATCGCGTGTTTCGACCAGGACGTGTTCCTGAACGCGGTGGGCGGCGTGAAGATCACCGAGCCGGCCGCCGACCTCGCGGTGCTGCTCGCGATCCATTCGTCGATGCGCAACAAGGCGCTGCCGAAGGGCCTGATCGTGTTCGGCGAAGTGGGACTGGCAGGCGAGATCCGGCCGTCGCCGCGCGGCCAGGAACGGCTGCGCGAGGCGGCGAAGCTCGGTTTCACCGCGGCGCTGATCCCGAAGGCGAATGCACCGAAACAGCCGATCGAAGGACTGAACGTGATGGCCGTCGAGCGGATCGAGCAGGCGATCGACCGTGTGCGCGATCTCGAATAGCCGTGGCTGGCCAGCGCCGCCGTGCGTTGGCCCGCAGTGATCTGTCGCGTAATTGACTGTAATGAATATGTAGGCTGATGTAACCCGCCGGACATCGCTTTTCCCTATCCTTTGCCGGATCGTCGAACCGCACAATGCGAAGGGAACCTATGTTTAAACAGTATGGGGAAGCGCCGAGCGGACGCAGTTACAACCTGCGCGGCTGCCGTGTGTCGGAGCCGATCGTTCAGCCGTGGGGCGGCGGATGCCGGATCGTCGAATGGATCGACGACGAAGGGCGCCTGGCGCGCCGGGTCGTGTCCGAGGACGTGACGGAAGCGGAGGTCGCCGCGGCGATTCGCCGGCCGACCGAAGGGCGGCGTCACCTGATGGGCGATGACGAGCAGATGCCGCGCGATACGCTGCCGCGGCGTTGAGCGGATGGCGCGGCCGGCGGACGGCCGACGCGATCACGTCGAACGCAACAATGACAAAGAGGCCGGGCCCGGGCGCCCGGCCTTGTCGTTTCCGCGCCCGGTTCGGCCGGGCGGGTTCGCAGGTCGTCGATCGTAGACCGTGGATCGTGCCGAGGACGTCCGGCCGCCGCTGAAACGACCGGCTGACGGCGCGCCGGGCGCGTTCAGCCGATCTGCTCGAGTTCTTCCTGCACGGCGAGCCAGTCCGCCTCGACCGTTTCGAGCCGGGCATTGACCTCGCCCAGCTTGCGGATCGCTTCGGTCAGTTCCGTCTTGCGCGCGGCTTCGTAGCTCGCCGGATCGGCGACGAACGCGTCGAGGCGCGCCTTCTCCGCGTGCAGCGTTTCCATTTCCCTTTCGAGCTTCGTGATGCGGTTCTGCAGCGGTTTCTTCAGCTGCGACAGCCGCTGGCGCTCTTCGGCCGCCTGACGCTTCTGGTCCTTGCGGTTGACGCCCGGATCCGTGCCCGCTGCCGCCGCGCTGTCGGCCTTCGCGGCCGCGCGTTGCTCGGCCGCATGCTGCAGCAGCCAGTCGCGGTAATCGTCGAGGTCGCCGTCGAACGGCTGCAGCCGGTGCTTCGCGACGAGCATGAACTGGTCGGTGGTCGCGCGCAGCAGGTGGCGGTCGTGCGAGACGAGGATCAGCGTGCCTTCGAACTGCGCGAGCGCCATCGTCAGCGCGTGACGCGTCTCGAGGTCGAGGTGGTTGGTCGGCTCGTCGAGCAGCAGCAGGTTCGGTTTCTGCCAGATGATCAGCGCAAGCGCGAGCCGCGCCTTCTCGCCGCCCGAGAACGGGCCGACCGGGCTCGTCGCCATGTCGCCGGAGAAATTGAAGCCGCCGAGGAAGTCGCGCAGTTCCTGCTCGCGCGTATCGGGGGCGAGCCGTGCGAGATGCGCGAGCGGCGAATCGTCCTCGCGCAGGGTTTCGAGCTGGTGCTGCGCGAAATAGCCGATCGTCAGCCCCTTGCCGTCGCGCACGTGGCCCGACAGCGGCGCGAGCGTGCCGGCCAGCGTCTTGATCAGCGTCGACTTGCCCTGGCCGTTCGCGCCGAGCAGGCCGATGCGCTGGCCGTTCTGGATCGACAGCGCCACGCGTTCGACGATCGGGATGTCCGTGCCGTCCTCGGCGTGGTAGCCGCAGCGGACGTCTTCCATCACCATCATCGGGTTCGGCGCGGCGTCGGGCGTGCGGAACTCGAACGTGAACGGCGACGCGATGTGCGCGGGCGCGATCAGCTCCATCTTCTCGAGCGCCTTCATCCGGCTTTGCGCCTGCTTGGCCTTGGTCGCCTTGGCCTTGAAGCGGTCGACGAAGCTTTGCAGGTGCTCGATCGTCTTCTGCTGCTTTTCGTACGCGCTTTGCTGCAGCGCCAGCTGCTGCGCACGCAGCACTTCGAACTGCGAGTAATTGCCGCCGTAGCGCTTCACCTGGCGATTTTCCAGATGCAGCGTGACGTTGCAGATCGAGTCGAGGAATTCGCGGTCGTGCGAGATCACGACGAGCGTGCCGGCGTAGCGGTGCAGCCAGTCTTCGAGCCAGACGATCGCGTCGAGGTCGAGGTGGTTGGTCGGTTCGTCGAGCAGCAGCAGGTCGGAGCGGCACATCAGCGCCTGCGCGAGGTTCAGCCGCATGCGCCAGCCGCCGGAGAAGCTGGCGACCGATTCGCGCGTCTGCGCGAGCGTGAAGCCGAGGCCGAGCAGCAGCGCTTCGGCGCGCGCGGGGGCCGTATAGCCGTCGGCGTCGGCGAACGCCGCGTGCGCGTCGGCTTCGGCCGCGCCGTCGTGCGCGGCCGAGGCGGCGGCGATACGCGCCTCGATCTCGCGCAGCGCGGTGTCGCCGTCGAGCGTGTAGTCGAGCGCGGAGCGGTCGACGGCGGGCGTTTCCTGCGACACGTGGGCGATCCGCCACGACGGCGGCATCGCGAAATCGCCGCCGTCGGAATGCAGCTCGCCGCGCAGGACCGAGAAGAGCGTCGATTTGCCGGCGCCGTTCGCGCCGATCAGGCCGGCTTTCTCGCCGGGATTGAGCACGAACGAGGCCGACTCGAACAGCGGCTTGGTGCCGCGCGCAAGGCTGAACTGATTGAAACGGATCACGGCGGGAATGACTGACCAAAACCGCTATTCTAGACTGCGTGCGCGTCGCCCCGGATATCGGTCGTTCGGCAGGTGCCTCAACGACGCGATTTCGCCTAGACTCCACGTCGATACGGTTTCGTAAAAGGAGTGCCCGATGTCCACCCTGTATTCGTTCAGCGCAGAGACGCTCGCGGGCGCACCCGCGTCGCTCGACGCGTATCGCGGCAAGGTGCTGCTGATCGTCAATACCGCGAGCGAGTGCGGTTTCACGCCGCAGTACGCGGGCCTGCAGAAGCTGTATGAGCAGTACGCGGCCCGCGGTTTCTTCGTGCTCGGCTTCCCGTGCAACCAGTTCGGCAAGCAGGAGCCGGGCGACGCCACGCAGATCGGCGCGTTCTGCGAGCGCAACTACGGCGTCACGTTCCCGATGTTCGCGAAGATCGACGTGAAGGGCGACCACGCGCATCCGCTGTACCGCTACCTGACCGACGAGGCGCCCGGCATCCTCGGCCTCAAGGCGATCAAGTGGAATTTCACGAAATTCCTGATCGACCGCGACGGGCGGATCGTCAAGCGCTACGCGCCGTCGACGAAGCCCGAGGAAATCGCCGCGGATATCGACAAGCTGCTTTGACCGTTCGATGCGGCGAGCGGGCGGTTCGGATCGAGCCTGCCTGGGTCACGCCGTGCGAAAGCATGCGCCGCCGGGCGGCGGCGCGGGGCCGGCGCTCGCGCAACCGCTACAGGATCGGCGCGAACAGGCGCGCGACGTGCATGGCGATACGCCGCCACGCGGGCGAGTGCCGATACTCGTTCGCATCGACTTCGTAGGCCAGCGCGAAATCGGCGTCGAGCATCGCTTCGACTTCGGCGGCGAACGCGCGGTCGACGGTCAGCACCATGATTTCGAAGTTCAGCCGGAACGAGCGGTTGTCGAGATTCGCGCTGCCGATGGCGGCCGCGACGCGGTCGATCAGCAGCACTTTCTGATGCAGGAAGCCGGGCCGGTAGCGAAACACCTTGACGCCAGCGTCGACGAGATCGCGCGCATAGAGCTTCGACGCCTCGAACACCACGTAGTGATCGCGCCGGCTCGGAATCAGGATGCGCACGTCGACGCCGCGCATCACCGCGAGCTTCAGCGCGGCGATCACCGCTTCGTCGGGCACGAGATACGGCGTCGTGATCCAGATCCGCTCGCGCGCGGCGTTGATCGCCTCGACGAAGAACAGCGAGCCGGTTTCCTGCTTGTCGGCCGGCCCCATCGGCACGGCGAGGCAATGCATCGCGTCGTCGGGCAGCGCCTCCGGCGGCGCGGCGAGCGGCGGCAGCGTCTGCGTGGCCCAGTGCCAGTCTTCGGCGAACACGTACTGGATGCTGGCCACCACCGGGCCGCGAATCTCGATATGGGTGTCGCGCCACGGCGACAGGCGCCGGTTCGCACCGAGATATTCGACGCCGACGTTGAGACCGCCGACGAACGCGCGATTGCCGTCGACGACGACGATCTTGCGATGGTTGCGGAAGTTGAGCTGGAAGCGGTTGACGAACTTGCGGTGGGTCGCGAACGGATGGACCTCGACGCCGCCACGGCGCAGCGTGTCGACGTAACCGCGCGGCAGGTCGAAGCTGCCGATGCTGTCGTACAGCAGGTAGCAGCGCACGCCGGCCGCCGTGCGGGCGAGCAGCGCGTCGCGCAGCATCTGGCCGAGCGCGTCGTCGCGCACGATGAAGAACTGGACGATCACGTAGTCGCGCGCGGCGTCGATCGCCGACAGGATCGCCGAGAAGGTTGCGTCGCCGTTCACGAGCGTGCGCACCACATTGCCGCCGACGAACGGCATTCCACCCAGCCGCGTGAGCGCGAGCACGGCGGCCCGGCCGATCGCGTCGGCGGCCTGCCCGTCGGTTGCGTCCGCAGCGGGCCATGGCGCGCGCGGCGTGTGCGTGCGCAGCGCTTCCATCTCGTGGCGCCGCGCGTCGACATAGCCGGAGAACTTGCTGCGGCCGAGGAACAGGTACGGGATGAGCGTCAGGTACGGCATCGCGGCGAGCGACACGGCCCATGCGATCGCGCCTTGCGACGTGCGGGTATTCATGAGCGCATGACACGCCGCGATGATCCCGAGCACATGGACGGCCAGGATCAGGGTGCCGAGATGTAGCCAGTCGAGGGTCATGGGCGCGTGACGGACTCCTGAAGTCGTGCGGCGCGACGGCCGCTTACGCGCATCTTACCCAACCGTGCGGGACAGCGGTGTGCCGTACCGCACGGTTCGGTCGCGGCGCGCCGTCAGGCCTTGCGCGGCAGGTCCGACGCCTGGATCAGGAACACGGCGTCGTCGCCCGCGCTGGTGGGCAGCCACGTGAGCTCGAGGCCGCCGAACGCGGCTTCGACGTGCTCGCGCTCGTTGCCGATCTCGACGACGAGCACGCCGTCGTCGTGCAGCCAGTTGTGCGCTTGCCCGATGATGCGCCGCACGATGTCCATCCCGTCGTCGCCGCCCGCGAGCGCCATTTCCGGCTCGTGCCGGTACTCGGGCGGGAGGGCCGCCATCGACGTCGCGTTCACGTACGGCGGGTTCGTCAGGATCACGTCGTAGCGCGTGTCGGGTTCGGCACGGAACGCGGGCAGCGGCGTGTAGAGGTCGCCGCGATGCAGCGTGATGCGATCGTCGAGGCCGTAGTCGCGCACGTTGATCTCGGCGACTTCGAGTGCCTTCTCGGACAGGTCGACCGCGTCGATCTCGGCATTCGGGAACGCGCTGGCCGCGAGGATCGCGAGGCAGCCGGAGCCGGTGCACAGCTCGAGCACCGCACCGACCTGCTCGGGATCGGCGACATACGGCTGCAGCCCGTCGTCGAGCAGTTCGCCGATGAACGAGCGCGGCACGATCACGCGCTCGTCGACGTAGAAGCGGTGGCCATGCATCCACGCTTCATGCGTGAGATACGCGGCCGGCACGCGGTCGGTCGCGCGTCGCTCGATCACTGCGAGCACGGCCGCGATTTCGTCGGGCAGCAGGCGGGCATCGAGGAACGGCTCGAGCGTGTCGAGCGGCAGGTCGAGCGTGTGGAGTACGAGGTAGGCGGCTTCGTCGTATGCGTTGTCCGAGCCGTGGCCGAACGCGAGCTTCGCCTTCGAGAAGCGCGTGACCGCATAGCGCAGCAGGTCGCGAACAGTTGCAAAAGGTGTCGTCATGCGAGGCTCCGTCAGGCGATCAGTTGTTCGAGCACGCGGCGGTACACGTTCTTCAGCGGGTCGACGAAGCGCACGTCGATGTGCTCGTCGATCTTGTGGATGCTGCCGTTCGGCGGACCGAACTCGATCACCTGCGGGCAGATGCGCGCGATGAAGCGCCCGTCGGACGTGCCGCCCGTCGTCGACAGCTCGGTCGTGAGGCCGGTCTCGGCGCGAATCGCGTTTTCCAGCGCGTTCGACAGGTCGCCGCGCGGCGTGAGGAACGGCAGGCCGCTCACCGACCACTTCAGCGTGTACTCGAGGCCGTGCTTGTCGAGGATCGCATGCACGCGCGCCTGCAGGCCCTCGACGGTGCTTGCCGTCGAAAAGCGGAAGTTGAACATCAGGTCCGCGTGGCCGGGGATCACGTTGGTCGCACCGGTGCCGGCATGCAGGTTCGACACCTGCCAGGTGGTCGGCGGGAAGTATTCGTTGCCTTCGTCCCACTGTTCGGCGGCGAGCTCGGCGAGCGCCGGCGCGAGCAGGTGGATCGGGTTCTTCGCGAGGTGCGGGTAGGCGATGTGGCCCTGCACACCCTTGACGATCAGCTCGCCCGACATCGAGCCGCGGCGGCCGTTCTTCACGACGTCGCCGAGTTCGGCGGTCGACGTCGGCTCGCCGACGATGCAGTAGTCGAGACGTTCGCCGCGCGCTTCGAGCAGCTCGACGACTTTCACGGTGCCGTCGGTGGCCGGGCCTTCCTCGTCGCTCGTGATCAGGAACGCGATCGCGCCGCGGTGGCCGGGGTGGGCCGCGACGAATTCCTCGGAGGCGACGACGAACGCCGCGAGCGACGTCTTCATGTCGGCCGCGCCGCGGCCGTACAGCTTGCCGTCGCGATGCGCGGGAATGAACGGCGGCGAGGTCCACTGCTCGAGCGGGCCGGTCGGCACGACGTCGGTGTGGCCCGCGAACGCGAGCAGCTTGCCGTCGCGGCCGTCGGCGCCGCGCTTGACGGCCCACAGGTTGGTCACGCCATGCGACGCGATGGTTTCGCATTCGAAGCCGAGCGCGGCGAGGCGCTCGGTCATGATCTGCTGGCAATGCTGGTCGTCGGGCGTGACGGACGCGCGGGCGATCAGCTGTTCGGTAAGGGCTAGGGTGGCGGACATGGTTCGGACCACTTTCGATAAAAAATGCCGGCGCGGTGGCCGGCAGCGATGAGGCGTCGTGTGCAGCGCGGGCGCCGCGCGGGCCGCCTAGGCGGCAAACAGCGCCGCGTACTGATCGGCCACGAAGCCGAGCGATTTCACGCGGCCGTTGACGACGAGCACGGGGCGCTTGATGACCGACGGCTTGTGGATCATCAGCGCAACCGCGCCGGACTTCGTTTCCGCGGCCGCCTTCATGGCGTCGTCCAGGCCGCGCCACGTCGTGCCGCGCTTGTTCACGAGCGCGTCGAGCGATACGTCCTTCAGCCAGTCTTCGACCAGCGGTGCGCTGACGCCGAGCTTCTTGAAGTCGTGGAACTCGAACTCGACGCCGTGATCGTCGAGCCACACGCGGGCCTTCTTCACGGTGTCGCAGTTCGGAATGCCGTAGACGACCACGGTGTGCGGCTTCGCCATCAGTCGCCTCGCAGCAGCTCGTTCAGGCCGACCTTCGCGCGGGTCTTCGCGTCGACCTTCTTCACGATCACCGCGCAGTACAGGCTGTGCGAGCCGTCCTTCGACGGCAGGTTGCCGGCGACGACGACCGAGCCGGCCGGGATGCGGCCGTAGCTGACTTCGCCCGTTTCGCGATCGTAGATCTTGGTGCTCTGGCCGAGGTACACGCCCATCGAGATCACCGAGTTCTCCTCGACGATTACGCCTTCGACGACTTCCGAGCGCGCGCCGATGAAGCAGTTGTCTTCGATGATGACCGGGTTGGCCTGCAGCGGCTCGAGCACGCCGCCGATGCCGACGCCGCCCGACAGGTGCACGTTCTTGCCGATCTGCGCGCACGAGCCGACCGTCGCCCACGTGTCGACCATCGTGCCTTCGTCGACGTACGCGCCGATGTTGGTGTACGACGGCATCAGCACGACGTTCTTCGCGATGAACGAGCCGCGGCGCGCGATGGCCGGCGGCACGACGCGGAAGCCGCCCGCGGCGAAGTCTTCGGCCGTGTAGTTCGCGAACTTCGACGGCACCTTGTCGTAGAACTGCGAGTAGCCGCCCGCCGGCATCGGTGCGTTGTCCTCCAGGCGGAACGACAGCAGCACGGCCTTCTTCAGCCACTGATGGACGGTCCAGTTGCCGTCGATCTTCTCGGCGACGCGCAGTGCACCCTTGTCGAGCTGCTCGATCGCGTGAGCGACGGCTTCGCGGACGTCGGCGGGCGCGGCCTTCGGCGACAGCTCGGCGCGGTTTTCCCAGGCGGTATCGATGATTTGCTGAAGTTGTTGCGACATGTTCGTTTTCGCAGGAGATGAATGGAATTGATCGGGATGGACGTCTTACCGCGCGAGAGCCCGGCAGAAATCGACGATGCGTTGCGCGCCCTCGACGCATTCGGGGGTGCCCGCGACGAGCGCGATCCGGATGAAATCGCGGCCCGGATTCGTGCCGTGCGCATCGCGCGCGAGGTACGAGCCGGGCAGAACCGTCACATTATAGTCGGCGTACAGGCGGCGGGCGAACTCGGTGTCCGACAGGCCGGTGCGCGCGACGTTGGCCCACAGGTAGAACGCGGCGTCGGGCAGCTTCACGTCGATCACGTCGGCCAGCATCGCCGTGACCGTGCTGAACTTCTGCAGGTACAGCGCGCGGTTCTCGCGCACGTGCGCCTCGTCGTTCCACGCGGCGATGCTCGCGTGCTGCCAGACCGGCGACAGCGCGGCGCCGTGGTACGTGCGGTACAGCAGGAATTTTTTCAGCAGCGCGGCGTCGCCGGCGACGAAGCCCGAGCGCATGCCCGGCACGTTCGAGCGCTTCGACAGGCTCGACAGCATCACGAGCCGCTCGAAGCCGCGGCCGAGGCGGTGCGCGGCCTCGAGGCCGCCGAGCGGCGGCGCCGCTTCGTCGAAATAGATCTCCGAATAGCACTCGTCGGACGCGATCACGAAACCGTGGCGGTCGGACAGCGCGAACAGCTCGCGCCAGTCGTCGAGCGTCAGCACGGCGCCCGTCGGGTTGCCCGGCGAGCACACGTACAGCAGCTGGGTGCGCGCCCACACTTCATCGGGCACGGCCGCGTAGTCGCACGCGAAGTTGCGGGCCGGGTCGCTGTTCGCGAAATAGGGTTCGGCACCGGCCAGCAGCGCCGCGCCTTCGTAAATTTGATAGAACGGATTCGGACAGAGTACGATCGCCTTCTTGCCGTCCGCGCGCGGGCGCGCGTCGATCACAGTCTGCGCGAGCGAGAACAGCGCCTCGCGGGAGCCCGACACCGGCAGCACCTGCGTCGCCGGGTCGATTGCCGGCAGCCCGTAGCGGCGCTCGAGCCAGTGTGCGATCGACGTGCGCAGCGCGTCCGAGCCGGCCGTGGCCGGGTACGACGCGAGACCGTCGAGCGCGGCGACCACGGCGTCGCGGATCAGCGCCGGCGTCGGGTGCTTGGGCTCGCCGATGCCGAAGCTGATCGGTTTCAGGTCGCCGGAAGGCGTCACGTCCTTGAACAGGGCGCGCAGCTTTTCGAAGGGATAGGGCTGGAGCGAGTCGAGTCGAGGGTTCACGGGCGAAGCGGCCATCGCGGCCGGTTGGAGCGAAAGGGCGAAAGGGGCGGCGCGGGTGCCGCACGGCTGCGGGCGGGCGCCGACGGCGCGCGGCTCGCAGCGGACGATTATAACGTGACGCAATGCGGTCGCGGCCCGCCGGAACGGCGGCCGGGCCGCTCGAATAAAGGGTAGCGAATCAAATGAATAACGCGGTACGCGGCAGCCTGCCGACGCTGGCCATCCTGATCGGCGCGTCGGTATGGGGCCTGATCTGGTATCCGCTGCGGATTCTCGCGTCGCTCGGGCTCACCGGCACGCTGGCGAGCGCGCTGACGAGCGTGGTCGCGTTCCTGTTCGTGGTCGTCGTGCGGCACCGCACGATCGCCACGCTGCGCTGGCACTGGGTGCTGCCGGGCATCGCGATCACGGCGGGCGTGACCAATCTCGGTTTCGTGTGGGGCACGATCCACGGCGAAGTGCTGCGCGTGATGCTGCTGTTCTACCTGACCCCGGCATGGACCGCGATCTACGCGCATTTCCTGCTGCGCGAGCGGCTGACCTGGGCCGGCGCGGCGCTCGCGGCGCTGTCGATCGGCGGCGCGATGCTGATGCTGTGGTCGCCGCAGCTCGGCGTGCCGCTGCCGGCCAACCCGGCCGAATGGGCGGGGCTCGCGGCCGGCCTGAGTTTCGCGATGAGCAACGTGCTCGTGATCAAGGCGAGCCGCGAGCTGCCGGAGATGCGCGCCGAGATGCGCACGGCGACGCTGTTCGGCGGCGCGGCGGTGTTCGGCGCGGTCGCGTCGCTGTTCGAGGGGCTGCCGGCCGCGCCGGCGGGAAGCCAGCTCGGCGTCGCGGCAGCGATCATCGCCGCGATCGGCGTGACGATGGCCGCCAACAACCTGCTCGTGCAATACGGGCTCGCGCGCGTGCCGGCGAACCGCGCGTCGATCATCATGCTGTTCGAGATCGTGATCACCGCGCTGTCGGCGTGGGTGTTCGCGAGCGAACTGCCGAGCGCGCGCGAGTGGGCGGGCGGCGCGTGCATCGTGCTGGCGACGCTGCTGTCGAGCCGGGTCCATCGTGCCGCGCCGGCATCGGGCAAACCCGGCGACGGGCGGGACGGCGCACGCGCGATGGTATGATGGAAGCCGTTTGCGGGGCCCAACGCTTGAGATGCGCGCGGCCCCGCTTTTGAATTCCGGGGCGCATCGCGCACACGGGCCGTCCGGCCCCGCGCGTCGCGGCCCCGTCCGTTTCACCTCTTCTTCACATCCGATACCGCCGTGCGTCTGAGCTCGATCAAACTCGCTGGCTTCAAATCCTTTGTCGATCCCACGCATTTCCAGGTTCCGGGCCAGCTTGTCGGCGTGGTGGGCCCGAACGGGTGCGGCAAGTCCAACATCATCGATGCCGTGCGCTGGGTGCTCGGCGAGTCGCGCGCGTCCGAGCTGCGCGGCGAGTCGATGCAGGACGTGATCTTCAACGGCTCGACCGCCCGCAAGCCCGGCAGCCGGGCCAGCGTCGAACTGATCTTCGACAACTCCGACGGCCGCGCGGCCGGGCAGTGGGGCCAGTACGGCGAGATCGCCGTGAAGCGCGTGCTGACGCGCGACGGCACGTCGAGCTACTACATCAACAACCTGCCGGCGCGCCGCCGCGACATCCAGGACATCTTCCTCGGCACGGGCCTCGGGCCGCGCGCGTACGCGATCATCGGGCAGGGCATGATCGCGCGGATCATCGAGGCGAAGCCGGAAGAGCTGCGCGTGTTCCTCGAGGAAGCCGCGGGCGTGTCGAAGTACAAGGAACGCCGCCGCGAGACCGAGAACCGCCTGCACGACACGCGCGAGAACCTGACGCGCGTCGAGGACATCGTCCGCGAGCTCGGCGCGAACCTCGAGAAGCTCGAGGCGCAGGCCGTCGTCGCGACCAAGTACAAGGAACTCGTCGCCGACGGCGAGGAGAAGCAGCGCCTGTTGTGGCTGCTGCGCAAGAACGAGGCCGCCGGCGAGCAGCAGAAGCAGCAGCGCGCGATCGAACAGGCGCAGATCGACCTCGAGGCGCAGACGGCGAAACTGCGCGAGGTCGAATCGCAGCTCGAGACGCTGCGGGTCGCGCATTACTCGGCGAGCGACGCGATGCAGGGCGCGCAGGGCGCGCTCTACGAGGCCAACGCCGAAGTGAGCCGCCTCGAGGCCGAGATCAAGTTCATCGTCGAATCGCGCAACCGCGTGCAGGCGCAGATCGCCGCGCTGAACGCGCAGCGCGAGCAATGGCGCGCGCAGGCCGAGAAGGCGCAGGACGAGCTCGAGGAAGCCGAAGAGGCGCGCGCGATGGCCGACGAAAAGGCCGCGCTCGCCGAAGACAACGCGGCTGCGAAACACGACGCGCTGCCAGCGCTCGAGGCGAAATGGCGCGATGCGCAGGCGCAGCTCAACGACGAGCGCGCGCGGATCGCGCAGACCGAACAGTCGCTGAAGCTCGAGGCTGCGCACCAGCGCAATGCCGACCAGCAGCTCCAGCAGCTTCAGCAGCGCCACGAGCGCCTGAAGTCCGAGGCGGGCGGGCTCGACGCGCCCGACGAGGCGCAGCTCGAAGAACTGCGCATGCAGCTCGCCGAGCAGGAAGAAATCCTCGCCGAAGCGCAGGCGCGCCTCGCCGATGCGCAGGAAACGGTACCGCGCCTCGACGGCGAGCGCCGCGCGGCCCAGGAGCGCGTGCAGGCCGAAAGCGCGCAGATCCACCAGCTGGAGGCGCGGCTCGCCGCGCTCAAGCAGCTGCAGGAGAACGTGCAGACCGAAGGCAAGATCCAGCCGTGGCTGGACAAGCACGAGCTCGGCGCGCTGCCGCGTCTCTGGAAGAAGCTGCACGTCGAGGCCGGCTGGGAAGCGGCGCTCGAGGCCGTGCTGCGCGAGCGCCTCGCCGCGCTCGAAGTGTCGAATCTCGACTGGGTGAAGGCGTTCGCGACCGATGCGCCGCCCGCGAAGCTCGCGTTCTACGCGCCGCCCGTGGCCGGCGAGCCGCCGGCCGCCGCAGCCGGGCTGCGCCCGGTGCTGTCGCTCGTGCGCATCGACGATGCAGGCATCCGCGCGGTGCTGAACGACTGGCTCGGCAACGTGTACGTCGCCGACGACGTCGCGCAGGCACTCGCGACGCGCGCGCAACTGCCGGCCGGCGGCGCGTTCGTCGTGAAGGCCGGCCACATCGTCACGCGTGTCGGCGTGCAGCTGTACGCGGCCGATTCGGAGCAGGCTGGGATGCTGGCCCGCCAGCAGGAGATCGAGAACCTGACGCGCCAGGTGCGCGCGCAGGCGCTGCTCGCCGACGAGGCCCGCACGGCGGCGGTGCGCGCGGAAGCCGCACACACGCAGGCCACGCAGGCGCTCGGCGACGTGCGCGCGCAGGCCGAACGCGCGACCCAGCGCGTGCATGCATTGCAGATGGACGTGCTGAAGCTCGCCCAGGCGCATGAACGCTACACGCAGCGCAGCACGCAGATCCGCGAGGAACTCGAGGAGATCGGCGCGCAGATCGACGAGCAGCGCGCATTGCGCGCGGAATCGGAAGCGAACTTCGAGCGCTTCGATGGCGAACTCGCGGAACTGCAGGCGCGCTTCGAGGACAACCAGCTCGCGTTCGAGGCGCTCGACGAATCGCTGACGCAGGCGCGCCAGGAAGCGCGCGACCTCGAGCGCGGCGCGAACGACGCGCGCTTCGCCGCGCGCAACGCAGTTACGCGCATCGATGAACTGAAGCGCAGCATCCAGGTCGCGCACGAGCAGAGCGAACGCGTCGCCGCGTCGCTGGAAGACGCGCGCGCCGAACTCGAAACGATCAACGAGCAGACCGCGCACACGGGCCTGCAGGACGCGCTCGAAATTCGCGCGGTGAAGGAAGAGGCGCTGCAGGCCGCGCGGATCGAACTCGACGACCTGACCGCGAAGCTGCGCGCGTCGGACGAGCAGCGTCTCGTCGCCGAGCGTTCGCTGCAGCCGCTGCGCGACCGCATCACCGAGCTGCAGCTGAAGGAGCAGGCCGCGCGCCTGTCCGTCGAGCAGTTTGCCGAGCAGCTCGCGGCGGCCGAGGTCGACGAGGAAGCGCTGCGCGAGAAGCTGACGTCGGACCTGAAACCGTCGTACCTGCAGGGCGAGGTCACGCGCCTGAACAACGCGATCAACGCGCTGGGTCCGGTCAACATGGCCGCGCTCGACGAGCTGAAGGCCGCGAGCGAGCGCAAGGTGTTCCTCGATGCGCAGTCGGCCGACCTGACCGACGCGATCACGACGCTCGAGGATGCGATCCACAAGATCGACCAGGAAACCCGCACGCTGCTGCAGGGTACCTTCGACGAGGTCAACCGTCACTTCAGCGACCTGTTCCCGCGCCTGTTCGGCGGCGGCCAGGCGAAGCTGATCATGACGGGCGACGAAATCCTCGATGCGGGCGTGCAGGTAATGGCGCAGCCGCCGGGCAAGAAGAACGCGACCATCCACCTGCTGTCGGGCGGCGAAAAGGCGCTGACCGCCACCGCACTGGTGTTCGCGATGTTCCAGTTGAACCCGGCGCCGTTCTGTCTGCTCGACGAGGTCGACGCGCCGCTCGACGACGCGAACACCGAGCGTTTCGCGAATCTCGTGCGCGCGATGTCCGACAAGACGCAGTTCCTCTTCATCTCGCACAACAAGATCGCGATGGAGATGGCGCAGCAACTGATCGGCGTGACGATGCAGGAGCAGGGCGTGTCGCGGATCGTCGCGGTGGACATGGAAACCGCCGCGGGTTTTGCCCAGAATTGACGTTTGAAGAAACCGGACCGCGTTCGCGCGGCGCATGGGCGCCCGTTCGCGGTTCCGACGAACAAGAATTGCTGATGGAGCGTGCATGGACGAGTTGACACTCGGTTTGATCGGCGCGGGCGCCGTCGTGGTGGGCGGCGTCGTGGTCTACAACGCGTGGCAGGGTGCGAAGGTGCGGCGCAGGATGCCGCGCCCGATGCCGGAAGAGGCGGTCGAGGCGATGAATCGCCCCGAGCGCGACGAAGAGCTGCCGTTCATCGAGCCGGTGCGTCAGCCCGCACGCCGCGAGCCCGCGGCGCCGGCACCGGCCGCCGCCGCCGCGAGCGCGCCGGTCGAAGCCGCGCGCGTCGAGCCGACCTTCGGCGGCGTGGCGCCTGCCGACACGCCGGCCGACCTGCAGGCCGAAGCCACCGGGGGCGACGCGCCGTCGGGGTCGACCGAATCGGCCGAGCAGGCCGTCGACGAAGCAGCCGCCGCTGCGCAGGAAGCGCCGGCCGCCGCCGCATCGCACGAACCGGCCGAACCCGTGCTGCCGGCCGCCACGACGATTTCGTCGGCGCCGCCCGCGATCGTCGACCGCCGGATCGACTGCATCGTGCCGATTCGCCTCGGCGCGCCGCTGCCGGGCGACAAGATCCTGCCGGCCGCGCAGCGGCTGCGCCGCGCGGGCAGCAAGCCCGTGCATATCGAAGGCAAGCCGGAAGGCGGCCAATGGGAGCTGCTGCAGAACGGCGTGCGCTATGAAGAGCTGCGCGCGGCCGCGCAGCTCGCGAACCGCAGCGGCGCGCTGAACGAGCTCGAATTCTCCGAGTTCGTGACGGGCGTCCAGCAGTTCGCCGACACGATCGACGGCGCACCGGAATTCCCCGACATGATGGAGACGGTCGCGATGGCGCGCGAACTCGACGGCTTTGCCGCGCAGTGCGACGCGCAGTTGTCGATCAACGTGATGTCGGACGGCGCGCCGTGGTCGGCGAACTACGTGCAGGCCGTCGCGTCCCAGGACGGGTTGCTGCTGTCGCGCGACGGCACGCGGTTCGTGAAGCTGGACGCGAAGCAGAACCCCGTGTTCATGCTGCAGTTCGGCGACACGAACTTTCTGCGCGACGACCTGACCTACAAGGGCGGCAACATGATCACGCTGGTGCTCGACGTGCCGGTCGCCGAAGAGGACATCCTGCCGTTCCGGCTGATGTGCGATTACGCGAAGTCGCTGTCCGAGCGGATCGGCGCGCGGGTCGTCGACGATTCGCGCCGGCCGCTGCCGGAATCGACGCTCGTCGCGATCGACCAGCAACTGATGAAGCTGTACGCGAAGCTCGAGGAAGCGGGCATCCCGGCCGGTTCGCCGGTCACGCGCCGTCTCTTCAGCCAGTAACGCGTTGCACGGGCGGCGGCCTGACGTGCCGTCGCCCGTCGGTCGCTGCTGCAGTGCACACACACCGCCTGGGTGTGCTGCAGCGGGCCTGCGCGGCACGCATCGCGCGCCCCCGTCGCGGCGTCAAACTGAGATAATCGAACATCCGATTTTTCAGAACGAATCTGCCGCCAGCATGGCCCGAACCCAAGCCGAACCGCCAGCCAGCCAGCCCGACGCGCGTGCCGCGTGGCTGCGCGACCAACTCGAGCGGGCGAATTACGCCTATTACGTGCTCGACCAGCCGGACCTGCCCGACGCCGAATACGATCGGCTGTTCGGCGAGCTGCAGCAACTCGAAACCGATCATCCCGAACTCGTGACGCCCGATTCGCCGACGCAGCGCGTCGGCGGCGAAGTGGCGGGCGGTTTCACGCCGGTCGTCCACGACGCGCCGATGCTGTCGCTGAACAACGGTTTCGCCGACGAGGACATCGTCGCATTCGACAAGCGCGTCGCCGATGCGCTCGACAAGACGACCGATCTCGCCGGCTCGGTGACGGACCCGGTCGAATACGCGTGCGAGCTGAAGTTCGACGGGCTCGCGATCTCGCTGCGCTACGAGCAGGGCGTGTTCGTGCAGGCGTCGACGCGCGGCGACGGCACGACCGGCGAGGACGTGACCGAGAACGTCCGCACGATCCGCTCGATCCCGCTGAAGCTGAAGGGCAAGCATGTGCCGGCCGTGCTCGACGTGCGCGGCGAGGTGCTGATGTTCAAGCGTGATTTCGCACGCCTGAACGAACGCCAGCGCGCGGCCGAGCAGCGCGAATTCGCGAACCCGCGCAATGCGGCGGCCGGCAGCCTGCGCCAGCTCGACCCGAAGATCACCGCGCAGCGTCCGCTGTCGTTCTTCGCGTACGGGGTCGGCAGGCTCGACGGGATGCCGATGCCGGACACGCACAGCGCGCTGCTCGACTGGTACGAAACGCTCGGCCTGCCGGTGAACCGCGAACGCGCGGTCGTGCAGGGCGCCGATGGCCTGCTCGGCTTCTTCCGCAAGGTCGGCGAGAAGCGCGAGTCGCTGCCGTACGACATCGACGGCGTCGTCTACAAGGTGAACCGGCGCGACGAGCAGGACCGCCTCGGCTTCGTGTCGCGCGCGCCGCGCTTCGCGCTCGCGCACAAGTTTCCGGCGCAGGAAGCGCTGACGAAGCTGGTCGCGATCGACGTGCAGGTCGGCCGCACGGGCGCGATCACGCCGGTCGCGCGGCTCGAGCCCGTGTTCGTCGGCGGCGCGACGGTGACCAACGCGACGCTGCACAACGAGGACGAAGTGCGCCGCAAGGACATCCGGATCGGCGATACCGTGATCGTGCGGCGCGCGGGCGACGTGATCCCCGAGGTCGTCGGTGCGCTGCTCGATCGGCGGCCGGCGGACGCTGCCGAGTTCGTGATGCCGACCGAGTGCCCGGTGTGCGGTTCGAAGATCGAGCGCCTGCCGGACGAGGCGATCGCGCGCTGCACGGGCGGGCTGTTCTGCCCGGCGCAGCGCAAGCAGGCGCTGTGGCACTTCGCGCAGCGCCGCGCGCTCGACATCGACGGGCTCGGCGAGAAGATCATCGATCAGCTCGTCGAACTGAATCTCGTGCGCACGCCGGCCGACCTGTTCAATCTCGGTTTCGCGACGCTTGCGGAACTCGACCGGTTCGCCGAGAAGTCCGCGCAGAATCTGCTCGACTCGCTCGAGAAGGCGAAGCACACGACGCTCGCGCGCTTCATCTACGGGCTCGGGATCCGCCATGTCGGCGAATCGACCGCGAAGGATCTCGCGAAGCATTTCGGGTCGCTGACGCCGATCATGGACGCGTCGATCGAGGAACTGCTCGAAGTGAACGACGTCGGGCCGATCGTGGCCGAGTCGATTCACCAGTTCTTCGCGGAAGAGCACAACCGCACGGTGATCGAGCAATTGCGCGCGCCCGGCAAGGTCACGTGGCCCGAAGGGCCGCCCGCGCCGAAGGCGCCGCAGGGCGTGCTCGCCGGCAAGACGGTCGTGCTGACGGGCACGCTGCCGAACCTCACGCGCGACGCGGCGAAGGAGATGCTCGAAGCGGCCGGCGCGAAAGTCGCGGGCTCGGTATCGAAGAAGACGGATTATGTGGTCGCGGGCGCCGACGCCGGCAGCAAGCTCGCGAAGGCCGAGGAACTCGGCATCCCCGTGCTGGACGAAGACGGACTGCACCAACTCCTGGAGGGCAACACGCCATGATTCGCGAGATCCTGAAGATGGGCGATCCGCGCCTGCTCGAAGTCGCCAAGCCGGTCGAGCGGTTCGACACCCCCGAGCTGCACGAGATCGTCGCGGACATGTTCGAGACGATGCATCACGCGAACGGCGCGGGGCTCGCCGCGCCGCAGATCGGCGTCGGGCTGCAGATCATCATCTTCGGCTTCGGCAGCAACAACCGTTATCCGGACGCACCGCCGGTGCCCGAGACCGTGCTGATCAACCCGAAGCTCGAGTACATGCCGCCGGACATGGAAGAGGGCTGGGAAGGCTGTCTGTCGGTGCCGGGCATGCGCGGCGTCGTCAGCCGCTACGCGAAGGTGCGTTACAGCGGCTTCGACCAGTTCGGCGCGAAGCTCGACCGTGTCGCGGAAGGCTTCCATGCGCGGGTCGTCCAGCACGAATACGATCACCTGATCGGCAAGCTGTATCCGATGCGGATCACCGACTTCACGCGCTTCGGCTTCACCGAGGTGCTGTTCCCGGGGCTCGATCCGGCAGCCGACGACTGACCTTGATGCGGCTGCGCGCGCCGCGTTGCGTGTGGTTTCGTACCGGATATGAAAAAGCCCGCTTGCGCGGGCTTGTTTCATGGTGCGGCACGCAGCGCGTGCCCGCTGTCAGAACGACTCGTCGGCCGACAGGTAGCGCCATTGCCCCTGCGGCAGCGCGCCGAGCATCACGCGGCCCATCCGCACGCGCTTCAGGCCGATCACTTCGAGACCGACCAGTTCGCACATGCGGCGGATCTGGCGCTTCTTGCCTTCACGCAGCACGAAACGCAGCTGTTCGCCGTTCTGCCAGCTGACCATCGCCGGCTTCAGCGGGACGCCGTCGAGTTCGAGGCCGTGGCGCAGCTTCGCGAGCGATTCCGCGGGGAAGTGCTGGTCGATGTCGATCAGCCGTTCGCCGAAGCGCACGCGCACCAGATACTCCTTGTCGATGTCCGACTGCTCGCCGATCAGCTGCTTGGCGATCACGCCATTCTGCGTCAGTACGAGCAGGCCGGTAGAGTCGATGTCGAGCCGGCCGGCCGGCGCGAGCGCGTGCAGGTGCTGCGGCGAGAAGCGCAGCGGCGAGCGGTCGCCGCTCCACTGGTTGGCGCGCGTGATCAGCACCGATGCCGGCTCATAGCCGTCTTCCGCCTGACCCGACACGTAGCCGACCGGCTTGTGCAGCAGGATCGTCACCTGCGCGGCCTGCGCGGCGCTCGCGCGCTCGTCGATCTCGATCTTCTGGTCCGGGCGGACCTTGGTGCCGAGCGTGTCGATGCGTTCGCCGTCGACGAGCACCCAGCCCTTTTCGATCCACTCGTCGGCTTCGCGGCGCGAGCACAGGCCGAGTTCGGACATGCGCTTCGACAGGCGCATCAGGCCGGTTTCGTCGCCGTGGTCGACTTCGGCCGCCGCGCGCTTGACCGGTTGCGCGGTCTTGACCGCACCGAACGAGCGGCGTTCGCCGTCGCGTGCGGGGCGTGCCGGGCGGTCGCCGAAGCTGCGCTTCGCACCTTCGCCGGCTGCCTTGTCGCGATAGGACGGGCGCTTGCCTTCATCGGCGCCTGCGCGGCGCGGGCGGGCGTCGTCATCACGACGCGGCGGGCGATCGGACGACGTGCGACGGTCGCCGAAACTGCGTTTTGCGCCTTCGCCGGATGCGTTGTCGCGATAGGGCGCACGTGCGCCGCCTTCGCCACCCGCGCGACGCGGACGTGCATCGTCGTCGCGACGCGGCGGGCGATCGGACGACGTGCGACGGTCGCCGAAACTGCGTTTTGCGCCTTCGCCGGATGCGTTGTCGCGATAGGGCGCACGCGGGCCGCCTTCGCCACCCGCACGACGCGGACGTGCATCGTCGTCACGACGGGGCGGACGATCTGAAGACGTGCGACGGTCGCCGAAACTGCGCTTCGCCCCTTCGCCGGATGCGTTGTCGCGATACGGCGCACGTGCGCCACCTTCGCCACCCGCGCGACGCGGACGTGCATCGTCGTCACGGCGCGGCGGACGATCCGACGACGTGCGACGGTCGCCGAAGCTGCGCTTCGCCCCTTCGCCGGATGCGTTGTCGCGATACGGCGCACGTGCGCCGCCTTCGCCACCCGCGCGACGCGGACGTGCATCGTCGTCACGACGGGGCGGGCGATCCGACGACGTGCGACGGTCGCTGAAGCTGCGCTTCGCCCCTTCGCCGGCTGCGTTGTCGCGATACGGCGCGCGCGTGCCGCGTTCGGCACCGCCCTCACGCGGCGCACGCTTGGCCGGTGCGCGATCCGCGCCCGGGCGCTCGGCGCCTGCCGCGCCGCGCGGCTTGAACGAGCGTTCGCCGGCGGCGGCCGGCGCGGCCTTCTTCGGGCGCGCCGGCTTGTCGCCTGCGGGTAGCGCGGCGGGGCGCACCGCCTTGCGGGCGACGAGGCTGCCGGAGCGGACAGGGGCGCGGGTCGGCGACGCCGGCTTCGGATTCTTGACGGTTAATTTGGTGCGCATAAACGCTGGGATTCATTCAGACTGCGATCGCGCGCAGCAATTCGGTTTCGAGCTGGATCTGCAGGCGGTTGTCGGACAGGCCGGCACCGTCGAGCAGGAAGATGTCCTCGACGCGTTCGCCGAGCGTATTGATCCGCGCCGCGTGGACGCCGACCTGATGCTCGGCCAGGACGCGCGCGATCGAATAGAGAAGGCCCGGCCGGTCGTTGGCGGACACGGACAGGATGTAGTACTGGCCGCGCTCGTCGGCCCGGAGGTCGACGCGCGGCGTGATCGGAAACGTCCGCGACAACCGCGACAGGCGGCCCTTGGACGGCTCCGGCAGCGACGCGGTTTCGGCAAGGCGCGCCGCGAGTTGCTGTTCGACGAGATTCGCGATGTCGCGGTAGCGCACGTCGCGTTCGGTCTGCGTGACGATGAAGTTGTCGAGCGCATAGCCGTGCCGCGTCGTGCTGACGCGCGCATCGAGCACCGACAGCCCGTTGCGGTCGAAGTACGCGCAGATGCCCGCGAACAGGTCGGGGCGGTCCTTCACGTACACGAGCACCTGCAGCGCGTCGCCGATCGGCGACGGCCGCGCGCGCACGATCGCGGTCTCGGCGTTCACGTGCCGGTACAGCACGCGCGTCTGCCATGCGATGTCGGCCGCGTCGTGACGCAGGAAGAAGCCGACGTCGAGCTGGTCCCACAGCGCGCGGTGCGCGTCGTCGGGCACGGTCTCGAGGCGCAGCAGCGCGAGCGCCTGCTCCTGCCGCGACTTCAGTTCCGAATGCGCGTCGGGGTTCGCTCCGCCGAGCACCGCGAGCGTGATGCGGTACAGGTCCTCGAGCAGCTTGCCCTTCCACGTGTTCCACACCTTCGGGCTCGTGCCGCGGATATCGGCGACGGTCAGCAGGTAGAGCGCGGTGAGGTAGCGCTCGTTGCCGACGACTTCGGCGAAGCGCTTGATGACTTCCGGGTCGCTCGTGTCCTGCTTCTGCGCGACCTGGCTCATCGTCAGGTGATGCTGGACGAGCCACACGATCAGCGATGCGTCGTCGCCGGTGATCCCGTGCTCGCGGCAGAAGCGCCGCGCGTCGGCCATCCCGAGCGTCGAGTGGTCGCCGCCGCGGCCTTTCGCGATGTCGTGGAACAGCGCCGCGACGTACAGCACCCACGGGCGCTCGAAGTTGCCGATCAGCTGGCTGCAGAACGGGTACTCGTGCGCATGCTCGGCCACCGCGAAGCGGCGGATGTTGCGCAACACCATCAGGATGTGCTGGTCGACCGTGTACACGTGGTACAGGTCGTGCTGCATCTGGCCGACGATGCGGCGGAAATTCAGCAGGTAGCGGCCGAGCACGCTCGTCTGGTTCATCAGCCGGAACGCATGCGTGATGCCTTCGGGCTGCTGCAGGATCTGCATGAACGTGCGGCGGTTCTGCGGATCGCGCCGCCACGTGTGGTTCATGATCTCGCGCGAGTTGTAGAGCGCGCGCAGCGTGCGGGCGGACAGGCCCTTCACGCCGCGGGTCGCCTCGTACAGCAGGAACGCCTCGAGGATCGCGTCGGGATGGCGTTCGAACACGCCGTCGTCGACGATCTCGAGCATGCCCTGTTTCTCGACGAAGCGATCGGGCGACAGCACGCGCGTGATGCCGCTCGTCGCGGGGAACAGCTGCGCCTCGATGTTCTGGATCAGGATCGTCGCCAGCTGCGTGACCGCTTTCGCGGCCCAGTAGTAGCGGCGCATCAGCTGCTCGCTCGCGCGCTTGGCCTGCGTCGGCCGGTAGCCGAAGCTCTCGGCGGCCTGCGTCTGCAGGTCGAACACGAGCATGTCTTGGCGGCGCCCGGCGATCACGTGCAGCCGCGCGCGCAGGGTCTTCAGGAATCCTTCGTTGCGGCGCAGCTCGCGCGCTTCGCGATCGGTGATGAGGCCGCGCGTGTCGAGCTCGCGCCAGCTGCTGCCGAAGCCGGCCGCGCGCGCGATCCACAGGATCGTCTGCAGGTCGCGCAGGCCGCCGGGGCTCTCCTTCACGTTCGGCTCGAGGCTGTACGGCGTGTCCTGGAACTTCGCGTGGCGCTGGCGCATCTCGAGCACCTTCGCGGTGAAGAAGGCGCGCGCGTCGAGCGCCTCGTGATACCGCACGGTGAAGCGTTCGAACAGCGCGGTGCTGCCGACGATGCGGCGCGCTTCGAGCAGCGAGGTCTGCACGGTGACGTCCTGCGACGCCTCCTCGATGCATTGCTCGACCGTGCGCACGCTGCTGCCGATCTCGAGGCCGAGATCCCACGCCATCCCGATGAAGCGCTCGATCCGCGCGTCGAGCGCCGGGTCGTGCGCATCGGGCAGCAGCACCAGGATGTCGACGTCGGAGTGGGGCGCGAGCTCGCCGCGCCCGTAGCCGCCGACGGCGACGAGCGCGAGCGTCGCGGGCAGCCCGCAGTCGTCCCACACGCGCTTGAGCGCATCGTCGGTGAGTCTCGACAGCGCGTGCATCAGCGATGTGACGTTCGTCGCGCTGCGAAAGCGCTCGAGCAGGTCGGCCTTGGCGGCCTTGAATTCGGCGCGCCGCGACAGCGCTGCGGGCGAGGGGGCGGCGTGAGCGCTCATGGGCGGCCGTTCAGGTCAGCAGGTGAGAGGTGGGCGGGGCGGGCGCGACGGCGCTCAGACCGCGGCGGCCGGTTGCGCGAACACCGGGCGTGCCGGCGTGCCGGCGGACACGGTCAGCACCTCGTAACCCGTTTCGGTGACGAGCACCGTGTGCTCCCATTGCGCGGACAGGCTGCGATCGCGCGTCTTGACCGTCCACTGGTCGGGCATCGTGCGGATGTCGCGCTTGCCGGCGTTGATCATCGGCTCGATCGTGAAGATCATCCCGGCCTTCAGCTCGATGCCGGTGCCCGGGCGCCCGTAGTGGACGACCTGCGGATCCTCGTGGAACACCGTGCCGATGCCGTGGCCGCAGTATTCGCGCACGACGCTGTAGCCCTGCGCTTCGGCATGCTTCTGGATCGCGTAGCCGATGTCGCCGAGGTGCGCGCCGGGCTTGACCTGGTCGATGCCGAGCCACATGCACTCGTAGGTGGTCTGCACGAGGCGCTTCGCGAGGATCGAGCCTTCGCCGACGATGAACATCCGGCTGGTGTCGCCGAAGTAACCGTTCTTGATCACGGTGATGTCGATGTTCAGCGCGTCGCCGTTCTTGATCACCTTCTCGCCGGGAATGCCGTGGCAGATCACGTCGTTGACCGAGATGCAGGTGGCCTTCGGGTACGGCGGATAGCCGGGCGGCTGGTAGTTCAGCGGCGCGGGGATCGTGCCCTGCTCGTTGAGCATGAATTCGTGACAGAGCCGGTCGAGTTCGGCGGTCGTGATGCCCGCGACGACGTGCGGCGTGATGAAGTCGAGCACTTCGCTCGCGAGACGGCAGGCGACGCGCATCTCGGCGATGTCGTGTTCGTTTTTGAGCGTAATAGCCATCGAGGTATGCCTGGAATGCGGTGAATTGACGGATTATCGCACCTTATGGCGGGCCTCGCAGCCCCTGCCGGCGGTGCCGGTGCGGGTTTTCGCGGATTGTCCGGCCGGCTGCCGCGCGGCAAGCGAAAGTGGCGGGCGACTTGAGAGCCGACAAATCGGCGTGCTATACTCTTTGGCTAAGTCGACATCCAAATGCCGAACATGCCCCGATGTGGGGCGGTATCGCGACGGCATCAGGATGAAAGGCTTGCGGCACGGGCAGTTTCGCACGTGCCGAATCGCAAGCCGGCGCAACCAGGGTGCCGGCCGCGCGGAACGCGCGGCGGTACGGCAGCCGGCTTAAGACCCAACCCTCGTGGAGAATTTACATGGCAGTCACGATGCGCCAAATGCTGGAAGCGGGTGTCCACTTCGGTCACCAGACGCGCTTCTGGAACCCGAAGATGGCTCCGTTCATTTTCGGTCACCGCAACAAGATTCACATCATCAACCTCGAAAAGACGCTGCCGATGTTCACGGACGCACAGAAGTACGTGCGCCAGCTGGCAGCGAACCGCGGCACGATCCTGTTCGTCGGCACGAAGCGCCAGTCGCGTGACACGATCGCCCAGGAAGCGCAACGTGCGGGCATGCCGTACGTCAACGCACGCTGGCTCGGCGGCATGATGACCAACTTCAAGACGCTGAAGGTATCGATCAAGCGCCTGAAAGACATGGAAGCGGCAGTCGAGGCGGGCGAGCTCGAGAAGATGAGCAAGAAGGAAGCGCTGCTGTTCGAACGCGAAATCGCCAAGCTGCAGAAGTCGATCGGCGGCGTGAAGGACATGGGCGGCATTCCGGACGCAATCTTCGTCGTCGACGTCGGCTACCACAAGATCGCCGTCACGGAAGCGAACAAGCTGGGCGTGCCGGTCATCGCCGTGGTCGACACGAACCACTCGCCGGAAGGTGTGGACTACGTGATCCCGGGCAACGACGACTCGAGCAAGGCAGTCGCGCTGTACGCTGAAGGCGTGGCCGACGCGATCCTGGAAGGCCGTGCGAACGCGGTCAACGAAGTGGTCCAGGCAGCGCGTGGCGACGACGAGTACGTCGAGGAAAACGCGTAACTGGCCCCGAGCCGGCGCAAAAAGGGGGCTCTCAACAGGCCCCCTTTTTTTAAGCTTGTGCGCCGGACCTGATCGCGCCGAATCGGCGCGGGTCCGGAAACGATTTTCGGCCGTTCGCGTCCAAGCGGGCGGCGTTGTGAATACAGACTCAAGGAGCGAATGATGGCGGCAATTACCGCAAGCATGGTGGCAGAACTGCGCGCAAAGACCGACGCACCGATGATGGAGTGCAAGAAGGCGCTGACGGAAGCCGACGGCGACCTGGCCAAGGCTGAAGAGCTGCTGCGCGTCAAGCTCGGCAACAAGGCGAGCAAGGCGGCATCGCGCGTGACGGCAGAAGGCGTCGTCGCATCGTTCGTCGGCGGCAACGCGGGCGCGCTGGTCGAGCTGAACTGCGAAACCGACTTCGTCGCGAAGAACGACGACTTCCTCGCATTCTCGAAGACCGTCGCAGAACTCGTCGCGACGCAAAACCCGGCCGACGTGGCAGCGCTGTCGGCACTGTCGCTCGACGGTTCGACGGTCGACGCAGTCCGCCTGGCCCTGATCGGCAAGATCGGCGAGAACGTCTCGATCCGCCGTTTCGTCCGTTTCGAAACCGCGAACAAGATCGCAACGTACCTGCACGGCGCGCGTATCGGCGTGATCGTCGAGTACACGGGTGCGGAAGAGCAGGTCGGCAAGGACGTCGCGATGCACATCGCCGCGATGAAGCCGGTCGCCCTGTCGTCGGCCGACGTGCCGGCGGAACTGATCGAGACGGAACGCCGCGTCGCCGAGCAGAAGGCTGCCGAATCGGGCAAGCCGGCTGAAATCGTCGCGAAGATGGTCGACGGCAGCGTCCAGAAGTACCTGAAGGAAGTGTCGCTGCTGAACCAGACGTTCGTGAAGAACGACAAGCAGACGATCGAGCAGATGCTGAAGGCAGCGAATGCGACCGTGCAGAAGTTCGCGCTGTTCGTCGTCGGCGAAGGCATCGAGAAGCGCCAGGACGACTTCGCCGCCGAAGTGGCCGCGCAAGTCGCAGCAGCAAAGCAGCAGTAAGCAGTCAGGCAGTATCCGCGGCGGGCGTCCGCTCCGCCGCGGCCGGCGGCGCCGCCGGCCGGCCGGGAAACCCGGTCCGGTCGCCGGCGCTTGCCCGAATCAGTATTTCGCCCCTACAGTTCGTGGTTGTCATCCTCTCGTCGCTCGGAAGCCCCTATGTCCAATGCCTATAAACGCGTCCTCCTCAAACTCTCCGGCGAAGCGCTGATGGGCGACGATGCCTTCGGCATCAATCGCGCGACGATCGAACGGATGGTGGCAGATATCGCCGAAGTCGTGGGTCTCGGTACGCAACTCGCGGTCGTGATCGGCGGCGGTAACATTTTCCGCGGTGTCGCGGGCGGTGCGGCCGGCATGGACCGCGCGACGGCCGACTACATGGGGATGCTGGCGACGATGATGAACGCGCTGGCGCTGCAGGACGCGATGCGCCACGCCGGCATCGTCGCACGCGTGCAGTCCGCGCTGCGCATGGATCAGGTCGTCGAGCCGTACATCCGGCCGCGCGCGATCCGCCAGCTCGAGGAAGGCAAGGTCGTGATCTTCGCGGCCGGCACGGGCAACCCGTTCTTCACGACGGACACGGCCGCCGCGCTGCGCGGTTCGGAAGTGGGCGCCGAGGTCGTTTTGAAGGCGACCAAGGTCGATGGCGTATATTCTGCCGATCCGAAGAAGGATCCGTCGGCCACGCGCTACACGACGATCAGCTTCGACGAGGCGATCAGCCGCAATCTGCAGGTGATGGACGCGACGGCCTTCGCGCTGTGCCGCGACCAGAAGCTGCCGATCCGCGTGTTTTCGATCAACAAGCCGGGCGCGCTCAAGCGCATCGTGCTGGGCGAGGACGAAGGTACGCTCGTCCACGTGTAAACTCCCGCGGATGCGGGCAAGCGGCGCGGGTCGCCGGCCGTGGTGCGTGGCGCACCGGGCGCGGCCCGCGTTCATTGAAGGTTGGAAGGTTCGGAGGTTGAAATGAGTGTCGCTGATGTCAAGAAGGGCGTAGAGCAGAAGATGCAGCGCTCGATCGAAGCGTTCAAGAACGATCTGGCGAAGATCCGTACGGGCCGTGCGCATACCGGTCTGCTCGATCACGTGCAGGTCGACTACTACGGTTCGATGGTGCCGATCTCGCAGGTTGCGAACCTGACGCTCGTCGACGCACGCACGATCGGCGTGCAGCCGTGGGAAAAGAACATGGTCGCGAAGGTCGAGAAGGCCATCCGCGAAGCCGATCTGGGCCTGAACCCGGCCACGGCCGGCGACCTGATCCGCGTGCCGATGCCCGCGCTGACGGAAGAGCGCCGCCGCGAGCTGACCAAGGTGGTCAAGAGCGAAGGCGAAACGGCCAAGGTCGCGATCCGCAACCTGCGCCGCGACGCGAACGAAGCGCTCAAGAAGCTCGTGAAGGACAAGGAAATCTCGGAAGACGACGAGCGCCGTGCGAGCGACGACGTGCAGAAGCTGACCGACAAGCACGTCGCCGAAGTCGACAAGCTCGTGCAGAGCAAGGAAGCCGAGATCATGACGGTCTGACGACCGTCCTCGCGCGCCGCCTTCTTCCCGCAACTGTCTCAACGGCCATGACCTATACCAGCTCTACCGTTCGCGTGCCTGACGTCGGCGCCGTGCCGCGTCATATCGCGATCATCATGGACGGCAACGGCCGTTGGGCGACCGAACGCCGCTTGCCGCGCGTCGCGGGGCACACCCGCGGCGTCGACGCCGTGCGGTCGGTGGTCGAAGGCTGCGCGCGCGCCGGCGTCGAATACCTGACGCTGTTCGCGTTCAGTTCGGAAAACTGGCGCCGGCCGAACGACGAAGTGTCGTTCCTGATGCGGCTGTTCATCACCGCGCTCGAGCGCGAGATCGGCAAGCTGCATGCGAACGGGATCCGCCTGCGCGTCGTGGGCGATCTCGAGCGTTTCGAGCCGCGCATCCGCGAACTGATCCGCCGCGCTGAAACCAAGACGGCGCGCAACACCCGCCTGACCCTGACGATCGCCGCGAACTACGGCGGCCGCTGGGACATCCTGCAGGCGACGAAGAAACTCGTCGAGCAGGCCGTGCGCGAGGGCCGCGAGGTCGAGGTGACCGAAGACGCGTTCGCGCCGCACCTGGCGATGGCCTATGCGCCGGAGCCCGATCTCTTCATCCGCACCGGCGGCGAGCAGCGCGTCAGCAATTTCCTGCTGTGGCAGCTCGCGTACGCCGAATTCTATTTCACCGACAAATACTGGCCGGATTTCGATGGCGCGGCCCTGGCCGACGCGATCGCGTCGTATACCGAGCGCGAGCGCCGTTTCGGGCGCACCAGCGCGCAGCTCGAACCGCAATCGCAGAACGTCGATTCCCTTTCATGCTGAAGACCCGTGTGATCACGGCGGTCGTGATGCTGGCCGTGTTGCTGCCGGTGACGCTGTTCGCGCCGCTCGCAGCCTTCGGCGCGCTGATCGGCGTCGTGCTCGTGTTCGCCGCGTGGGAATGGGCGCGCCTGCTGAAGCTCGGCGCGGCCGGTTCGGTCGTCTATGCGATCGTCGCCGCGCTGGCGCTCGCGGCGACCGCGCCGCTCGGCGTCGAGGCCGCTTCGTCCCGTCCCCTTTTCATGGCAGCCGGCGTGTTCTGGCTACTGGTCGGCCCGTTCTCGCTGCGACGCAAGCCCGAACTCGCGGGCGGCGTGTGGCGGCCGTTTCTGCTCGCGGCCGGGCTCGTGGTGTTCGCGGCCTGCTGGCACGCGGTCGTCGCGGCGCGTGCGCAGGGCGTTCCGTTCGTGCTCTCGCTGCTGCTGGTCGTGTGGCTGGCCGATATCGGTGCATATTTCGCGGGCAAGGCCTTCGGAAAGCGTAAACTGGCCGTGACGATCAGCCCCGGGAAGAGCTGGGAAGGCGCGATCGGCGGCTGGCTCGCCGTGATGGTCGTCGCGGGAGCCGCGATGGCCGCGCACTGGTTCGAGCCGACCCTGTTTTCTGCATTCGCGACGCGCTACGGGATGCCCGGCGCGTGGGCCGCGCTGACGCTGCTGGTTGCGTACAGCGTGATCGGCGACCTGTTCGAGTCGCTGCTCAAGCGTCAGGCGGGCGTGAAGGATTCGAGCGGTCTGCTGCCCGGTCACGGCGGCGTGCTCGACCGCGTCGACGCGCTGCTGCCGGTGCTGCCGCTCGCAATGCTGCTGCTTGGTTAAACCACTATTTCTGTTATGCAAAAACGTCTGACACTGCTCGGTTCCACGGGCTCGATCGGAGACAGCACGCTCGACGTGGTCGCCCGCCATCCCGAGCGTTTCTCGGTCTATGCGTTGACCGCGCACCGCAATGGCGACAAGCTCGTCGAGCAGTGCCTGCGCTTCGCACCCGAAGTCGCGGTGGTCGGCGATGCGAACACGGCAGCGCACGTCGAGGCGAAGCTGCGCGCGGCGGGCAACAAGACCACGGTGCTGTACGGGCCGCAGGCGCTCGTCGACGTGTCGAACAGCGACGGCTGCGACACGGTCGTCGCGGCGATCGTCGGCGCGGCCGGCCTCGCGCCGAGCCTGGCGGCCGCGCGCGCCGGCAAGCGCATCCTGCTCGCGAACAAGGAATCGCTCGTGATGTCGGGCGCGATCTTCATGGACGCCGTGCGCGACCATGGCGCGATCCTGCTGCCGGTCGACAGCGAACACAACGCGATCTTCCAGTGCATGCCGCGCGACGCGAACGAGCACGGCGGGATCTCGAAGATCATCCTGACCGCGTCGGGCGGCCCGTTCCGCACGCGCGAGCCGGCCACGCTCGTCGACGTGACGCCGGACGAGGCCTGCAAGCATCCGAACTGGGTGATGGGCCGCAAGATTTCCGTCGATTCCGCGACGATGATGAACAAGGGCCTCGAAGTGATCGAGGCGCACTGGATCTTCGGCCTGCCGGGCGACCGGATCGACGTGCTGATCCACCCGCAGAGCGTGATCCATTCGCTCGTGTCGTACCGCGACGGCTCGGTGCTCGCGCAGCTCGGCAACCCCGACATGCGTACGCCGATCGCGCACGCGCTGGCGTTCCCGGAGCGCGTCGACGCCGGCGTCGAGCAGCTCGACCTCGCGCAGATCGCCCAGCTGTCGTTCGAGAAGCCCGACTACACGCGCTTCCCGTGCCTCGCGCTCGCGCTGAAGGCGCTCGAGGAGGGCGGCATCGCGAGCGCCGCGTTGAACGCGGCGAACGAAATCGCGGTCGAAGCGTTTCTCGAGCGCCGGATCGGCTTCATGGCGATCGCGGCGACGGTCGACGCGGTGCTCAACGCACTGCCGAACCGCAACCCGAACGGGCTCGACGACGTCCTTGCGGCGGATGCCGAGGCACGCCGCCTCGCCGCCGAGATCATTGCGAAAGCGCCTGCGCCACGCGTGGAGCGCACTGTCTGAATGAGGTGCTCATGAACGTGCTGGTCGAACTGATCGCGTTTGCGGTGGCGATCGGGGTGCTGGTCGTCGTGCATGAGTACGGACATTATCGTGTCGCGCGCTGGTGCGGCGTGAAGGTGCTGCGTTTCTCGATCGGCTTCGGCCAGCCCGTCGCGCGCTGGGTCAGCCGCAAGACGGGCACCGAATGGACGCTCTCCGCGCTGCCGCTCGGCGGCTACGTGAAGATGCTCGACGAGCGCGAGCCGGGGGCGGGCGTCAAACCCGAGGAGCTCGGCCAGGCGTTCAACCGGCAATCGGTGTTCAAGCGCATCGCGATCGTCGCCGCCGGCCCGATCGCGAACTTCCTGTTGGCAATCGTCCTGTTTTCCGCCGTATTCGCGACCGGCGTGACCGAGCCGGCCGCGGTGCTCGCGCCGCCGGCCGCCGGCACGGCGGCGGCCCGCGCGGGCTTCGACGGCAGCGAGACGATCGTATCGATCCGCGACGCGCAGGGCGGCGACGCCGTGCCGGTGCGCTCGTGGTCGGACCTGCGCTGGAAGCTGCTGGCCGCCGCGTTCGATCATCGCGAGGTCGTGCTCGGCGCGCGCGACGGCGGCGCGGCGACGTTCGACTTTCGCGTCGACCTGCGCAATGTTCCCGAAAGCGCGCTCGACGACGATTTCATGCTGCACCTGGGCTTCGAGACCGGCGGCGGCGCGCTGTCGGTGGCGTCGGTGCAGCCCGGCAGCGCGGCCGAGCAGGCAGGCCTGAAGGCCGGCGACAAGCTGCTCGCGCTCGACGGCAAGCCCATCGGCGGCGCCACGCGCTTCATCGACGCGGTGAAGCACCATGCGGGCCAAGCGGTCGAACTGCAGATCGAGCGCGGCGGTGCGTCCCGGACGGTGTCGATCGTGCCGCAGGCGCAGCGCGACGACGAAACGGGGCAGCAGGTCGGCCGCATCGGCGCGGCGCTGTCGATGCACACGCCGTCGGTCGACGTGCGCTACGGGCCGATCGAGAGTCTGCGCCTCGGCGCGCACCGCACGTGGGACATCGCTATTTACTCGCTGAGGATGTTCGGGCGGATGATCACGGGCGATGCGTCGCTGAAGAACCTGTCCGGCCCGGTGACGATCGCGGACTACGCGGGCAAGAGCGCGCGGCTCGGTCCGTCGGCCTTCCTGTCGTTCCTCGCCCTTGTCAGCATTAGCCTCGGGGTGCTGAACTTGCTGCCGATTCCCGTTTTGGACGGGGGGCATCTGTTATATTATCTGGTTGAAGCCGCGACCGGGAAAGCCGTATCGGAGCGCTGGCAGCTGATTCTGCAAAGAGCCGGGTTGATCTGCATCGTCGCGTTGTCGGCGATCGCGCTGTTCAACGACCTGGCTCGGTTAATCCATTTCTGAAGCGTCAGGCGGCGGCCAGTCGGCCGCCGCCTGATTTGATGCAGCTAAATATTGGGGATGCACGTTGTTCAAACCTCATCGCTTTGTACCTAAGACAGTTGCAGCGGCCGCGCTCGCCGCGCACGGCCTCGCGGCGCATGCAGCGGCACCGTTCGTGGTGCAAGACATCAAGATCGAGGGGTTGCAGCGCGTCGAAGCCGGTTCGGTGTTCGCCTACCTGCCGATCAAGCAGGGCGATACCTTCACCGACGACAAGGCATCCGAAGCAATCCGCGCGCTGTACGCGACGGGCTTCTTCAACGACGTGCGCATCGCCACCCAGGGCAACGTCGTGATCGTGCAGGTGCAGGAGCGTCCGGCCATCGCGTCGATCGACTTCACCGGCACGAAGGAATTCGACAAGGACAACCTGACGAAGGCGCTGCGCGCGGTGGGTCTGGCCGATGGCCGCTACTACGACAAGGCGCTCGTCGACAAGGCGGAGCAGGAGCTCAAGCGTCAGTACCTGACGCGCGGCTTCTATGCGGCCGAGGTCAAGACGACGATCACGCCGGTCGACGCGAACCGCGTGTCGATCCTGTTCGCGGTCGCCGAAGGCCCGAGCGCGAAGATCCGCCAGATCAACTTCATCGGCAACAAGGCGTTCAGCACCAGCACGCTGCGCGACGAAATGCAGCTGTCGACGCCGAACTGGTTCTCCTGGTACACGAAGAACGACCTGTACTCGAAGGAAAAGCTCACGGGCGACCTCGAGGCCGTGCGCTCGTACTACCTGAACCGCGGCTACCTCGAATTCAACATCGAATCGACCCAGGTGTCGATCTCGCCCGACAAGAAGGACATGTACCTGACGGTCACGCTGCACGAAGGCGAGCCGTACACGGTGTCGGGCATCAAGCTGTCGGGCAACCTGCTCGATCGCGAAGCCGAACTGAACAAGCTGATCAAGATCAAGCCGGGCGATCGCTTCTCGGCCGAAAAGCTGCAGCAAACGACGAAGTCGATCGTCGACAAGCTCGGTGAATACGGCTACGCATTCGCGACCGTCAACGCGCAGCCGGACATCGACCAGGCGAACCACAAGGTGAACCTGAACCTCGTCGTCGATCCGAGCCGCCGCGTGTACGTGCGCCGCATCAACGTGGTCGGCAACACGCGCACGCGCGACGAAGTCGTGCGCCGCGAAATGCGCCAGCTCGAAAGCTCGTGGTTCGATTCGAACCGCCTCGCGCTGTCGAAGGACCGCGTGAACCGTCTCGGCTACTTCACCAACGTCGACGTGACGACGGTGCCGGTCGAAGGCACGAACGACCAGGTCGACGTGAACGTGAAGGTCGACGAAAAGCCGACCGGCGCGATCACGCTGGGCGCGGGCTTCTCGTCGACGGACAAGGTGGTGCTGTCGGCCGGCGTGTCGCAGGACAACGTGTTCGGCTCGGGCACGAGCCTGTCGGTGAACGTCAACACCGCGAAGAGCTACCGCACGCTGACCGTCACGCAGGTCGACCCGTACTTCACGGTCGACGGCATCAAGCGGATCACCGACGTCTACTACCGCACGTACCAGCCGCTTTACTACTCGACGAGTTCGAGCTTCCGGATCATCAGCGCGGGCGGCAACCTGAAGTTCGGCATTCCGTTCTCGGAAGTCGACACCGTCTACTTCGGCGCGGGCTTCGAGCAGAACCGTCTCGACGTCGACTCGAACACGCCGCAGAGCTACCAGGATTACGTGAACGAGTTCGGCCGCGTGTCGAACACGGTGCCGCTGACGGTGGCATGGTCGCGCGACGCGCGTGACAGCGCGCTGATCCCGAGCCGCGGCTACTTCACGCAGGCGAACGTCGAATACGGCGTGCCGGTCGGCAAGATCCAGTACTACAAGGCCGACCTGCAGGCGCAGTACTACTATTCGTTCTCGCGCGGCTTCATCCTGGGCCTGAACCTGCAAGGCGGCTACGGTAACGGCATCGGCAACCCGTACCCGATCTTCAAGAACTACTACGCGGGCGGTATCGGCTCCGTGCGTGGCTACGAGCCGAGCTCGCTGGGCCCGCGCGACACGAAGACGAACGACCCGATCGGCGGTTCGAAGATGGTGGTCGGCAACATCGAGCTGACGTTCCCGCTGCCGGGCACCGGCTACGACCGCACGCTGCGCGTGTTCACGTTCCTCGACGGCGGTAACGTGTGGGGCAACGCGCCGGGCGGCACGAGTACCGGCGCGAACGGCCTGCGTTACGGCTACGGTGTGGGTCTCGCGTGGATCTCGCCGATCGGCCCGCTGAAGCTGAGCCTCGGCTTCCCGCTGCAGAAGCACGAAGGCGACCAGTACCAGAAATTCCAGTTCCAGATCGGGACGGCGTTCTGATCGAACGCATGACAACAGTAACGAGAGGGTAATTTTGCTAACCGGTAAGTTTTCGAAACGAGTGATGTGTGCGCTGACCGTTGCGCTGGCCTTGGGCGCGGCGACGGCGCATGCTCAGGACGTCGCCCGCATCGCGGCGGTCAATTCGGATCGGATCCTGCGCGAGTCGGCGCCCGCCAAGGCGGCGCAGACGAAGCTCGAAGCCGAGTTCGCGAAGCGCGACAAGGATCTGCAGGACCTCGCGGCGCGCCTGAAGTCGATGTCCGATTCGCTGGACAAGAACGGTGCGTCGCTGTCGGCGGCCGATCGCGCGCAGAAGCAGCGCGATCTCGCGCAGCTCGATACCGACTTCCAGCGCAAGCAGCGCGAGTTTCGCGAAGACCTGAACCAGCGCCGCAACGAGGAGCTCGCGGCCGTGCTGGAGCGTGCGAACAAGGTCATCAAGCAGATCGCCGAGCAGCAGAATTACGACCTGATCGTGCAGGAAGCCGTGTACGTCAGCCCGCGCATCGACATCACCGACAAGGTGCTCAAGGCGCTCGCGTCCGGCTCGACGAACTGAACGGAGCAGACGACGAATGGCATTGACGCTTGAGGCACTCGTAACGCGGTTCGGCGGCGAGATCGCCGGCGACGCCCAGTGCAAGGTGGGCGGCCTCGCGCCGCTCGACCAGGCAGGCCCTCAGCAACTCGCGTTTCTCGCGAACCCGAAGTACCTGTCGCAGGTCGAGACGACCCGCGCCGGCGCGGTGCTGATCGCGCCGAAGGATCTCGAAAAGCTGGGCGCGGCCGCTGACGGCCGCAATTTCATCGTGACGCCGAATCCGTACGCGTACTTCGCGCGCGTCGCGCAGATGTTCATCGATCTCGCCACGCCGCCGCGCGCGGCCGGCGTGCATCCGAGCGCGACGATCGATCCGGCCGCGCAGGTCGCCGCGACCGCGGTGATCGGCCCGCACGTGACGGTCGAGGCCGGCGCGGTGATCGAGGACGACGTGCAGCTCGACGCGAACGTGTTCGTCGGCCGCGGCACGACGATCGGCGCCGGCTCGCACCTGTATCCGAACGCGTCGGTGTACCACGGCTGCAAGATCGGCCCGCGCGCGATCATCCACGCGGGCGCCGTGATCGGCTCCGACGGGTTCGGCTTCGCGCCGGATTTCGTCGGCGACGGCGACGCGCGCACCGGCAGCTGGGTCAAGATCCCGCAGGTCGGCGGCGTGTCGATCGGCCCGGACGTCGAGATCGGCGCGAACACGACGATCGACCGCGGCGCGATGGCGGACACCGTCATCGAAGAATGCGTGAAGATCGACAACCAGGTCCAGATCGCGCACAACTGCCGGATCGGCGCCTACACGGTGATCGCCGGCAAGGCGGGCATCGCGGGCAGCACGACGATCGGTCGCCACTGCATGATCGGCGGCGCGGCGGGGATCGCCGGCCACGTGACGCTTGGCGACTATGTCATCATCACGGCGAATTCGGGCGTGTCGAAGTCGCTGCCGAAGGCCGGCATCTATACGAGCGCGTTCCCGGCCGTCGACCACGGCGAATGGAACCGGAGCGCCGCGCTCGTGCGCAACCTCGACAAGCTGCGCGACCGCATCAAGGCGCTCGAATCCGCGCTGGCCGCCCAGGGCGGCACGCACGCCTGACCGACACCATGCGAGACCACGAACCGGGCACGGCCAGCGCATCCGGCCCGGTTTGCCAGACTGGGCCGCACGGCGGCCCGCTTCAGCCTTTGCATCACCACCGCGCAGCCTCTGCGTGAGACGAACCATCATGAGCACTGAAAAAATCAATCTCGACATCCACAAGATCCTCACGCTGCTGCCGCATCGCTATCCGATTCTGCTCGTCGATCGCGTGCTCGAACTCGAGCCGCACAAGGGGATCAAAGCGCTGAAGAACGTGTCGATCAACGAGCCGTTCTTCCAGGGGCACTTCCCGAAGCGGCCGGTGATGCCGGGTGTGCTGATCCTCGAGGCGCTCGCTCAGGCGGCCGCGCTGCTGACGTTCTCGGAAGAGCAGCCGAAGGATCCGGAAAACACGCTGTACTACTTCGTCGGGATCGACGGCGCGCGCTTCAAGCGCGTGGTCGAACCGGGCGACCAGCTGATTCTGAACGTGACGTTCGAACGTTACATCCGCGGCATCTGGAAGTTCAAGGCAGTGGCGGAAGTGGACGGCAAGGTGGCGGCGGAAGCCGAACTGATGTGCACGGTCAAGACGGCCGACGCGGCGCCCTGAGCGACGCGGCACGCATGGGTAACGTAACGCGGGCAACGCGACACATCACATCGAGAGGCAACGGCGCATGACCAGGATTCATCCTACCGCGATCGTCGAACCGGGCGCACAGATCGACGAGTCCGTCGAGATCGGGCCGTACGCGATCGTCGGGCCGCACGTCACGATCGGCGCGCGTACGACGATCGGCTCGCACAGCGTGATCGAAGGTCACACGACGCTCGGCGAGGACAACCGCATCGGCCATTACGCGTCGGTGGGCGGCCGTCCGCAGGACATGAAGTACAAGGACGAGCCGACGAAGCTCGTGATCGGCAACCGCAACACGATCCGCGAATTCACGACGATCCACACCGGCACCGTGCAAGACGTCGGCGTGACGACGCTCGGCGACGACAACTGGATCATGGCCTATGTGCACATCGGCCATGACTGCCGCGTCGGCAACAACGTGATCCTGTCGAGCAACGCGCAGATGGCCGGTCACGTCGAGATCGGCGACTTCGCGATCGTCGGCGGGATGTCGGGCGTGCACCAGTTCGTGCGCATCGGCGCGCACTCGATGCTGGGCGGCGCCTCGGCGCTCGTGCAGGACGTGCCGCCGTTCGTGATCGCGGCCGGCAACAAGGCCGAGCCGCACGGCATCAACGTCGAAGGCCTGCGCCGGCGCGGTTTCTCGCCCGACGCGATCTCGGCGCTGCGCAGCGCGTACCGCCTGCTGTACAAGAACGGCCTGTCGCTCGAGGAAGCGAAGGTGCAGTTGCGCGAGCTGGCGGCCGCGGGCGGCGAAGGCGACGCAGCGGTCACCGCGCTCGTCGAGTTCATCGACGCGTCCCAACGCGGCATCATCCGCTAAGCGATGTCGCTCCCGACCAATCAGCTCCGGCTCGCGATGGTGGCCGGCGAGCCGTCGGGCGACCTGCTCGCGGCGTCGCTGCTCGGCGGGCTTCAGGCGCGGCTGCCCGCATCGACCCGCTACTACGGGATCGGCGGGCAGCGGATGCTCGCGCACGGCTTCGACTCGCACTGGCAGATGGACAAGCTGACGGTGCGCGGCTACGTCGAGGCGCTGGGCCAGATTCCCGAGATCCTGCGGATTCGCGGCGAGCTGAAGCGCCAGCTGCTCGCGGAGCGGCCCGACGCCTTCATCGGCGTCGACGCGCCCGATTTCAACTTCAGCGTGGAGCAGGCCGCGCGCGACGCGGGCATCCCGTCGATCCACTTCGTGTGCCCGTCGATCTGGGCGTGGCGCGGCGGCCGGATCAAGAAGATCGCGAAGTCCGTCGACCACATGCTGTGCCTGTTCCCGTTCGAACCGGCGATCCTCGACAAGGCAGGCGTCGCGTCGACGTATGTCGGCCACCCGCTGGCCGACGAGATTCCGCTCGAGCCCGACACGCACGGCGCGCGCATCGCGCTCGGCCTGCCGGCCGAAGGCCCCGTGATCGCGGTGCTGCCGGGCAGCCGGCGCTCGGAGATCGGGCTGATCGGCCCGACGTTCTTCGCCGCGATGGCGCTGATGCAGCAGCGCGAGCCCGGCGTGCGGTTCGTGATGCCGGCGGCGACGCCCGCGCTGCGCGAACTGCTGCAGCCGCTCGTCGACGCCCATCCGCAACTCGCGCTGACGATCACCGACGGCCGCTCGCAGGTCGCGATGACGGCCGCCGACGCGATCCTCGTGAAGAGCGGCACCGTCACGCTGGAAGCCGCGCTGCTGAAGAAGCCGATGGTGATCTCGTACAAGGTGCCCTGGCTGACCGGACAGATCATGCGCCGGCAGGGCTATCTGCCGTACGTCGGCTTGCCGAACATCCTGGCGGGGCGCTTCGTCGTGCCCGAGCTGCTGCAGCATTTCGCGACGCCCGAGGCGCTCGCCGATGCGACGCTCACGCAGCTGCGCGACGACGCGAACCGCCGCACGCTGACCGAAGTGTTTACCGAAATGCATCTCTCGCTGCGGCAGAACACGGCCGCGAAGGCGGCCGAAGCGGTCGTGCGCGTACTCGAGCAACGCAAGAGGCGCGTATGACGGCAGCCCGTGCACCACGCCGCCGCGCGTCGACCGACGTGCAGGGCGGCTTCGACTTCAGCCGGCCCGACGAGATCGTCTGCGGCGTCGACGAAGCGGGCCGCGGCCCGCTCGCGGGGCCGGTGGTCGCCGCCGCGGTGATCCTCGATCCCGCGCAGCCGATCGACGGGCTCGACGATTCGAAGGCGCTGTCCGCGAAAAAGCGCGACGCGCTGTACGACCTGATCGTCGCGCGCTCGCGCGCGTATTGCGTCGCGTCGGCCAGCGTCGACGAGATCGACACGCTCAACATCCTGCACGCGACGATGCTCGCGATGAAGCGGGCCGTCGAAGGCCTGTCGGTGCTGCCGACGCTCGCGCAGATCGACGGCAACCGCTGCCCGACGCTGATGGTGCGTGCCGAGGCGATCGTCAGCGGCGACGCGCTCGTACCGAGCATCTCGGCCGCGTCGATCCTCGCGAAGGTCGCGCGTGACCGCATGCTCGTCGAGCTGCACGAACGCTTCCCGGTGTACGGGTTCAACGTGCATGCGGGCTACGGCACCGAGAAACATCTCGCCGCGCTGCGCGAGCACGGCCCGTGCGAAGCGCATCGGCGCTCGTTCGCACCCGTGCGCGCGGCACTCGACCTGATTCGATGAAAAGCATTACTTCCCGCGACAACCCGCTGTACAAGCGCCTGAAGGCGCTTGCGGGTTCGACGTCCCAGCAGCGCCGCGGCGGCCAGGCGCTGCTCGAAGGTTTTCACCTCGCCAGCGCGTATCTCGATACGGGCGCGATACCCGAGCTGTGCGTCGCCACCGAAGGCGCGCTCGCGCACGACGAAGCGCAGGCGATCATCGCGCGCGTCGACGCGCAGCGGGTCGTCACGCTGCCCGATGCGCTGTTCGGACAACTGTCGAACGTGGTGAGCGGCGTCGGTTTCCTGCTGCTCGTCGAGCGTCCCGCGCAGCCGCTGCCGGAGCGTGTCACGCACACGTCGGTCGTGCTCGACGGCGTGCAGGACGCCGGCAACGTCGGCTCGATCCTGCGCAGCGCGGCCGCGGCCGGTGTGCGGCACGTGTTCTGCGCGCCGGGCACCGCCTATGCGTGGTCGTCGAAGGTGCTGCGCTCGGGAATGGGCGCGCACTTCCTGCTGTCGATCCACGAGGATGTCGAGGCCGGCGCGCTCGCCGAACGCCTCGACGTGCCGGTCGCGCTGACCGATTCGCACGGCGCGCAGGCGATCTACGACTGCGACCTGGCCGGGCCCGTCGCATGGGTATTCGGCAACGAGGGCGCCGGCGTGTCGGCGTTCTGGCGCGACGTGGCCACGCATCGCGTGACGATCCCGCAGCCGGGCGGCATGGAGTCGCTGAATGTGGCGGCAGCGGCGGCGGTGTGCCTGTTCGAGCAGGTGCGGCAGCAGCGGCTCGCATGACATGATGACGTGACGCGCGGCGTTGCCCGCGCGGTATCCCGCACCACGAAAAAAGGCCGCGTTCGACGCGGCCTTGTTGCTTCTGGCGACGGCGGCCCGGCGGCCGCCCGTGCGCCGGTCGTCAGTACGACTGCCGGTCGAGGCGGATCTCCTGCAGGATCGTCGTCGCGATCTCCTCGATGGACTTGTGCGTCGACGACAGCCACTTGATCCCTTCGCGGCGCATCATCGCCTCGGCCTCGTTGATCTCGTAGCGGCAATTCTCGGGCGCCGCGTACTTGCTGCCGGGGCGGCGCTCGTTGCGGATCTCCGACAGGCGCTGCGGATCGATCGACAGCCCGAACAGCTTGTCGCGATGCGGCGACAGCGCCGACGGCAGCTTGCCGCGCTCGAAGTCTTCCGGAATCAGCGGATAGTTGGCGGCCTTCACGCCGTACTGCATCGCGAGATACAGGCTCGTCGGCGTCTTGCCGCTGCGCGACACGCCGACCAGGATCACGTCGGCTTCCGACAGGTTGCGGTTCGACTGGCCGTCGTCGTGCGCGAGCGAGAAGTTGATCGCCTCGATCCGCGTCTTGTATTCCTCGGTGTCGGCGTTCTGGTGGCCGCGGCCCATCGCGTGGCTCGACTTCAGCTCCAGTTCCTGCTCGAGCGGCTCGACGAAGCGCTGGAACATGTCCAGCACGAGCGCGTTCGAGCGCTTGACGATGTCGTTCGACTCGCTGTCGACGAGCGTCGTGAACACGATCGCGCGGCGGCCGTCGTGCACCGCGGCTTCGTTGATCTTCTCGACGGTCGAAAAAGCCTTGTCGAGCGAGTCGACGAACGGCACGCGCACGAGGCGGAATTTCTGGTCGAACTGGGAGAGGATCGAGTGCGCGAAGGTTTCGGCAGTGATCCCGGTGCCGTCGGAGACGATGAAAACGGTAGGCAGCATGAATCTGGGCGTCGAGCGTGAAGGGCGGTTGCGCGGGCCGCTGGAGGTCCGCCTCCAGGCACAGTGACAAGGTCGCGCCACATCCGGCAGCCGGCACGGTAGAATAGCGGCAACCTGTTGGATAAGCAATTGCGGGGGCGGGGTGCGAACGGCACGCCAGACTTGCCGCGAACGTTCCAGAACTCCCGGCAAGTTCGGCGATTCGTCTGAATATATCGCCCTTCTGCCGGGATTTTTGCAAATCGGGTCGGAAGATTTTCCGCCGCGATTGTTTCTCCAACAGGTTGCGCAAGACGCGCCGCGCCTTTTTGCAAGCGCCCGCGTCCGAGCCCACTTGCGCAATCGAGCATTTTTTTCACACTTAGGGGCTTGTATGACTAACGCAGCAAACGTCGCAAAGGACCAGGCGTATGTAATCCCGTTCGAGCAGTTGCGGATGACCGATGTGGAGATCGTGGGCGGCAAGAATGCGTCGCTCGGCGAGATGATCAGCCAGCTTTCCGAAGCAGGCGTTCGCGTACCCACCGGTTTCGCCACGACCGCGCTCGCATTCCGCGATTTCCTCAAGCACAACGATCTGACCGATCGCATCGCCAAGCGTCTCGAGTCGCTCGACATCGACGACGTGAAGGCGCTCGCCGAAGCCGGTGCCGAAATCCGCAAGTGGATCGTCGACGCGCCGCTGCAGGCACGTCTCGAGGAGGAAATCCGCGCACAGTTCGAAATCCTGAAGAACGGCTCGCCGGGCGAGCTGTCGTTCGCCGTGCGTTCGTCCGCGACCGCGGAAGACCTGCCCGACGCGTCGTTCGCCGGCCAGCAGGAGTCGTACCTGAACGTCGTCGGCATCGACGACGTGCTCGACCGCATGAAGCACGTGTTCGCGTCGCTGTACAACGACCGCGCGATCTCGTACCGCGTCCACAAGGGCTTCACGCACGCTGAAGTCGCGCTGTCGGCCGGTGTGCAGCGCATGGTCCGCTCGGACGTCGGCGCGGCCGGCGTGATGTTCACGATCGACACCGAATCGGGCTTCAAGGACGCCGTGTTCATCACGTCGAGCTACGGCCTGGGCGAAACCGTCGTGCAGGGCGCCGTGAACCCGGACGAGTTCTACGTGTTCAAGACGACGCTCGCACAGGACAAGTACCCGATCATCCGCCGCTCGATCGGCTCGAAGCTGATCAAGATGGAATTCACGCAGCCGGGCGAGCCGGGCCGCGTGAAGACGGTCGACGTGCCGCACGAGCAGCGCAACCGCTACTCGATCACCGACGAAGACGTGATCGAGCTCGCGAAGTACGCGGTCATCATCGAGAAGCACTACCAGCGTCCGATGGACATCGAGTGGGGCAAGGACGGCCGCGACGGCAAGATCTTCATCCTGCAGGCGCGTCCGGAAACGGTGAAGAGCCAGGCGAGCGGCAAGGCCGAACAGCGCTTCAAGCTGAAGGGCCAGTCGCAGGTGCTGGCAACGGGCCGCGCGATCGGCCAGAAGATCGGCGCGGGCCCCGTGCGCGTGATCCAGGACCCGTCGGAAATGGAACGCGTGCAGCCGGGCGACGTGCTGGTGGCGGACATGACCGACCCGAACTGGGAGCCGGTGATGAAGCGTGCGGCGGCGATCGTCACGAACCGTGGCGGCCGCACCTGCCACGCGGCGATCATCGCGCGTGAGCTCGGCGTGCCGGCAGTCGTCGGCTGCGGCGACGCGACCGACATCCTGAAGGACGGCGCGCTCGTCACGGTGTCGTGCGCGGAAGGCGACGAAGGCAAGATCTACGACGGGCTGCTCGAGACGGAAGTCACGGAAGTGCAGCGCGGCGAACTGCCGGAAATCCCGGTCAAGATCATGATGAACGTCGGCAATCCGCAGCTCGCGTTCGACTTCTCGCAACTGCCGAACGGTGGTGTTGGCCTCGCGCGTCTCGAGTTCATCATCAACAACAACATCGGCGTGCACCCGAAGGCGATCCTCGAGTACCCGAACATCGACCAGGACCTGAAGAAGGCGGTCGAGAGCGTCGCGCGCGGTCACGCGTCGCCGCGCCAGTTCTACGTCGACAAGCTGACGGAAGGCGTCGCGACGATCGCCGCGGCGTTCTATCCGAAGCCCGTGATCGTGCGCCTGTCCGACTTCAAGTCGAACGAGTACAAGAAGCTGATCGGCGGTTCGCGCTACGAGCCGGACGAGGAAAACCCGATGCTGGGCTTCCGCGGCGCGTCGCGCTACATCGCCGAAGACTTCGCGCAGGCGTTCGAGATGGAATGCCGTGCACTGAAGCGCGTGCGCGACGAGATGGGCCTGACCAACGTCGAGATCATGGTGCCGTTCGTGCGTACCGTGAAGCAGGCGGAGCGTGTCGTCGGCCTGCTCGAGAAGTTCGGCCTGAAGCGCGGCGAGAACGGCCTGCGCCTCGTGATGATGTGCGAAGTCCCGACCAACGCGATCCTCGCCGAAGAGTTCCTCGAGCACTTCGACGGTTTCTCGATCGGTTCGAACGACCTTACGCAGCTCACGCTCGGCCTCGACCGTGACTCGGGCATGGAACTGCTGGCCGTCGACTTCGACGAACGCGACCCGGCCGTCAAGTTCCTGCTCAAGCGCGCGATCGATACCTGCCGCAAGATGGGCAAGTACGTCGGTATCTGCGGCCAGGGCCCGTCCGATCACCCGGACTTCGCGCAATGGCTGACCGACGAAGGCATCGTGTCGATCTCGCTGAACCCGGACACGATCATCGATACGTGGCAGGCGCTCGCCAACCGGAAGTAACGGTCGGTAACGCTTATTCGGCGCAAGCGCGGTACGCCGCGCTTGTGTTGAAGGCAAAATGCAAGGTTCGTGTTATAAACACCCCGGTAAGCGCCGGGGTGTTTTTTTTCGTCGGTACGCGCCGCGTTGCGTCATGCGTGTCGACCGCGACCCACGGGCGGGCGCGCAGCGAATATAGTGAGCAGCGGGGACGTTTTTCGGGAGACCACAATGATGTCGGGGCATCTGTTCTGGTGGGTCGGAGTCGGCGTGCTGGTCGTCGCCGAATTGCTGACCGGCACGTTCTATCTGCTGATGATCGCGCTCGGCTTTCTCGCGGGCGCGCTGCTGCAGCTCGCCGGTTTCGCGCCGCACGTGCAGTTCGGTGCGGCCGCCGTGGTCGCGATCGTCGCGATGATCGTGCTGCGCCGCTCGGGGCTCGGGCGCAAGCAGAAGCGCGACACGTCGACGAATCCGGACGTCAATCTCGATATCGGCGCGACCGTCACGGTCGACGCGTGGCACGACCGCCGCGCGCGCGTGCAGTATCGCGGCGCCGACTGGGACGTCGAACTCGCGGCCGGCGAGCGCGACGATGCACGCGTGTATCAGGTGCGTGCCGTGCGCGGCAACAGTCTCGTCGTCATCGCGAAACCCGCGGGCTGATCGTCCACTGATACAACAAGGAGGGAATATTTCATGGATTCGCTGATCATCTGGGTCGTCCTGCTCGTCATCGCCATCGTGATCGTGTCGAAGACGGTGAAGATCGTGCCGCAGCAGCATGCGTGGGTGCTCGAACGCTTCGGGCGCTATCACGCGACGCTGTCGCCCGGTCTCAATATCGTGCTGCCGTTCGTCGACCGGATCGCCTACCGGCACGTGCTGAAGGAAATCCCGCTCGACGTGCCGAGCCAGGTCTGCATCACGCGCGACAACACGCAGCTGCAGGTCGACGGCGTGCTGTACTTCCAGGTGACCGATCCGATGAAGGCGTCGTACGGGTCGAGCAACTTCGTGCTCGCGATCACGCAGCTCGCGCAGACGACGCTGCGCTCGGTGGTCGGCAAGCTCGAACTCGACAAGACCTTCGAGGAGCGCGACTTCATCAACCACAACATCGTGTCGGCGCTCGACCAGGCCGCTGCGAATTGGGGCGTGAAGGTGCTGCGCTACGAGATTAAGGACCTGACGCCGCCGAAGGAGATCCTCCATGCGATGCAGGCGCAGATCACCGCCGAGCGGGAAAAGCGCGCGCTGATCGCTGCTTCCGAAGGCCGCAAGCAGGAGCAGATCAACCTCGCGTCGGGCGCGCGCGAAGCGGCGATCCAGAAGTCGGAAGGCGAGCGGCAGGCCGCGATCAACCAGGCCCAGGGCGAGGCGGCCGCGATTCTCGCGGTGGCCGAGGCGAACGCGCAGGCCATCCAGAAGATCGCGAACGCGATCCAGTCGCAGGGCGGGATGGATGCGGTGAACCTGAAGGTCGCGGAGCAGTACGTCGGCGCGTTCTCGAACCTCGCGAAACAGGGCAACACGCTGATCGTGCCGGCGAACTTGTCGGATCTCGGCACCGCGATCGCGTCGGCGCTGACGATCGTCAAGAACGCGGCACCGGCGGCGAGCGGGCGGGGCTGAGCGGCAAGCGCGGGTTACGCGTGCCGGCGGTCGCCGCGAGCGTCGCCGGGTGCGCGCCGCTCGTGCGCCCGTCGTGCGCCCGGTATGTGCCGGTCATGTGCTCGTTATGCGCCCGGCATGCTGCGAATCGTCGCGTGACCTCGGGCGCGATCGCGCCCGCATGTCAGCAGCGCAGGCTGCGCAGCGGTTCGTCCCGGAACGCGAGCGGCGGTCCGGCCGCCGCTCATGCGCTTCGCATCGCACACAGCAACACGGCCCGCTTCGAGCGGGCCGTGTCGTTTGCGAGGCTGGCTTTCCCGAGCGTCAGGTGCCGGCGCGCATGATGCGCGCCTTTTCGCGTTCCCAGTCGCGCTTCTTCTCGGTTTCGCGCTTGTCGTGCAGCTTCTTGCCCTTCGCGAGCGCGATGTCGCATTTCACGCGACCGCCCTTGTAGTGGAAGTTCAGCGGCACGAGCGTGTAGCCACGCTGCTCGACCTTGCCGATCAGTTTCTTGATTTCGTCACGGTGCAGCAGCAGCTTGCGCGTGCGGACCGGATCGGGCTTGATGTGCGTCGAGGCTTCGGGCAGCGGGCTGATGTGGGTACCGATCAGGAAGATCTCGGCGTTCTTCACCACGACGTAGCCTTCCTTGATCTGGCCGCGCCCGGCGCGCAGCGCCTTGACTTCCCAGCCCTCGAGCACGAGCCCCGCCTCGTAGCGTTCCTCGATGTGATAATCGAAGTGCGCTTTCCTGTTGTCGATGATGCTCATGAAAGGATCGGGCCAACTCGTTTAAAATCACGATTTTAGCAAAGCAGGGCGGGAATCGCCCGGCTTGCGTTCTCACCTCGAGCGATGCCGCGCGATTTATGGCAGATGTCCAGAAAACCGTATTGATCCGTCATTCGGCGGAACAGATGTTCGACCTCGTCACCGACGTGGCCGATTACCCCAATTTCCTGCCCTGGTGCGGCGGCGTCGAGATTCGCCGTCAGGACGACAGCGGGATGGAAGCGCGCATCGACATCAACTTCAAGGGCATCAAGCAGCATTTCGCGACGCGCAACACGCAGCAGCGCCCGACGCGGATCGACATGGAGTTCGCTGACGGCCCGTTCCGGAAGTTCACGGGCTCGTGGCGCTTCATCCCGCTGCGCGCCGATGCGTGCAAGATCGAATTCGCGCTGCACTACGAGTTCTCGAGCATCCTGCTCGAGAAGATCATCGGGCCGGTGTTCAGCCATATCGCGAACACGTTCGTCGATTCGTTCGTCAAGCGCGCCGACCAGCGCTACGGGAAGGGGTGACGCGATGCTGTCGATCGAAGTCTGCTACGCGCTGCCGGATCGCCAGACGCTGATTCCGGTGTCGCTGCCCGAAGGCGCGACCGTGCGCGCGGCGATCGACGCGAGCGGCGTGCTCGCGCTGCACCCGGAAATCGACCTCGCGCACACGAAAACCGGCATATTCGGCAAGCTCGCGCCGCTCGACGCGCCACTCGCCGACCACGACCGCGTCGAGATCTACCGCCCGTTGATCGTCGATCCGAAGCTCGCGCGTCAGCGGCGCGTCGACAAGACCCGCCGCGAGGGCTCCGTCGAGGGCCGCAAGTGGATGCACAAGGACGCGCGCTGACGCGTCGCGTCGGCGTCGCTGCATCTTCTCCGTTCCGATTCGTCAGACCAGGCGCGGCGGCGCTCAGTGCGCCGTGACGTTCGCGTTCACGGCCGCGTTGCCGGGCGTGTTGCCGCCCGCATGCGTGTCGTTGTGCCGGCGCACCGACCCGTAGACGCCCGCCAGCAGCAGGGCGAGCGCCACGATCTCGAGTATGCGCGGCATCCGCTGATCGTAGACGAACGCATAGAGCATCGCGAACACGGTTTCGAACACGATCAGCTGGCCGGACAGCGTGAGCGGCAGCCGCTTCGACGCCGCGTTCCACAGTCCGTTGCCGAGCCACGACGCGCCGATCGCAAGCACGAGGTTCAGCAGCCAGAACAGGTGCCAGCGCGATGCCGGAACGGCGGCCTGCACCGTGCCGGCCGGCAGCGCGAGGATCGCGAGCCAGCAGAGGCCGCCGATCAGCCCCGTCACGACACCCCACAGCACCGACCACTCGTTGCCGCCGAAATGAGGGTGGCGCTGCAGGTAGCGCGTGTTCGCGACCGCGTACCAGGTCCAGCTCGCGAGTGCGCCGCTTGCGCACGCGATGCCCGCGAGCTTCTGGCCGAGCGTCGTCGCCTGCGCAGCTTCCGACGTGAAGAGGTCGACGTTGATGCAGACGATGCCGGCGATCACCAGCGCGAGCGGGGCGGCGAGGCGCCGCAGCGGCATCGCGCCGTGGTCGCCGAGGCCCGCCAGCGTGACGGTCACGGGCAGCACGCCGACGATCAGGGAGCTGGGTGCGATGCCGATCAGGTGCACGGCACCGGACAGCAGCATGTAGTACGCAACGTTGCCGATCAGCGCGAGCTTCGCGAGCGCGACGAGATCCTCGCGGGTCAGCCGGGCGAGCAGCGAGCGGGCGGCCGGCAGGGCCGCCGCCAGCGACACGAGGCCGTACATCGCATAGCGGCCCGCGCTCAGCAGCAGCGGAGAGAAGTCGGTCATGAGCCGCGGCACGAGAAAGACCATGCCCCACAACGCGCCCGCGAGGACGCCATACACCACACCGCGCTGCATCGACTGCTCCGAACGAAAGACTGACGAGCGCGCATCTTAACGACGGCGGCGCGACCGCGTCTTGTTCATTCCTGCACTCGGGAGCGGGGTGGAGCAGGGATCGGCTGCAAGCGCCGCCGCGATCCGGTCCTGCTTACCGGAGGCTACGGCGGGTCGCGTTGCCCTTCGACGATCAACCGATCAGCGCTCGACCGGCTCGGCCGCCGCCGCACCGTCGCCCGCCGCGCGTGCCCGCGCGGGGCGGCGCACGGCGCGCAGCTTGCCGCTGTTGCCGCCGCCGCAGTAGAAGAGGTCGCGGCCGTCGGACTCCAGCCCCGACACGCCGACGCCGGGCGGCATGTCGACCTGTTCGAGCACTTGCCCGTTGCGCGGGTCGATCCGCCGCAACGCGCTCTCGTCCGCTTCCCACGTGCCGTGCCACAGCTCGCCGTCGACCCACGTCACGCCGGTGACGAAGCGGTTCGATTCGATCGTGCGCAGCACGGCGCCCGATTGCGGATCCACCTGGTGAATCTTGCGTTCGCGGTACTGGCCGACCCACAGCGTGCCTTCCGCCCAGGCCAGCCCCGAATCGGCGCCGCCGCCGGGCGCGGGGATCGTCGCGAGCACGCGGCCGGAGTCGGGATCGATCTTCTCGATACGGTCCTCGACGATCTGGAACAGGTGGCGCCCGTCGAACGCGGTGCCTGCGTGCGCGGCGACGTCGAGTGCGCGCACGGTCGTGCCGCGTTCCGGGTCGAGCGCGTTCAGCTTGTCGCCGGACGCGAACCACACGTGCCGCCCGTCGAACGTGACGCCGTGTACGCCGTCGACGCCCGGAAACGGGCCGTATTCGCGGAGGATGTCTGCGGGGGAGCGTTTCATGTTTGTCACCTCGTCGTTGGTATCCCCATCCTAGTCGCCCGGCAGCGGCGCGGGGAGTAACAAGGTCGTCGCGAATCCGGGCAGCGGCGGCGTCATCCAGCGGCGCGCGCGACCGCGGCCGACCGCCTGCACCTTGTCCGCTTCGGCGAGCGCATCGAGCGCGCGCTGCACGGTGCGCTGGTTCACGCCGAGTGCGAGCGCCAGCGCGGAGCTCGACCACGCCTCGCCGTCCGCGAGCAGCGCGAGCACGGCCGCGTGGCGGTCGTCGACCGGACGTGCGAGCACGACGGCCTCGTGCGGGCCGAGTGGTTCGAGCGCGAAGCCGCTCGGCGTCGCAGTGATGTTCGCGAGCGGCCGCAGCACCACGCGCAAGCGGCCGATCTCGACGCGCAGGCGGGCGCGATGCGATTCGTCCGCGTGTCTCGCGCGAAACGCCGCGGCGACGAGCGTGTTTCTCGACACGTCGCCGGGCCACGCCTCGCCCAGTGCGCGGGCGAGCACGAACAGCACCGGGCGGCGTGCGAGCGACACGGTCGTGCGCGCGTCGCGCACCGCGTGGCGGCATGCATCGACGACGAGCGCGTTCGATGCCAGCAGCGCCTCGACCTCGTCGAGCAGCACGAGCCGCGACGCACCGCGCGCGATGAGTCGCGCGGCCGGCGTATCGAGCATGCGGGCAGCCGTGTCGACTTCGGCCGTCAGCGCGGCGATGCCGGCATCCTGTGCGGCCGCGCGCGCACGGGCGAGCGCCAGGCGCGCCGCGTGCGGGCGGATGCGGCGCATCGCGATGCCGGCCGCGATCAGTTCGTGAGCCGCGCGCGATGCGGCGGGCAGCGGTGCGGGATCGAGGCTCGCGAGCCGCTGTTCGGCATCCCCGACGTGCCCGATCAGCAGCAGCCGGCGCACGCCGAGATAGCGCGCATGCGCGGCGTTGGTGCGGTCGCCGTGTGCGTCGAGCGTCGCGCAGGCGGCGTCGAGGGCGCGCGACGGCCAGCCGAGGTCGCGCGACGCCAGCGCGATCTCGGCCTCCGCGACGACACAGCGCGCCCGCGCGACGGCTTCCTTCACGCCGAATGCGCGGGCCGCGCTGCGCACGAGCGCGCGTGCGCGCTCGAAATCACCGAGCTGGGCCATCGCGATGCCGCGCAACGCGAGCGCCGGTGCGTCGTCGCGCAACGCGACGCGGTTCAGCGCGCCGAGCGGGTCGCCCGCCGCGAGCGCCCGCGCGGCGGCCGTGATCAGCGAATCCATTCGAATCCCGACACAGTTGTCACTCCCTCCGGTTCGACGCCCGGTCCTAATCTAGCACCACGCACACGGCAGATGCGCCGTGCCCGGATATCCATCGAAAGGAGGAACCCGTAATGACGAACCATCTCACCGGAACGCGCGACGAATGGCTGGCTGCGCGCCGCGCGCTGCTCGATGCGGAAAAGGCGCTGACCCGGCATGGCGACGAACTCGCGCGGCGGCGCCAGGCGCTGCCGTGGGTGCGCGTCGACAAGGCCTACCGGTTCGACACCGAACGCGGCCCGGCGACCCTCGACGACCTGTTCGGCGGCCGTTCGCAACTGCTCGTCTATCACTTCATGTTCGGGCCCGACTACAAGGCCGGCTGCCCGTCGTGCTCGGCGCTCGCCGACGGCTTCGACGGTTTCGCGGTCCACCTCGCGAACCACGACGTGACGCTCGCGGCGGTGTCGCGCGCGCCGCTCGCGAAGCTGCTGGCATACCGGCAGCGGATGGGCTGGCACTTTCCGTGGGCGTCGTCGGACGGCGGCGAGTTCAACTTCGACTTCAACGTGTCGTTCACCGAAGCGCAGCAGCGCGCCGGTGACGTCGAATACAACTATGCGCGGGCCGGCCACGCGATGGACATGGACCCGCCGCCCGCCGCGCTCGCCCAGTTCGCGGCGACGTGCGGCACCGACGCCGCCACGTACGCGCGCGACCGGCCGGGGATGAGCGCGTTCGTGCGCGAGGACGGCATCGTCTATCACACGTATTCGACGTACGCGCGCGGGCTCGACGGGCTGTGGGGGATGTACCAGTGGCTCGATCGCGCGCCGCTCGGGCGCAACGAGACGGGCGTGTGGTGGCGCCGTCATGACGAGTACGCACGCGGTTGAGCGCGGGCCGGCGCGCCGCGGGAGCGGGCGATGAGCACGGCGACGAAACGGGCTGCGGCCGCTGACGCGGGCGGCGGCCGGCGGGTGTTCGGCGCCGCGCTCGTCGCGGTATGGGCCGCCGCGACCTGGGCGATGCTCGCGCAGCACGCATCGATGGACGCGATGGGCGGCATGCCGATGGCCGGCGGCTGGACGCTGTCGGCCGGGTGGCTCAGGCCGTGCGGATGGCAGGCAGGGCGCGCGTTCGCCGCATTCGCCGGGATGTGGGGCGCGATGACGGTGACGATGATGCTGCCGGTGCTGGCGCCGGTGCTCTGGCGATATCGGCAACGTCTCGGCGCGGTGGGCGAAGCGCGTGCGGCATGGTTCGTCGCGGTCGCGGGCACCGCGTATTTCTCCGTGTGGATGGCGCTCGGCGCGCTGGTGTTTCCGGTCGGCACTGCCTGGGCGGCGGCCGCCGCGCGGCTGCCCGCGCTCGCCGCCACGGTGCCGTTCGCGGCTGGCGTGATCGTGCTCGGCGCGGGCGTGCTGCAGTTTTCCGGCTGGAAGGCGCGCCGGCTCGGTTGCTGCCGGCATGCACCGGACGAGGGACGCGCGCCGCGGGCGGCAGCCCGCGCCGCAGTCGCGTGGCGGTACGGCGTGCGTACCGCGCTACGGTGCGGCGCCTGCTGCGGGAACCTGATGGCCGTCGCACTGGCGGCCGGCATGATGGACCTGCGCGTGATGGCCGTCGTGACCGTGGCGGTCGCCGCCGAGCGGCTGGCGCCGGCTGGCGTTCGCCTCGCGCGGATCGTCGGCGGTGTCGCGATCGGCGCCGGCGCGGCGATGATCGCGTGGGCCGCGGCCGGGCTGGCCTAGCGGCGCCCGGGGCTGCCGGCGCGCGTCGAACGGGGCCGGCGCAGGCACCGTCGGCAGGTCCGGCGTCGTACGGCAACGGCGGGCGATCGGCCCGATTCCGGCCGGCTGCGCGAATGGGCCGATGCGGGGGTGAAACGAAAGGCGATCGAAAACGAACCGAACGGCGATCCGAACGATTCGGCCCCCGACTGCCGGGAAACGGCTAACCCGTTGTTCGTGTTGTGAAAATTCGCAGCGCTTCGCGTATAATTCGCTTTTGCGCCCATAGGATTTGCCATGCGTCTGATCCAAAAAGCACTCACTTTCGATGATGTGCTCCTCGTTCCCGCCTTTTCCGACGTTCTCCCGCGCGACACCAGCCTGAAGACCAAGCTGACCCGCAACATCTCCCTGAACATGCCGCTCGTGTCCGCCGCGATGGACACGGTCACCGAAGGTCGCCTCGCGATCGCGATGGCGCAGCAGGGTGGTGTGGGCATCGTCCACAAGAACCTCACGCCGGCCGAGCAGGCTCGCGAAGTCGCGAAGGTCAAGCGTTTCGAATCGGGCGTCGTGCGCGACCCGATCACGGTTCCGCCGCAGATGAAGGTGCGCGACGTGATCGCGCTGTCGCGTCAGCATGGCATCTCGGGCTTCCCGGTCGTCGAAGGCCCGCAGCTCGTCGGCATCGTCACGAACCGCGACCTGCGTTTCGAATCGCGCCTCGACGAACCGGTCAAGTCGATCATGACGCCGCGCGAGCGTCTCGTCACCGTCAAGGAAGGCACGCCGCTCGCCGAAGCGAAGGCGCTGATGCACAGCCACCGCCTCGAGCGCGTGCTGGTCGTCAACGACGCGTTCGAACTGCGCGGCCTGATGACCGTGAAGGACATCACGAAGCAGACCGAACACCCGGATGCGTGCAAGGACGAACACGGCAAGCTGCGCGCAGGCGCGGCGGTCGGCGTCGGCCCGGACAACGAAGAGCGCGTCGAGCTGCTGGTGCAGGCCGGCGTCGACGTGATCGTCGTCGATACCGCGCACGGCCACAGCAAGGGCGTGCTCGAGCGCGTGCGCTGGGTCAAGCAGAACTTCCCGCACGTCGAGGTGATCGGCGGCAACATCGCGACGGCCGCCGCCGCGAAGGCGCTCGTCGAATACGGCGCGGACGCGGTCAAGGTCGGTATCGGCCCGGGCTCGATCTGCACGACGCGGATCGTCGCGGGCGTCGGCGTGCCGCAGATCAGCGCGATCGCGAACGTCGCGGAAGCGCTGAAGGGCACCGGCGTGCCGTGCATCGCCGACGGCGGCGTGCGCTTCTCGGGCGACGTGTCGAAGGCCCTCGCGGCCGGCGCGAACGCGGTGATGATGGGCAGCATGTTCGCGGGCACCGAAGAGGCGCCGGGCGACGTGTTCCTGTACCAGGGCCGCCAGTACAAGTCGTATCGCGGCATGGGTTCGGTCGGCGCGATGAAGGACGGCGCGGCGGACCGCTACTTCCAGGACAACTCGGCGAACATCGACAAGCTCGTGCCGGAAGGCATCGAGGGCCGCGTCGCGTACAAGGGTTCGGTCAACGCGATCCTGTTCCAGCTGGTCGGCGGCGTGCGCGCGAGCATGGGCTACTGCGGCTGCAAGACGATCGATGAGCTGCACGACAAGGCCGAATTCGTCCAGATCACCGCGGCGGGCATGCGCGAGTCGCACGTGCACGACGTGCAGATCACGAAGGAAGCACCGAACTACCACGTGGACTGATCGCCGATGAAACCGCTGCTGCGAGCCGTGCTGATCGTCGATGCCGTGCTGCTGCTGGCGTTCGGCGTGCTGTTCGTGCTGACGCCCTGGCAGGCGCTGTTCAACGCGCTGCAGCTGGCGAACATCCAGCCGGCGATGCTCGGCCAGGCGTTCGGCATCGCGCTGCTCGGCCTCGCGTGGCTCGCGTTTCATGCGGCGCTCAACGGTGATCTCACGGCGCCCGTCGCACGTGCGGTCGGCCATGTGAACTGGCTGATCGGCGTGCTGGCGGTCGTGTGGTCGTTCGGCACCGGCAACGGTCCCGCGCTCGCGGCCGCTGGCCGCGTGCTGTCGGCGATGGCCGGGGTCGCGCTGATCTTGCTGGGCCTCGGCGGCGTGCGGCTGGCATCGACCGTGCGGCGGCGCGAGAAGGCGGAAAGGGTGGAACGGGCGCAGGCGCCCGACGCCCGGGACGCGAAGCGCCCGGCCGAACCGGCGGTGGCCTCCGCGCCGCGGCAGCGGGTCGAACCGGTCGTCAGCCGTCCGGCGGCGCCCTCGGCGCCGGCCGCGGCCACCACGTCGGCCGCATCCGACCGCGCGTCAGGCAGCGTCGCATTCGACGCCCGCCCGCCGTTGCGGGATTGACCGGCGATGCGTCGAGCGAGCCGCCTGCCGCCCGACGCCGCTGTCCATGCTTTTGACGCAGCGCTTCGTGCGCTGCTTTTCTTATTCTCTTCATCCCGTCCGCAGCCATGCACGACAAAATCCTGATTCTCGACTTCGGTTCGCAAGTCACCCAACTGATCGCGCGCCGCGTGCGCGAAGCGCACGTCTACTGCGAAATCCACCCGAACGACGTGTCCGACGACTTCGTCCGCGAGTTCGCGCCGAAGGCGGTGATCCTGTCGGGCAGCCACGCGAGCACGTACGAAGACCACCAGCTGCGCGCGCCGCAGGCCGTGTGGGATCTCGGCGTGCCGGTGCTCGGCATCTGCTACGGCATGCAGACGATGGCCGTGCAGCTCGGCGGCAAGGTCGAGTGGAGCGACCATCGCGAATTCGGCTATGCGGAAATGCGCGCGCACGGCCATACGCGCCTGCTCGACGGCATCGAGGATTTCAAGACGGACGAAGGCCACGGCATGCTGAAGGTCTGGATGAGCCACGGCGACAAGGTTGCCGAGCTGCCGCCGGGCTTCGCGCTGATGGCGTCGACGCCGAGCTGCCCGATCGCCGGCATGGCCGACGAGGCGCGCGGCTACTACGCGGTGCAGTTCCACCCGGAAGTCACGCACACGGTGAAGGGCCGCCAGATCATCGAACGCTTCGTGCTGCAGATCGCCGGCGCGAAGCCCGACTGGATCATGAAGAACCACATCGAGGAAGCCGTCGCGAAGATTCGCGAGCAGGTCGGTGACGAGGAAGTGATTCTCGGCCTGTCGGGCGGCGTCGATTCGAGCGTCGCGGCCGCGCTGATCCACCGCGCGATCGGCGACCAGCTGACCTGCGTGTTCGTCGACCACGGTCTGCTGCGCCTGAACGAAGGCCAGATGGTGCTCGACATGTTCGAGGGCCGCCTGCATGCGAAGGTCGTGCACGTCGACGCATCCGAGCAGTTCCTCGGCCACCTGGCCGGCGTGACCGATCCGGAAGCGAAGCGCAAGATCATCGGCCGCGAGTTCGTCGAGGTGTTCCAGGCCGAGGCGAAGAAGCTGTCGAAGGCGAAGTGGCTCGCGCAGGGCACGATCTACCCGGACGTGGTCGAGTCGGGCGGCACGAAGACGAAGAAGGCGACGACGATCAAGAGCCACCACAACGTCGGCGGCCTGCCGGAAACGCTCGGCCTGAAGCTGCTCGAGCCGCTGCGCGACCTGTTCAAGGACGAAGTGCGTGAACTCGGCGTCGCGCTCGGCCTGCCGCCGGAGATGGTGTACCGCCATCCGTTCCCGGGCCCGGGCCTCGGCGTGCGGATTCTCGGCGAAGTGAAGCGCGAATACGCGGACCTGCTGCGTCGCGCGGATGCGATCTTCATCGAGGAGTTGCGCGGCACGACCGCCACCGCGCAGGACGCGGCGGCGGGCCTGTGCGGCGAGGCCGACGTCGGCAAGACCTGGTACGACCTGACGAGCCAGGCGTTCGCGGTGTTCCTGCCGGTGAAGTCGGTCGGCGTGATGGGCGATGGCCGCACGTACGACTACGTGACGTCGCTGCGCGCGGTGCAGACCACCGACTTCATGACCGCGCACTGGGCGCACCTGCCGTACGCGCTGCTCGGCCGTGCGTCGAACCGGATCATCAACGAGGTGCGCGGGATCAACCGCGTGGTGTACGACATCTCGGGCAAGCCGCCGGCGACGATCGAGTGGGAGTGAGCGTCGGCGTCGAGGCGTGCCTCGATGACCGATAGCGGCATCGGATGATGCGCAACGCCCGGCAGGGGAACCTGCCGGGCGTTGTCGTTTGTGCGGTTGGCGGCCGTGATTCGATGGTCGCCGGTGCGCAGCGTTTTCCTTGCCTGCATGCCGGGTCCGGGCGCGGAGGTGCGGGACAGCCCGGCCGCTACAAGCGACGCGCCTGCATGTCGCGCGCTAGGGCAGCCGACGACCGCCGGCATCGATCATCCTGATCGAGCCCGAAGTCTGCCCCTGTCCTTGTCGAATGCTGAATTCGATGATGTCCTCGTAGAGTTCCTGTTGTCCGGCGGGCAGGACCGGCAGCAACGTCTCGCGCCGCTTGTCCGCATCGAACATCGATTCCACGAGCCATCCCGTCAGATAGAGCGCCGCCACGCAGCCGCCCGCCGTCGCAACATTGCCGTGGCACACGAGCGGCTGGTCCGGCACGTGCAGCCCGCGATCCGTCAGCCCGTGTCGCGCGTCGGGGTGCGTCGTTGCGCGACGGTCCGGCAAAAGCCCGAGCCGCTCCAGGACGAAAGCGCCCGCGCAGATCGATCCGATGTATTGGCGCGCCGGATCGAGATCGAACGACGGCAGGAAATCCGGGCTCGCGAGCGCGGCCGGGATGCCCAGCCTGCCGCTCGAGAACAGTACGGCGTCGGCGCGATTGGCTTCCTCGAGCGGGCCGTGCATGGGGATGGCCAGACCATGCGCGGAACGCAGCAGCGGCTGCGCGCCGAGAATCCGGACACGCCAGTCCGCGGTGTTGCGGCCGAGGATGTCCCACATCAGGAACAGGTCGATGTCGGTGAACTGGTCGAATGCGACGAGAGCGATGTCTTTCAACGTGAACTCCGTGAGTCGTGGCGCCTTGCCGGAAGCGGTGGCGGCCGTGATAGAGTTCGCAGCCTATCTGCCCATGCCGCGCCATACACAGCCTGTATGGCGATACCGATGCGCACATTGACTCGAAACGACTGGATCGCCGCGGGCTTCGACGCCCTCGACGGGGAAGGGTATGCGGGGATTTCGGCCGAGCGTCTCGCACGACGGCTGAACGTGACCCGCGGCTCGTTCCATCACCACTTCCGGAATCGGGAGGACTTCGTCAGGACGTTGCTGACCGCGTGGGAGGACGATTACACCGCACGCATGCTCGCCTACGCGGCGGACGGCCGCGGCGCGGGCGACACGCTGACGCGCTACCTGCGCATCGCGGCGGAGAAGCGACCGGGGCGCGAAGTGGCGATCCGCGCCTGGGCAATGCAGGACGCGCTGGTCGCGGAATTCCAGCAGCGCGTCGATGCCACGCGTCTCGCATTCGCGCTCGAGACGTCCCGTCGGTGGGTCCCCATGCCGGGCGAAGCCGAGATCGTCGGGCAGATCGCGCACCTGTGTCTGATCGGCGGCCAGCAGGCCGGATTGCGGCGCGATGCCGAGCGGTTCAACCACTTCATGCAGCGTGCGTTCGCGGTCGCCGAGCGCATGCTGCCACGCCGACGCGCGTAGCGGTGCGATGCCCGCGATGCCCGCGGTGCCCGTGCTGCACGGATGGATCGCGTATCGCAGAGCAGAAGGCGGGCGGGTGCTCCGTTGTAGCGTCGGTGGAAAGCGCGGCTTTCGATGCAGCGCAAGGCGACGTCACGCGCTGTCCCGATCCTGCTCAGTCTTGTCCGCCACTACGATAACGAAGATGAATCAGCGGATAAGGCCGCCCTTGTCCATCGAGCGCCGATCGCCCGCAGCGCTCGAATCCGAGCCGTTCGTAGAATCCCGCCGCCGCTTCGTTCTGCTCGTTGACGTCGGTCGACAGGTCGGGATGGCGTCCGAGGGCCGCTTCGACCAGCCGCCGCCCGACGCCCGCGCCATGGTGAGCGGGATCGACGAACAGTGCTTCCATGTGACTGCCGTCGAGCAGCATGAAGTCGACCGGACGATCGTGCTCGTCGACGGCCAGATCGAGCTTCGCGGACGGTCAGTTCGCTGGATGGCCGGATGCGGGCACGTCGGGCGCTGCGACGCCGGCACCCGTCTCGTCTGCGCCGAGTTCCGCCAGAAACGGCCACGGATAGATGCCGCGCGCGTGACCGTCGCCGAACAGCAGGCGGATGCCGTAACCGGCCGCTTCCACGCCGTCCAGCGTCAGATCGGGTGGCGCGTCGACCTGCCCGCCATCGAGTCGGATCTTCCGGCATGCGGCGCACGGGCAAGCGCTGCGCAAGCGCGCATAGCCGATGCGCTGCGTGTCGCCGTTCGGCCAGCACAGCGTCAATGCGCGGGCCGCATGATCGAGCGTGATCTCGGTCGGCGGCGTCATCGAGCATCTTCTCCGATCTGCGCGATCGCGATCCGCACGGCCTTGCGTACTTCGGGATCGCGATCGTCGAGCGCGTCGTGCAGCGCGGGCAGCGTCGCGGGATCGCGCAGTTCGCCGAGGGCAAGCGCGGCCTCCTTGCGCAGGTTGCTGATCGCGTGCGACAGCAGCGCGGCGACGGCCTGCGCCGCGGCGGCGTCGCGCAATTGCCCGAGTGCGCGCACCGCACGCAAGCGCACCTGCCAGTAATCGTCGTCGAGCGCGGCGACGAGCGGTGCGCGCGCGGCCGCGACACGCAGCTTGCCGAGCGTCGCGGCCGCTTCCTCGCGGACCTGCCATTCGGCGTCGCGCAGCGCCGCGAGCAAGGCGGTGACGACGGCCGTGTCGGCGGACGCCGCGAATCCGACCGCGCCGACCGCGATACGCCGTACGTCCGCATGCGTGTCGGTCGTGGCGATGCGTGCGAGCGGCGCCAGCGCGCGGGCGTTCTTGAGCCAGCCGAGCACGGCGACGGCCTCGGCGCGCACGGCCGACGCCGGCGCGTCGAGTGCGCGCAGCGCCGGCGCGAACGCGGCGGGGTCGCGCAGTTCACGCAGCGCGCGCAGCACGGCGCCGCGCACGAACGGTTCGGCGTGCTCGACCCAGCGGCACAGCGCGGCGCCGGATGCGACGTCCTTCAGTTCGGACAGGCTGTGTGCGGCGGTCGCGCGCACGTCGTCGTCCGGATCGAGCAGCGCGCGGCACAGCGCGTCGACGACGTCGGGCTGCTCCCAGGCGGCGAGCACGCGCGCGGCCTCGCCGCGCACGTCGGCGGACGGATCGTCGCGCAGCGCGGCAACGAAGATCGGCACGAGATCGGGATCCTCGAGATCGGCGAGTTCGAGCAGCGCGATCCGGCGCACCGATGCATCGGGTGCGGCAACGCGCGCGACGAGCGCGGCATGGTCGGAAGCAGGTTTCATGTGTCGTGAGTCCGGTAGTGGGGAAGCGGCGCGCCGGGTCAGCGCAACAGGTACGGGATGTCGACCTTGACCGCGCCGGTCGGGCAGTCGCGTTCGCACGGCATGCAGTACCAGCATTCGTCGAACTGCATGTAGGCCTTGCCCTTGGTCACGTCGATCGCGAGCAGGTCGAGCGGGCACACGTCGACGCAGACGGTGCAGCCCTTGTCGGCGATGCAGCGGTCCTCGTCGATCGTCACGGGTGCGCTGCTGCGCAGGAAGATGTCGTGCGGGGTATGGGGCACGGTAAGGCTCCTCGGAGTCAGAGGGCGGCCGCGTGTGCGGCCGGTTCGCGGATGCGCAGGTGCGCGTAGGCGCTGCGTTCGTCGTCGGCGAGCGGCACGACGTAGGGTTCGACCGGTCGTTTCTCGCTGCGCATCGTGCCGTCTGCACCCTTGCGCAGCCACGTGTGGCAGAACCACTCGGCATCGTTGCGATGCGGAAAGTCGACGCGATGGTGGTACAGCCCCCAGCGGCTCTCGGTGCGGAACAGCGACGCGCGCGCGGCCATTTCGGCGCAGTCGCGGATCGCGCGCACTTCGGCCGCGCGCATCAGTTCATGCGGGTGGCTCGCCTTGATTTCTTCGATATCCTCAGTAATGCCGTCAAAACGTTGCAGCCCGATTTCCATCTTGCGCGTCACCTTCGGCGGTTGCAGGTAATCGTTCACCATGCGGCGCAGCTTGTATTCGACCTGCGCCGGCGCGAGGCCGCGCTCGCGCGTGAGCGGCGCAAGCACGCGGGTGCGTTCGGCGGCGACCTGTTCGTCGTCCACCGGCGCGTGAGCGCGGCCGGCCACGTAGTCGGCCGCGTTCTGTCCGGCGAACCAGCCGTAGGTGAATGCGCCGAGCATGTAGTTGTGCGGGACCGCCGCCATGTCGCCGGCCGCGTAGAGCCCCGGCACGGTCGTTTCCGCGCGGGCGTTCACGTAGACGCCGGATGCGCTGTGGCCGCTGCAGAAGCCGATCTCGGAGATGTGCATCTCGACCATCTGGCGCCGGTAGTCGGTGCCGCGCCCCGCGTGAAAGCGGCCGCGGCTCGGCCGCTCGTTGGTGTGCAGGATCTGCTCGATGGTCTGGATCGTTTCCTCCGCGAGATGGTCGAGCTTCAGGAACACCGGGCCGTTGCCGCTTTGCAGTTCCTGGTAAAACTCCCACATCATCTGGCCGCTCCAGTAGTCGCACTCGATGAAGCGCTCGCCCTTGCCGTTCGCGGTGAAGCCGCCGAGCGGGCCCGTCACGTATGCGCAGGCCGGCCCGTTGTAGTCCTTGATCAGCGGATTGATCTGGAAGCACTCGAGGTTCGCGAGCGCCGCGCCCGCGTGGTACGCCATCGCGTAGCCGTCGCCCGCATTGGTCGGGTTCTCGTACGTGCCCATCAGGTAACCGGACGCCGGCAGCCCGAGCCGGCCGGCCGCGCCGCAGCACAGGATCACGGCCTTCGCGCGGATCACGTGGAACTCGGCCGTGCGGCAGTCGAAGCCGAGCACGCCGCTCGCGCGGCCCTGCGCGTCGGTCAGCACGCGCGTCGCGACGATCCGGTTCGTGATCACGATGCGCGCGCGCTTCAGCTGCCGGTACAGCACCTTCTTGATGTCGTGGCCTTCCGGCATCGGCAGCACGTACGAACCCATGTGGTGGACCTTCTTCACCGCGTAGTCACCGGTGCCGTCCTTCTCGAACTTCACGCCCCAGCGGTCGAGCTGCTCGATCGTCGCAAAGCTGTGCGTAGCATACGCGTACACGGCTTCCTGATCGACGATCCCGTCGTTGGCGATCGTGATCTCGCGCGTGTACTGCTCGGGTGTCGCGTGGCCCGGGATCACCGCGTTGTTCAGCCCGTCCATCCCCATCGAGATCGCGCCGCTGCGCTTCACGTTGGCCTTCTCCAGTAGCAGCACGCGCAGCGACGGGTCGCGCTCCTTCGCCTTGATCGCCGCCATCGGGCCGGCCGTGCCGCCGCCGACCACGACGATGTCGTATTCGAGTACATGGGTAGTCATTGAGGATTCCTTGCAGGTTGGCGGGTCTTCTGCCGGTCGATGCGCAGCCGGTACTGGAAGGCGTCGCCGCGGAAGTACAGGTGTTCGTAGTCGATCGGCGTGCCCGACGCGTCGTGCGTCAGGCGCTCGATCCGCAGCACGGGGCTGCTTTCCTCGACGCGCAGCGCGTCGACGATTTCATCGTCGGCGAGGATCGCGTCGATCGACACGTCGGCGTGGCCGAGCGGCACGCCGCAGTCGTTCTCGAGGATCAGGAAGATGTCGCGGGTCGCGAGATCGGCGCCGGCGAGCCGCTTGCCGAGCGCCTCGGGCACCCACGTCTGCTCGAGCGACACCGGCTCGCGGTTCAGCAGCCGCACGCGGTGGATCTCGATGAGCGGCGCGCCTTCCGGCACGTTCAGCTTCGTCGCGAGGTGCCGATCGGCCTTCACGGTGCGAAAGCTGCGCAGCTGGTTGACGATCTCGTAGCCCATCGACGACATCGCCTCGGCGAAGCCCTGCAGCGACGTCACGTTCTGGAACGCCTTCGGCTTCGACACGAACGTGCCCTTGCCGTGCAGCTTGAACAGCAGGCCTTCCTTCTGCAGGTCGCCGAGTGCCTGGCGCACCGTGATGCGACTCACGTCGAACATCGCGCAGAGTTCGTGCTCGGACGGCATCCGGCTGTGTGGTGCATAGGTGCCGTCGAGGATGCGCGTGCGCAGCGTGTCCTTGATCTGCACGTAGAGCGGCGCCGCCGACAGCGGCGCGACGTTGGGTGGGGTCATCGTTCAACTTGTTATGACAAGATGGCTCGAGTGTAGTGAGCGCGCTCGCGCGCCCCAACCAACTATTTCTGATTTCGACTTTCCGATTCCGGAAAAGCGGGGCGGCGGCGACCCGCGCGAAAATAAAAAAACGGGGCCCGGCATGACCCGCGCAGACGGCGTCGAATCCGCGCGGAGCCTGCTGCGGCGCAGCACAGCGGCAAGTCGCGGCGATCGGCACGCATGCGCGCCGATTCGGCCCCTAAAAACACAATATCGAGCATGCGTTCGAAGGGCCTGTCATACGCACGTCACCCTGCTAGAATTCGGCTGCCGCATTTGTTCCGATTGACTGATGAGATTGCTTGACGCACTGGTCGAACAACGCATTGCCGCCGCCGCCGCGCGGGGCGAGTTCGACGATTTGCCGGGTACCGGCGCGCCGCAGGCGCTGGATGACGACCTGCTCGTACCCGAGGAGGTGCGGGTGGCCAACCGTATCCTGAAGAATGCGGGCTTCGTGCCGCCGGCCGTCGAGCAACTGCGCGCGCTGCGCAACCTGCAGGACGAACTGCAGGCGGTCAGCGACCGCGCCGCGCGCTGCCGGCTGCAGGCGAAGATCCTCGCCCTCGACATGGCGCTCGAATCGCTGCGCGGCGGCCCGATGGTGATGCCGCGCGACTATTGCCGGCGCATCGCGGAACGTCTGTGCGAGCGCGGGCTCGACGACGCGCCCGCCGAAGCGGGGCCGATGTGAGCGCCGACGCGTTGCCCGACGCGGCAGCCGGACCGGCTGTCGTTCCCGATGCTCCTGTTCCCGAAGCCGCGCCGGTGTCGGCGCGCGACCTGCATTTCATGCGGCTCGCGCAAGCTGCCGCCGAAGAGGCGCGTGCGGCCGGCGAAGTGCCGGTCGGCGCGGTGCTCGTGCGCGGCGACGAAGTGATCGCACGCGGCTTCAACCATCCGATCGGCGGGCACGATCCGTCGGCCCACGCGGAAATGGCCGCGCTGCGCATGGCCGCGCAGCATCTGCAGAATTACCGGATGCCCGGCTGCGAGCTGTACGTGACGCTCGAGCCGTGCCTGATGTGCGCGGGCGCGATCATGCACGCGCGCATCGCGCGGGTCGTCTACGGCGCCGCCGACCCGAAGACGGGCGCGTGCGGCAGCGTGATCGACGCGTTCGCGAATCCGCAACTCAATCACCATACCGACGTGACCGGCGGCGTGCTCGCCGACGAGTGCGGCGCCGCGCTGAAATCGTTCTTCGCGGAGCGCCGTCGCGCGCTGCGGGAAGCACGGCTTGCCCGCGACGCCGCATCCGGCGCGTCATAGCCCGCCCGCCGTGCCTGTCGCCCGGAGCGGGGCGGCCCGCGCAGTTCCGTGAACCGGAGACGGTTCGGACCCTCTAAGCAGGTTTGACGATCCCGATATCTTTCGCCATGTCCTTCCAGCCCGCCGCGTCCTACACCATCCGCCTGCTGGCGCCGTCCGGTTATCCGCACGACCCCGATGCGATCAACCGCGCGCTCGAGCGCCTGAGCGGCGCGCAGCAGCGCATCGAGAACATCGAGGCGACGCAGCGTCGCTTTCAGCGCTTCGGCGGCACCGACGGCGAGCGGGCCGGCGACCTGAACCGTCTCGCGGATCCGGAGCGCGCGCTGCCGGATATTGCGCTCGCGGTGCGCGGCGGCTATGGCGCCGCGCGCATCCTGCACGGGCTCGACTATCGCGGGCTCGAGCGTCGGCTGCGCGACCAGCCGATCGCGCTCGTCGGCCACAGCGACTTCACCGCGATCCAGCTCGCGCTGTACGCGAAGGCGCGCATCAAGACCTTCGGCGGCCCGATGCTGTCGGCCGACTTCGGCGCGGAAACGCCGAGCGATTTCACGATGCAGCACTTCTGGCGGACGCTGTCGCAGCCGACCACGACGATCGTCACCGAGGCGCCGCAACTGCAGACCGTGAACGTGACGGGCACGCTGTGGGGCGGCAACCTCGCGATCCTCACGTCGCTCGTCGGCACGCCGTACATGCCCGACATCGAGGGCGGCATCCTGTTCATCGAGGACGTGAACGAGCAGCCGTTCCGGATCGAACGGATGATCTACCAGCTGCACCTGTCGGGGCTGCTCGCGCGCCAGCAGGCGCTCGTGCTCGGCCAGTTCACGGGCGCGCGGCCGTTCGAGTACGACAACGGCTACGACATGCAGGCGATGATCGACCAGGTGCGCTCGGTGGTCGGCATTCCGGTCGTCACGGGGCTGCAGTTCGGTCACGTGCCCGACCTGCTGACGCTGCCGTTCGGCGCGCAGGCGCAGCTCGTCGCGAATGCGCACGGTTTCCGCCTCACGCTGTCGGACTATCCGCATCTCGGCTGAGGCGGGCGCGGACCATCGAAAGGCGGGGCTTCCCGCCTTTTTCTTTAAGTAAATGTGCAACTAACGGTCGGAAATTTTCATCGCCGCCGATCGGGTTGGTGTCGTGGCACGCACCATTTTTGTCAACAAAATGGCCGGGAGGGTATACACCGTGAGCCGCCATGGGAAAGCGCGAGAGGCTTGTCGTGCCTGGATATCGGGCGCAGCGCACCGCTCTGGCACAGGCCGATGCACACCGATTGTGCGCATTCTCCGAAAAGAATTGTTGACAATCTTTATGTCCGTCCTAGGATGAGGACCATCACACGATGCAGAACATGAACGACTCCGCTACCCATCCGTCCGGCGCCGCCGGTCCCGAAGCGATCGCCGAGCGGATCCGCACCGCGATCCTCGAGCATCGGCTCGCGCCCGGCGCGAAGCTGACGGAGGCGCAGCTCTGCGACGTGTTCGGCGTGAAGCGCGGGACGATCCGCCAGGCGCTCTCGCAGCTCGCGGCCGACAAGCTGGTCGATCTCGAGCCGAACCGCGGTGCGTTCGTCGCGAGCCCGACGCTGCAGGATGTGCACGAGGTGTTCGAGATGCGCCGGATCATCGAGCTGGCCGTCGTCGAGCGGCTCGCGACGGGGCCGGGCGCGAAGCGGTTGAAGGGCGTCGCCGCGCTGATCGACAAGGAGCGCAAGGCGTTCGAGCGGCACGACTTCGCGGCGTGGATCCGCCTGTCGGGCGAATTCCATACGGCGCTCGCGGCGCTGACGGGCAACGCGACGCTCTGCGAGTGCCTCGACGGGCTCGTCGCACGCTCGACGCTGATGTCGGCGCTGTACGAATCGCACGGGCGCAGCCCGTGCTCGTGCGACGACCATGACGAGATCCTGACCGCGCTGGAAGCGGGCGATTCGAAGCGGGCGGTGACGCTGATGGCGCACCACCTGCAGCATGTCGAACTGAAGATGCTGGACCGGCCCGCGCAAGGGCAGGTCGATTTGCGCGAAGTGTTCGGCGGCGCCTGAGCGGCGACGCGAACCCGGCCGCGCGCCACACGACGAGAGCAATGCAGGCCGGCGGTTCGCGCCGCCGGCCGCCAGTCCGACTCCGGACGACGATCCGGAGCGATATCGATGACGGTGGAGCGGCTGCCAGGCCGCGTCAAGGAGAAGTCATGGCTCAGTTCAGTGTGGCGCACGACAGTGCGTATCCGGCGGAAGAAGGCGGCGAGGGCGGCGGCCCCGTGTTGCCGGACGGTTACAGCGAACGTTTGTACAACGAAGATTTGGCACCACTAAAGAATCAGACGTGGGGCTCGTACAACATCTTCGCGTTCTGGATGTCGGACGTGCACAGCGTCGGCGGCTACGTGTTCGCGGGCAGCCTGTTCGCGCTCGGGCTGACGAGCTGGCAGGTGCTGATCGCGCTGATCGTCGGCATCACGATCGTGAACCGGCTGTGCAACCTGATCGCGCGGCCGAGCCAGCAGATCGGCGTGCCGTATCCGGTCGCGTGTCGCGCGACCTTCGGCGTGCTCGGCGCGAACGTGCCGGCCGTGATCCGCGGGCTGATCGCGATCGCGTGGTACGGCATCCAGACCTATCTCGCGTCCAGCGCACTCGTGATCGTCGTGCTGAAGTTCTTTCCGCAATGGCTGCCGTACGCGGACGTCCATCGCTACGGCTTCCTCGGGCTGTCGGCGGTCGGCTGGGCCGGCTTCATGCTGCTGTGGGTGCTGCAGGCGCTCGTGTTCTGGAACGGGATGGAGACGATCAAGAAGTTCATCGACTTCGCGGGCCCGGCCGTCTACGTCGTGATGTTCATCCTGGCCGGCTACATGGTGTGGCGCGCGGGCTGGCGCAACATCGGCCTCAACCTCGGCGGCGTCAAGTATCACGGCGCGGAAGTGATTCCGGTGATGATCACGGCCGTGTCGCTCGTCGTGTCGTACTTCTCCGGGCCGATGCTCAATTTCGGCGACTTCTCGCGCTATTGCCGCTCGTTCGGCGACGTGAAGCGCGGCAACTTCTGGGGGCTGCCGGTCAACTTCCTCGCGTTCTCGCTCGTCACGGTGATCACCACCGCCGCGACGCTGCCGGTGTTCGGTGAACTGATCACCGATCCCGTCGAGACGGTCGGCCGCATCGACCATCCGACCGCGGTGATCCTCGGCGCGCTGACCTTCACGATCGCGACGATCGGCATCAACATCGTCGCGAACTTCGTGTCGCCCGCGTTCGACTTCTCGAACGTCGCGCCGCGGCTGATCAGCTGGCGCGCGGGCGGGATGCTCGCGGCCGTCGCGTCGATCTTCATCACGCCGTGGAACCTGTTCAACAACCCGGCCGTGATCCACTACACGCTCGACGTGCTCGGCGCGTTCATCGGCCCGCTGTACGGCGTGCTGATCGCCGACTTCTACCTCGTCAAGCGCGGCCGGCTCGTGCGCGACGACCTGTACACCATGTCGGAGCGCGGCACCTACTGGTACACCGGCGGCGTGAACCGCCGCGCGCTCGCCGCGCTGCTGCCGGCCGCGGTGATCGCCGTCGTCTGCGTGATGGTGCCGGGCTGGCAGGCCGCCGCGAACTTCTCGTGGTTCATCGGCGCGGGGCTCGGCTTCGTGTTCTACCGGCTGCTCGCGAGCACGAAGGCCTGAGGAGCGCGCGATGAAGATCAAGCTGATCAATCCGAACACGACGCAGCGGATGACCGATGCGATGGGCCGCTGCGCGCGCGAAGTCGCGGCGGCAGGCACCGAGATCGTCGCGGTGAGCCCGCCGATGGGGCCGCCGTCGATCGAAGGCTATTACGATGAAGCGCTCGCGACGCCCGGGCTGCTCGCCGAGATCGCGCAGGGCGAGCGTGACGGCTGCGATGCGTACGTGATCGCGTGTTTCGGCGACCCGGGCCTGTATGCGGCGCGCGAACTCGCGCGCGGGCCGGTGATCGGGATCGCCGAGGCGGCGATGCACGCGGCGAGCGTGCTCGCGCCGGGCTTCTCGGTCGTCACGACGCTCGCGCGCACTTGCGGGATGGCATGGCATCTCGCCGAGCGCTACGGGATGAAGCGGTTCTGCCGCAACGTGCGGGCGACCGACGTCGCGGTGCTCGAGCTCGACCGGCCCGGTTCGGCCGCGCGGCGGATCATCGTCCACGAATGCCGGCGCGCGCTCGACGAGGACGGTGCCGACGCGATCGTCCTCGGCTGTGCCGGGATGGCCGAATTCGCGCACGAGATCGAGCAGCAGATCGGCGCGCCGGTCGTGGAAGGTGTCACGGCAGCCGTCAAGTGGGGCGAGGCGCTCGTCGCGCTGCGCCTCGCGACCGCGAAGCGCGGCGACTATGCGCGGCCGCTGCCGAAGCGCTACGACGGCGAATTCGCGCATTTCAGCCCGCCGGAGGCCGCGCCGGCCGCCGCCACGGCGCGCAGCGGGAGCGCCGCACCGGAACCGGTCCCGGCTTTGCCGCAACCGCACATACACGCCGTCTGACCTGCACTATCTGCGCCGCTGTATGGGCGCGTATGAACCTTTTCGCTACACTGGGCCGTCATCGCATCGGCCCGTGCGGCCGGCCTCCGGCACCCGCGCGGGTCGATGCGAACCCATTATTTCAGCACGCTTTCGCGGCACTTCGAACCCATGTCACTCGATCCCAACTATCCTCGCGACCTGATCGGCTACGGCCGCCATCCCGTGCAGGCGAACTGGCCCGGGCGCGCCCGCGTCGCCGTGCAATTCGTCCTGAACTACGAGGAGGGCGGCGAGAATTGCGTGCTGCATGGCGATCCGGGCTCCGAGCAGTTCCTGTCCGAAATCGTCGGCGCGGCCGCCTATCCGGACCGCCACATGAGCATGGAGTCGATCTACGAGTACGGTTCGCGTGCGGGCGTGTGGCGCATCCTGCGCGAATTCGAGAAGCGCGGGCTGCCGCTGACGGTGTTCGGCGTCGGCATGGCGATCGAGCGTCATCCGGAACTCGCGCGTGCCTTTGTCGAGCTCGGCCATGAGATCGCGTGCCACGGCTGGCGCTGGATCCACTACCAGAGCATGACGCCCGAGCTCGAGGCCGAGCACATGCGCCTCGGGATGGAAGCGATCGAGCGCGTGACGGGCGAGCGTCCGCTCGGCTGGTACACCGGCCGCGACAGCCCGAACACGCACCGCCTTGTCGCGGAATACGGCGGCTTCCTGTACGACTCCGACAACTACGGCGACGACCTGCCGTTCTGGATGGATGTCGAGGTGTCGGGCGGCAGCACGTCGCCGCAGCTGATCGTTCCGTACACGCTCGATACGAACGACATGCGCTTCGCGACGCCGCAGGGCTTCAACACCGGCGACCACTTCTTCGAGTACCTGCGTGACGCGTTCGACGTGCTGTACGCGGAGGGCGACGACGCGCCGAAGATGCTGTCGATCGGCATGCACTGCCGGCTGCTCGGCCGGCCGGGGCGTTTCCGCGGGCTGCAGCGTTTCCTCGATCACATCGAGAAGCACGATCGCGTATGGGTGACGCGGCGTGTCGATATCGCGCGTCATTGGCGCGAACATCATCCGTACCAGCCCAGTCATCGAAACGAAGGGAAAGCATGAAGGCGATGCGTTACACGTTGGAGCAACTGAACACGATGGCGCCGAGCGCATTCGTCGCGGCGCTGTCGGGGATCTTCGAACATTCGCCGTGGGTGGCCGAGGTCGCGGCGGGCAAGCGGCCGTTCGCGAGCATCGACGCGCTGCACGAGACGATGTCGAACGCGGTGGAGACGGGCGGCGAAGTCCGCCAGCTCGCACTGATCAATGCCCACCCGGAGCTGGCCGGCAAGGCTGCCGTGCGCGGCGAGCTGACGGCCGAGTCGACGCGCGAGCAGAGCGGCGCGGGTCTCGACCAGTGCACGCAGGAAGAGTTCGACAAGCTGCTGACGCTGAACCGCACGTATCGCGAGAAGTTCGGTTTCCCGTTCATCCTCGCGGTGCGCGGCTATGACCGGCACGGCATCATCGCGAACTTCGAGTCGCGCGTGAATCATTCGCGCACCGAGGAACTGCGCGCGAGCCTCGACCAGATCTACCGGATCGCGCGCTTCCGCCTCGACGACCTGATCGACGCCTGACACCTCACGACGGCCTGCTGCGTCGCAGCGGCCTGATCGCATCACTGAAACAAGGAAACATCATGGCTGTTCCGCTTCTCGATCCCGACGCACCCGACTTCACGCGGCGCTACGTGAACCTCGCCGACCCGCGTCTCGGTGCGCAGGCGCTCGAGGCCAGCGACGACTTCTTCGCGCCGAAGGAGCGGATGCTGAACCCCGAGCCGGCGGTGTTCATCCCCGGCAAGTACGACGACCACGGCAAGTGGATGGACGGCTGGGAGACGCGTCGCAAGCGCACGACGGGCTACGACTGGTGCATCGTCAAGCTCGCGCGTCCGGGCGTGATCAAGGGCTTCGACATCGACACGAGCCACTTCACCGGCAACTTCCCGCCGGCCGCGTCGATCGAGGCCGCGTACGTGGCCGACGGCGCGCCGACGCACGCGACCGAATGGGTCGAAATCGTGCCGTCGACGACGCTGCAAGGCAACAGCCACCACTACGTCGCGGCGAGCGACGCCCGTGCGTTCACGCACCTGCGCGTGAACATCTATCCGGACGGCGGCATCGCGCGCCTGCGCGTGTACGGCCAGCCGCAGCTCGATTGGGCCGGCGCCAGCGCGACCGAGCAGTTCGACCTCGCGGCGATGGAGAACGGCGGCTACGTGGTGGCGGCGAACAACCAGCACTTCGGCGTCGCGTCGAACCTGCTGCTGCCGGGCCGCGGCGTGAACATGGGCGACGGTTGGGAAACCCGCCGTCGCCGCGAGCCGGGCAACGACTGGGCGATCATCGCGCTCGCGCAGCCGGGCGTGATCCGCAAGATCGAAGTCGATACCGCGTTCTTCAAGGGCAACTATCCGGACCGCTGCTCGATCCAGGCCGCGTACGTGTCGGGCGGCACCGACAGCTCGCTGATCACGCAGTCGATGTTCTGGCCGGTGCTGCTCGGCGAACAGAAGCTGCAGATGGACAAGCAGCACTATTTCGAACACGAGATCGCATCGCTGGGCCCGGTGACCCACGTGCGCCTGAACATCATTCCGGACGGCGGCGTATCGCGCCTGCGTCTGTGGGGGACGCTCGACAAATGAAGACGCTCGCAATCGAACCGCTGACCAAGGAAGCCTTCGCGGCGTTCGGCGACGTGATCGAAACCGAAGGCGCGAAGCAGATTCCGATCAATCTCGGCACGACGATCCGCTTTCACGATCTTGCGAAGGTCGACGTGAGCGACGAAGAAGGCCGCACGCTCGTCAACCTGTTCCGCGGCCAGCCGCGCACGCTGCCGTTCGAGGTGAAGATGCTCGAGCGCCATCCGCTCGGCAGCCAGGCGTTCGTGCCGCTGAACGACCAGCCGTATCTCGTCGTCGTCGCGCCGGCCGGCGATCTCGATCCGTCGAAGATCCGCGCGTTCGTGACGAGCGGCTGGCAGGGCGTCAATTATGCGAAGGGCGTGTGGCATCACCCGCTGATCGCGCTGGGCGGCGTCAGCGACTTCATCGTCGTCGATCGCGGCGGCGACGGGTTGAACCTGAACGAGCAGGACCTGCTGGAATCGATGTGGCTCACCGAGGAAGCGCTGCACGCGCTGACGGCCTGAGTCGCCGGCGTACTCGCGACTGACAGGCGGTTTGCCTACCTGCCGAAACCCGCGCAACGTGCGCGGGTTTTTTTACGTGCGGTCGCTTTCTCCCGACTCAGGTTGCGACGGCTTTGCGCGTGTCGCGCGAACCGCCGCCGCGACGCCGGTTCGAGACCGGCGCATGCTGCGCCATCAGGCTGTCAACCCAGTCGACGAAGACACGCAGCTTCGCGCTGACGTGGCGGTTCGGCGGGAACGCGACGTACATCGGCATCGGTTCGAGTTGCCATGGCTCGAACAGCGGCACCAGTTCGCCTCGTTCGCGATACGCGGCGGCCATGTAGTCGGGCAGCCACAGGATGCCGAGCCCCGCGAGACCGGCTTCGAGATACGCATTGCCGTCGTCGACCGCGAGCACGTAGCGTCCGCGTACGGTGATCTGCTCGCCGTCACGCTCCATCGCAAACGGCAACGCCTTGCCGGTGCGTGCCCACAGAAAGCCGACGATGCGGTGATGCGTGTCTTCGAGTTCGCCCGGATGCAGTGGTGTGCCGGCGCGCGCGAGATAGGCCGGCGACGCGTACACGCCGAGCCGAAGGTCGCCGACGCGACGCGCGACCAGCGAGCGGTCGGTCGGCTCGCCACCGCGCACGACGCAGTCGACGTTCTCGCCGATCACGTCGACCACGCGGTCGCTCACGCCCAGGTCGAGCTGGATGTCCGGATAACGCGCATGGAACACGGGCAGCGCGGGGATCAGTATCAGGCGCGCGAACGGGCTCGGCACGTCCACGCGCAGCCGCCCCCGTGGCGATGCCGACGCGGCGGACAGGCTCGTTTCGGCATCGTTCATGTCGGCCAGCAGGCGCACGACGCGGTCGTAATACGCGGCGCCGTCGGCCGTGACGACGACCTTGCGCGTCGTGCGGTTGAACAGCTTCACGCGCAGTCGCGCTTCGAGCTGCTGCACCAGTTGCGTGACGGTGGTGCGGCTCATGTGCAGCGTGTCGGCCGCTTTCGTGAAGCTGCCGGCTTCCACCACGCGGGCGAACGCCTGCATTGCGTCGAATCGATCCATCGGGTCAGGGCTCCGCGTTGCTCGGACATTGTTTGGAGGGCGCAAACAGTGTTGGACAAGGTTGCCGGTTTATCCCCCCGGCAACGGTCCTTAAAGTGCTTTCATCGTTGATACAGGGGCGGTTTCGCCCCGCAGACCGATGGAGGTGTTGAGTGACAAAGCGTAGCGTAGTTTTTCCGCCGGGTCGCCAGGCGCTGTACGACCGCAACCGCTATTCGCCGGCCGTGCGCTCGAACGGTTTCCTGTTCGTGTCCGGGCAGGTCGGCAGCCGCGACGACGGTTCGCCCGAGCCGGAACTGGCCGCGCAGGTCCGCCGCGCGTTCGACAACCTGAATGCGGTGCTGCGTGCGGCCGGTTGCACGTTCGACGATGTCGTCGACGTGACGGTGTTCCTCGTCGATCCGGAGGCGACGTTCGAGCGGATCTGGGAGATCGTCCCCGAATACTGGGGCGATGCGCCGCATCCGACGCTGACCGCCGTCGGCGTGACCTGGCTGTACGGCTTCCAGTTCGAGATCAAGGTGATCGCGCGGCTGCCGGAGACGGTCGACGGGTAAGCCGGGCGTGCGCGTCACGGCGCGAGGGGCGGCTCCTGTTCATAGGCGCGATGCAGCAGCGCGGCGAGCGATGACGAATCGGGCAGCGTCGCCGTGCCGAGCCTGCGCACGGCGATACCCGGCGTCCACGAATTCATCACGACGGCGCCGGCCATCGACGGCAGGTCGGCCGGTGTCACTTCGCGGTCGTGCTGTGCGATGCCGAGGTGGGCCAGTTGCCGGCGCAGGATGCCCATCGTGACGCCGCCGAGCATGTCGGCCGCCGGCCACACGACCGAATCGCCGGTCCAGAACACCAGATTCCAGATCGAGCCTTCGCTGATGCGCCCCTGACGATCGATGAACGCCGCATCGTCGAAACCCTGCGCGACCGCACGGCGCAGGAAGTGTGTCTTCGCGACTTCGCCGACGTGCTTGATGCCAGGCAGCACGCGCTCGTGTTCGAACAGCGCGAAATCGAGCGGGCCGACCGGCCCCGACGACGGCGGGGGTGCGCGATCGAGCGCGGCGCGCAGGAACGTGAGTATCCGCTCGTCGGGCAGTGCATGACTGAACAGCGCGTTCGACGCGTCGCGCAAGCGCGTGAGGTGCAGGTCGAGCCCGCGTACGCGGCCTTCGCGGATCTGCATCGCGGTGAAATGCGCGTGGCCCGCGAATGCCAGCGCGGCGAGCGCATCGGGTGTAGCGGCTACGCCGTTGATCTGGACTACGGACGGGAACGGTGCAGCGGACATCGGCGAATCTCCAGGTTGGCCGCGGGCACGGGGTGGCGCGCGGAATCTTCAAGAAAGCCTATTGTTTGCCGATTGATGGCGTCATGAAAAACGAGTAGTTTTGGAACCGTCATCAAATTCTTTTTGAAGATCGATGGAACGCATGTGGCCCGGTACGCGCGCGCTGAGGACGTTCGATGCGGCGGCGCGGCACCTGAATTTTTCGCGGGCGGCCGACGAGGTCGGACTGACGCCGGCAGCCGTCAGTCACCAGATCAGGGAGATCGAGGCGCAACTCGGCATGGAACTGTTCGTCCGCACGAGCCGCAGCATCCGGCTGACGCAGGCCGGCGCGTTGCTGGCCGCGGCCGCTGCGGATGCGCTGGCGGGCCTCCGGCACGCGACCGCACGGGCGCGGCGCCTCGCGCGCGAACAGACGGAACTGCGCGTGTCGGTCGGCGCGCGCTTCGCGACGCACTGGCTGCTGCCGCGCCTGCCGCGATTCAAGGCCGCGCATCCGGCGCTCGAACTGACGTTCGACATCACCGATCGCTTGCGCGATTTCGACGGCGACGATGTGGATGTCGCGATCCGCTTCGGCACCGGGCGTTATCGCGACGCGTATACGCAGCGCCTGTTCGGCACGTCGGTCGTCGCGATCGGCAGCCCCGCGCTGTTGTCGGTCGGCCCGCCGTTACGCAAGCCGCGCGACCTGCTGCGCCACACGCTGTGCCACGCCGACTGTGAAGTCGACGGCGTGGTCTGGCCGCGCTGGTCGGCCTGGATGGCGGCGGCCGGCATCGACGGTTTCGACGACAGCCGGTGTGTCGCGTTTCCGGATTCGAGCCATGTCGTGCAGGCCGTGATGGACGGTACGACGGTCGGGCTGGCGGAGCCGCACATGATCGCGCGTGATCTGGCGGACGGGCGCCTCGTGCGGTTGTTCGACGTGAACGTCGAGGTGGCGCCGGGGCTCGCGTATCACGTCGTGTATCCGGCGCACACGCAGGACGATTCACGTATCGTTGCATTGCGTGACTGGCTCGCGGACGAAGTGGCGATCGCGCATGCGTAGCGGTGGCGGCACGCATGCTATCGTGCCCGCATCGCCACCGCACGACGTCCGGTTCCGGGCGCGCCCCTCCGATGAGCCAACCTGAAAACGACCTCATGGTCCTGCTGCGCACGATGCAACCCGAACTGCATCCGGGCGCGTTCGCCTTTGTGTCGCTGCCGGCCGATGCAGATGTATCGTTGTCCGAAGTCATTGCGACGTTCCGCGAAGCGGAAGGGCTGACGGTCGTCGTCGACGAAGAAACAGCGGCACGTCGCGGCTGGCCAGTGCTGTTCCGCTCGGCATGGATCACGCTAACCGTGCACTCCGACCTCGCGGCCGTCGGCCTCACGGCTGCATTCGCGCGGGCGCTCGGCGCGGCCGGCATCAGCTGCAACGTGATGGCCGCCGCGTATCACGATCACATCTTCGTGCCGTTCGACGACGGTCCGCGCGCGCTCGATGCGCTCGTCGCGCTGCAGCGCGACGCGATGCGCGGCTAGCGTACGACGCGCATTTCGCACCCGCAAAAAAACGGGCCCGTTTCCGGGCCCGCGAACGGAGAGGATCGCGCCGGCAATTGATAGCCGGCACACCGCGGCTTACTTGGCCGCGCCACCCTCGAACCAGGCGGCGAGCTTCACGCGCTCGTCGTCGGTCATGTGCGTGACGTTGCCGATCGGCATCGCCTTCAGGCGCACGGCTTGTTCGTAGATGCGCTGCGCGTTCTTCGACACTTCGTCCGGCGTGTCGAACATCACGCCGGCGGGTGCGCTGCCCATCAGCGTCGGCTTGGCCGAGTGGCACTCGACGCAGCGCTGCTGCAGGATCGGCATGATGTCGTTGATCACGATCTTCGGTGCGTTCGCAGCCTGTGCTTCCGGTGCGACCGGCTTCGGCATCGTCCACACCAGCGCGCCGGACAGCAGTGCGACGCCGCCGATCGGCAGGTACCACAGCTGCTTGCCGCGGTGACGCATCACGAAGAACTGACGGATCAGCGCGCCGGCCAGCATGATGAGCACGAGCACGACCCAGTTGAACTTGTTCGTGTACGTCATCGCATAGTGGTTCGACAGCATCGCGAACACGACCGGCAGCGTGAAGTACGTGTTGTGCACCGAGCGCTGCTTGCCGCGCTTGCCGTAGATCGGGTTCGGCTCCTCGCCCTTGAGCATCTTGTCGACCATCTTGCGCTGGCCGGGGATGATCACGAAGAACACGTTCGCCGACATGATCGTCGCGAGCATCGCGCCGACGATCAGGTATGCCGCGCGGCCCGAGAAGATGTGGCACGCGAGGTACGCGGCGACGACGACGTAGAGGCCGACGCAGATGCCCAGCACGCGATCGTTGGTGCCGAGGATGCGGCACAGCGAGTCGTAGACGATCCAGCCGGCCGCGAGGAAGCCGAGCGCGGACGCGACGGCGACCACCGGGCCCATGTCGAGCACGCTCTTGTCGATCAGGTAGGTGTTCGGCGCGAGCAGGTACAGCACGAAGAACAGCGAGAAGCCCGACAGCCAGGTCGTGTACGACGGCCACTTCGACCAGTGCAGGTCATCCGGCATTTCGGGCGGGGCGACCGTGTACTTCTGCATGTTGTAGAAACCGCCGCCGTGGACGTGCCACAGTTCGCCGAACACGCCGCGCTTGCGCTGGTTCGCGTCGGTCGGCGGTTTCAGGCTGTTGTCGAGCGCGACGAAATAGAAGGACTCGCCGATCCACGCAATGGCGACGATGACGTGCAGCCATCGCAGCGCGAGGTTCAGCCAGTCGGTGATGAAGCCTTCCATGAAACTCCTCCAGACTCAGATCGTTGTCTTTGATGCGGGCGCCGATGCGTGTGTCAGCTGCCGCGATAGGTGCTGTACGACCACGGCGACACGAGCAGCGGCACGTGGTAGTGCGATGCGGTGTCGGCGATGCCGAAGCGCAGCACGACGCGGTCGACGAAGCGCGGTTCGGGCACCTTCACGCCGAGCGACGCGAAGTAGTCGCCGGCATGGAACACGAGTTCGTATTCGCCGGCGGCGAGCGCGGCACCTTCGAGCAGGGGTTCGTCGCAGCGGCCGTCGCTATTGGTCAGCACGGTCTTGATCGCGCGGCGCGATTCGCCGTCCAGCGCGTAGAGGTCCACCTTGATGGCGGCGCCGGGGCGGCCGTGCGCCGTATCGAGTACGTGGGTAGTGAGCTTTCCCATTCGCAATTGTCCTTGTGTGAATGCGAGGTTCGGCGGCGACTCGATCCATGACTGTGCGGCGGATCGAGGCTCCACGTCACGTGGCTACATACCCGTCGGCGAGATTGAAGCGAGCGCCGTGCAGGCATTGTAAAAAGGTTCCCCGCGCAAATACGGGCGCGATATCAAAGATAATGCGCCGCGCATGAACCGCTGTCGACGGCGGGAAAAAACCCGCCGCGCCGCGCCCGGCGGGCCGCTGCACGGCCCGCGCGCGTACCATATCGAAACCGTGAAGCGCAGTATTCGGCGTCGCGCATTGTGCGGCGCGCGCGCATCGGCGATCCTCCCGCCGTGCGCGTCGGCCCGGCGGCCGGGGCGCACCCCGAAGACGGCGAGCACGCCGGGTAACCGGGCCAGGGCGTTCGAACGGACGCAGGCACCGGGGCGTGCCGCGAATCAGCGTTCGAACGGCTTTGCGACCGCCCGAAAGGGCTGACCGACGCGGAGAACGCATGAATCCCGAGCAGCACTCCGGCGCGCACGCACGCGCGCCGCACCCATCCTCATCCCGCCCGAAAACCCTGCTGGTCAAGCACGCCGACGTGCTCGTGACCATGGACGACACGCGCCGCGAACTGCGCGACGCGGGGCTCTATATCGAAGACAACCGGATCGTCGCGGTCGGCCCGAGCGCCGAGCTGCCCGATACTGCGGACGAAGTGCTCGACCTGCGCGGCCACCTCGTGATCCCGGGGCTCGTGAACACGCACCATCACATGTACCAGAGCCTCACGCGCGCGGTGCCGGCCGCGCAGAACGCCGAGCTGTTCGGCTGGCTCACGAACCTGTACCGGATCTGGGCGCACCTGACGCCCGAGATGATCGAGGTGTCGACGCTGACCGCGATGGCCGAGCTGCTGCAGTCAGGCTGCACGACGTCGAGCGACCATCTGTACATCTATCCGAACGGCAGCCGGCTCGACGACAGCATCGGCGCCGCGCAGCGGATCGGCATGCGCTTTCATGCGAGCCGCGGCGCGATGAGCGTCGGTCAGCGCGACGGCGGGCTGCCGCCCGATTCGGTCGTCGAGCGCGAGCCCGACATCCTGCGCGATGCGCAGCGCCTGATCGAGACCTATCACGACGAAGGCCGCTACGCGATGCTGCGGGTGGTCGTCGCGCCGTGCTCGCCGTTCTCGGTGAGCCGCGGCCTGATGCGCGACGCGGCCGTGCTGGCGCGCGACTACGGCGTGTCGCTCCACACGCACCTGGCCGAGAACGTCAACGACATCGCGTACAGCCGCGAGAAGTTCGGGATGACGCCTGCCGAATACGCGGAAGATCTCGGCTGGGTCGGCCACGACGTGTGGCACGCGCACTGCGTGCAGCTCGACGATGCGGGGATCGGCCTGTTCGCGCGCACCGGCACCGGCGTCGCGCACTGTCCGTGCTCGAACATGCGGCTCGCGTCGGGCATCGCGCCGGTGCGGAAGATGCGTCTTGCGGGCGTGCCGGTCGGCCTCGGCGTCGACGGTTCCGCGTCGAACGACGGCGCGCAGATGGTCGCGGAAGTGCGGCAGGCGCTGCTGCTGCAGCGGGTCGGTTTCGGGCCTGATGCGATGACCGCGCGCGAAGCGCTCGAGATCGCGACGCTGGGCGGCGCGAAGGTGTTGAACCGCGACGACATCGGCGCGCTGAAGCCCGGCATGGCCGCGGACTTCGCCGCGTTCGACCTGCGCCAGCCGCTGTTCGCGGGCGCGCTGCACGATCCGGTCGCGGCGCTCGTGTTCTGCGCGCCGTCGCAGACGGCGTACACGGTGGTGAACGGGAAGGTGGTGGTGCGGGAAGGGCGGCTCGCGACGCTCGACCTGCCGCCGGTCATCGAGCGCCACAACGCGCTGGCACAGGCACTCGTGGAGGCGTCGCGCTGACCGCGTCGACGTGAGGTGAAGGCCGCGCCCGCACGCCGCGGATCGGGCGCGCGGCCGTGGCTACGGCTGAGGCTGATGCCGCCAAGCGCCGCGCCGCGCGTCACCCCGGGCCAACCCGCAACGGCGTGGCCGGCGCGCGCGTCGCATGCGCTTACGCCTCGATCAGCGTGCGGGTCGCTTCGGCGACGAGGCTGCGCAGCCAGCGCACTTCGTCGGAGTAGTGGCAGCGTTCGTGCCACAGCTGGTAATACTGCATCGGCGGGAAGTCGAGCGGTGCCGGCACGACCGACAGCGGCAGGAACTTCGCATAATGATCGGCGAACAGGCGCGTCGTCGTGAAGATCAGGTCGGACTTCACCAGCACGTACGGCGCGAGGTTGAAGTACGGCAGCGTGACGACCACGTGACGCTTGAGCCGTTCGCGCGCGAGATGCACGTCGATCGCGCCGCGCTGGCCGACCGAGTACGGCGTCGGCGCGAGATGCGGCGCGTTCAGGTACTGGTCGAGCGTGAGTCCGCCGCGCTTCGCGAACGGGTGCGTGTTGCTCATCAGGCAGACGATTTCGTCGACGAACAGGTTCGACAGATGCAGCTGCTCGGGCGGCTCTGGCCAGTTGCCGACGACGATGTCGAGCTTGCCGTCTTCCAGCGCGAGCTCGTAATCGAACGCGGGGCCGAGCGAATGGAACTCGAGCGTCGCGTTCGGCGCCGCCTGGCGGAAGCGTTCGACGACGGTCGGCACGAACAGCACGTTCAGGTAGTCGGGGCAGCCGATCCGGTAGCAGCGGATCGACGTGGCCGGGTCGAAATTGTGCTGCTGGAACTTGATGCGCTCGATTTCACGCAGTGCGTTCTGCACCGGCTCGAGCAGGCGCAGCCCGTATTCGGTCGGGACCATGCCGGACTTGCCGCGCACCAGCAGCGGATCGCCGGTGATGTCGCGCAGGCGCCGCAGCGCGGCGCTGATCGCCGGTTGCGACTGGTTCAGTTTGACGGCCGCGCGCGTGACGCTGCGCTCCATCAACAAGGTGTGCAAGACGCGCAAGAGGTACGTGTCGATCGCCTCGCGTTGCTGACTCATGATTTCTCCGGTTTATATGGCTGGGCTGATCGATGGGGGAGGTGGGTATATGGTTTTTAATATGAACGAAAGTCAGCGTCAAGAGATGGATACCCGCAGACACCCGTCGCCGGGCCTCGCCAAGCGGGCTGAAGCGGGCTGAAAAGGGCCGAAGCGGGAACGGGTGAAGGGGGCGGAATGCGGGCGTGCGCGGTACCGCGCGGATGCGCATTGCACGCATCCGGTGGTCAGGGCACCGCGCGTGACACGCGTGCGTCAGTCGTCGATGCGCATGCCGACTTTCAGCGTGACCTGCCAGTGGATGACCTGGTCGCCTTCGATGTGGCCGCGCGTTTCGGTCACCTGGAACCAGTGCAGGTTGTGCAGCGTCTTGCCGGCTTTCGAGATCGCGTTGCGGATGGCGTCGTCGCACGATTGCCGCGACGAACCGGTCAGTTCGATCAGCTTGTAGACGTGGTCGCTCATGATGCGCTCCCTGGGATGTCGGTGTGTGTGCGGCCGGCGCAAGCGGCGGGCCCGAAGCGGCGCCGCGCGTGTCCGGCTTCTTGAGTGATAGGTATGATGGGCGGCAAGTGCAACCTCAATTGGAGACGAGGAAGATCGTGGAAGTCGGATTTTGCGGACCGGGATTGATGGGCGCGCCGATGATTCGGCATTTGCTGGCGGCGGGCCACCGGGTCAGCGTATGGAACCGCACGCGCGGCAAGGCCGAGGCGCTTGAAAAGGACGGTGCGCAGGTGGTCGACACGCCGCGCGAACTGGCCGAGCGCGTCGACACGGTGTTCGTGTGCGTGCTCGACGGCCGTGCGGTCGGCGATGTCGCGTTCGGCGAGCACGGGCTGTTTGCCGGCGATGCGCATGCATGCCGCCTGAAGCGCATCGTCGATCACTCGAGCATTCCGCCTGCCGCGGCGCGCGACTACGCGGCGCGTGCCGCCGCGCTCGGCGTCGGCTGGATCGATGCGCCGGTGTCGGGCGGCGTGCCCGGCGCGCAGGCCGGCACGCTTGCGGTGATGGCGGGCGGCGGCGCGGCCGACCTCGCTGCGGTGCGACCGCTGATCGACACTTACGCGTCGCGCGTCACGCACATGGGCGACGCAGGCGCGGGCCAGACCGCGAAGCTGTGCAACCAGGCGATCGTCACCGCGACGGTGACCGCGATCGCGGAAGCCGTCGGCCTGGCCCAGGCGAGCGGCATCGACGCCGCGCGTCTGGCCGACGCGCTGGCGGGCGGCTGGGCCGATTCGGTGCTGCTGCAGACCTTCGTGCCGCGCATGACGTCAGGCGGTCACGCGCCGATCGGCGCGCTCAGCACGTTCCAGAAGGATGTCGATGCGATCGCCGATGCCGCGCGCGATACGGGCGCGGTGATGCCCGTATCGGCCACGGTGCAGCAGGTGCTGCGCCTGGGCGCCGCGCAGGGGCTTGCCAGCGCCGATTTCGCCGCGTTCATCGACATCGTCCGGCCCGGCAACGGGCGCGGGACGGCGCAGTGAGCGCGCCGCGACGCTGAAGCGGGAAGCTGAATGACCGATGGGCCGCCCGGAGGCGGCCCATCGTGTCGGTGTCGGTTCAGCCGAGGGAGCGCGGTGTCGTGTCGCCGGCGTTCTGGCGTCCGAGCCCGCCGCGCAGGCTCGCTTTCGTGCCTGCACCAAATTCGGGCAGGATACGCGCGCGGGCGCGGCTCGCGAACACGAGGAAGCCGAAGCCGTTCGCCTCGTACCAGTACCCGCCGTTCTCGAGGCCGTCGAGCGGCTGTTCGAGTGCGTTGGCGATCGATTCGAGGCAGCGCTTGCGCAGTTCGGCGATGGCCGGATAGGGCGGCTGTGCGCCGCGCACGCTGCATAGAAGCACGTCGAGGCCGGGTAGCACGTGCGCATAGAGGACGGGTTCGTCCTGCGCACGGGCGCGGGCAATCTTGGTGTCGAGCTGCGCGAACGGTTTCGAATGGCGCAATACCGCGAGGAAGGACTCCTGGCCATCCTGTTGCGCACGTCGACGTTTTTTCGGGAAGGACATAAACACTCGCCTGAAAAACAATTGCAAGAAATGCGGCACTTTCATGCGACCCACTCCCGGCTATGTACGCCGCATGTCGATCCTTTATAGCACACGAAAATGCTGCACTCCGCACTCGTGCGGTACGACGATCAATGTCTCCCGTCGACCCGCATGCCACGATGATCGACACAGCCAGCGTCTTGGCGCCCGTACTGTCGTTTAGTCTCCATCATAGACCTGCTTTTCCCGCGCGTGCATTCGCGCGTCACAAAAAAATGAGATAAGCGCTCGCACGATGGTGCACGGACGGTGCACGATGCGTGCCCATGAAAAAGGCCCGCACATGGCGGGCCCGGCAGTCGCAGCGTGGCGCGGTGCTCAGCGTTGCTTGAGCGAATCGCGGATCTCGCGCAGCAGCACGATGTCTTCCGGCGTCGCGGCCGGCGCCGCTTCTTCCGGCTTGCGCAGCTTGTTGATGAATTTCACCATCAGGAAGATGATGAACGCGAGGATCACGAAGTTGATCGCCACGGTGATGAACGAGCCGTAGCCGAATGCGGCGACGCCCGCGGCCTGCAGGTCCTTGAACGAATCGGGATTACCCTTGAACGTCGGGGGGATGGTGCCGAGCAGAACGAACTTGTTCGAGAAATCCAGACCGCCCGTCAGCACGCCGATGACCGGCATGATGAGGTCTTTCACGACCGAGTCGACGATCTTCGAGAACGCGCCGCCGATGATCACGCCGACGGCGAGATCCATCACGTTGCCTTTGACGGCGAACTCCTTGAATTCCTTGATTATGCTCATGAGCGGCTTTCTCCTGGTTGGGCGAGAGGAGGCGTGCCGCGACGCGCAGGGCTGCGAAGCGTCTGATGGGTCGGATCGGGGGCACGCCGATGGCCGCATGATAGCGAACGTGCCCCATTGCCGGTAGCCCATCTTGAAATGATTAACAAATCACCGGGCCGGCGCGAGGAGAAATGAAAGAAAGCGCGGTGTCGGGCGCGGCGCGATGCGTCGACGCCCGCGCGAGCCATGCTCAGGTGTTGTCGTCGGTCCAGCCGTCGTCGTTGCTGCCGAGATCGACGCCGCCGCCGCCGCCACTGCCGTCGCTCCAGTTCGAATCGTCGCCGCGGCCGAGGTCGAAGCCCGGATCGTTGTTCTCCTGGCGCCGGCGCTGGTCGTCGACGATCACGTCGCGTTCGACCACGCGTTCGCGGCCGCCGGACATCGCTTCGCCGAGCAGCACGCCGGTCAGCAGCCCGCCCATTCCGCTGCCGAAACCGCCGCCTTGCTGAACCACGACGGGCGGCTGCTGTTGCGGATACGGTTGCGGCGGATACGGCTGTTGCGGGTACGGTTGCTGCTGATACGGCTGCCCTTGCATGCCGGTCACGCGATCGGCTTCCTGCGCATACACGGAGCCGCTGCCGTTCGCGGGCGCAGCGGGCGGCGCGCTCGGATCGGGGCGGCCTTCGACGCGCGCCTTCACGCTCGCATGCCGCTGTTCGAGTTCGTCGATGCGATACGGCGGTAACGGGTTCTTGCCGTTCGACAGCGCTTCGACGAGCGCGCGTGCATCGGTCTCGATGCCTTCGAGTTCGCTGGTGAGCGCCGCGGCACCGGGCGCCGTCGACAGTTTCGCGTCGAGTTTCAGCGGACGGATGTCGTTCAGCACGTCGGTCGCGCGTTTCAACTGCGCGCGGCGTTCGTCGCCGGCACGGCTGTCGTCGGCCGAGCGTGCGCGCCGCAACGTCCAGCGCAGCACCAGCGCGATGACCGCGACGAGCAGCCCGAGGCCGATCCACATGCCGGTCGACGGACCGTGTTTCGCAACCGGCGCGGCAGGTGCGAGCGACGACTGCAACGAACCGGCCTGCGTGGCCGACGGTGCGTTGCCGCTCGCGCCGCTCACGCGCGCGGCGTCGGCGCGAATGCGCGATTCGGTCTGCGCGAAATGCGACGCGTCGGTGAAGCGCAGTTGCGGATCGAGCGACTTCGCCCGCTGCAGTTGCGCGAGCGCGTCGGACGCGCGGCCTTCGCGATCCAGCACCTGTGCGTACAGATAGCGCGCATGCGCATTGTTCGGATGGGCGTCGATGACTTGCGACAACTGCGTGTCGGCGCGCTGCCAGTCACGTTGCGCGATCGACTGCTCGACTTGCTGCAGCGACGGAACCGCAAAGGCGGCGGACGACAGCAGCATCAGCGAGAAGCCGAGTGCGGCGAGAGATTTCTTCATGGTCGAACCGGGCGCGGGCGCCCGTCTCCTGACGATCGGTGCGCGCCGCGCGCCCGGCGGGCCGCGGCGCGGTTGCCTGCCGTTACTGCGCGGGCGTGTCGAGCTGCTTCTTCAGCGCGGCGAGGCGGTCCTCGACCGACGGGCCCTTGTTCAACGCGGCGAGCTTGTCGTCGAGCGCCTTGCCGCTCGACGTGTCGGCCGAATTCAGGCGGGCGTCCGAACGCGCATTCTGCAGCGCGACCTTGTCCTCGAGCTTCTGGAAGTCCTCGGACAGGTTCTTGCCGCCGATGCCGCCCAGGGCGCTTGCCGCGACATCCTTCGCCTGCGCGATTTCCTGCTTGGCCTGCAGGATGTTCGAGCGTGCGTTCAGGTCGTTGCGGCGCTGACGCATGTCGGCGATCTGCCCCTTCAGCTTGTCGACCGACGGCTCGAGCGTCGTCAGCTCCGCCGCGAGCGCATCGCGCTCGGCTTCGGCGTTCGACTGCGCGGCGAGCGCCTCGCGTGCGAGCGCTTCGTCGCCCGCCTGCAGCGCGCGCTTCGCGCCGTCCTCGTACTTCTTCACCTTGTCGTCGGCCGCATCGCGCTTGCTGCGCTGGGTCGCGACTTGTGCCTCGATCTCGATCAGCGAATTCTCGGCACGGCCGATGCTGTCGTCGAGCTCCCGCACGATCTGCCGTGCGTCGCGCGACGGATCCTGTACCGAGTCGGCCGCATCGTTCAGCAGGCCTTTGATCGTGCGCGAAACAGAGTCGAAAAGCGACATGAAATCCTCCGTGGTTGAAAGGTGCCGCGTCGGCGGCAATGCCCGTCGCGAATCGGTTCCGACCCGCGTGAGCCGGCGGATATTACACCGCCGGCCCCTTAAATACGGCTTAAGCGCCGGAGTTCAAGCGCCGTGCGTGTGCAGGTTTCCACCTTTCGCATCTGAAAGAAACGCCGCGGCACGCACCGGGTCGCGAGTCCATGATAGGCGGAGCATGGCGCCAATACGTTCCGCAATTCACGCTTGTGCGGGAATTTTTACAAAAAATCGCGAAGCCGATCGGTCGATTTCATTAAAATGCGCTGTCACGTCGCGGGAACGGATCGCCGCGCGGCGGGGTCTGTCGACGTGACAGTTGCCACGATGCACCCACTCTGATTCATCCGCTTGCATTTTCCGCATGCGTCCGAGGGCGCCACGCCGCCCGCCATTCCGACATGCCAATCATCAAACGACCGTCTTCTCCTTCCGACCGGAACGAACCTCACTACACGTTGCGCCGTTCGCCGTCTGGAGCTTATTACCCCGATGACGACGAGCGCAGCGACGACCGGCGCGCGCAGCGCCGCGGCGGCGGGGACGGCGCGCGCCGCTCGTTCGGCTCGCGCGTCGCACTGTGGTTCGTCGGCCTGATCGCGACGCTCGCGATCGTCGGTGCGCTGATCGTCGGCTACGCGCTCGTCGTGATGGCGCCGCAACTGCCGTCGCTCGATGCGCTGACCAACTACCAGCCGAAGGTGCCGCTGCGCGTGTTCAGCGCCGATCACGTGCTGATCGGCGAGTTCGGCGAGGAGCGCCGCAGCCTCGTGCGCTTCCAGGACATTCCCGACGTGATGAAGAAGGCGGTGCTCGCGATCGAGGACTACCGCTTCTACGAACACGGCGGCGTGGACTTCCTCGGCATCCTGCGCGCCGGCGTGGCCGACCTGATGCACGGTGGCGCGCGCCAGGGCGCGAGCACGATCACGATGCAGGTCGCGCGCAACTTCTTCCTGTCGAGCGAGAAGACGTATACGCGCAAGATCTACGAGATGCTGCTCGCGTACAAGATCGAGAAGGCGCTGACGAAGGACCAGATCCTCGAGCTGTACATGAACCAGATCTACCTGGGCCAGCGCTCGTACGGTTTCGCGGCCGCCGCACGCGTGTATTTCGGCAAGGACCTGAAGGACATCACGCTCGCCGAGGCGGCGATGCTCGCGGGGCTGCCGAAGGCGCCGTCCGCGTACAACCCGGTCGTCAATCCGAAGCGCGCGAAGGTGCGCCAGGAGTACATCCTGAAGCGCATGCTCGAGATCGGCTACATCACGCAGCCGCAGTACGACCAGGCGGTGAAGGAAGAGATCCGCGTGCGCACGCCGGGCAACCAGTACGCGGTGCACGGCGAATACGTCGCCGAGATGGTGCGGCAGATGATGTACCAGCAGTACAAGGACGAAACCTATACGCGCGGGCTGACCGTCACGACGACGATCAACTCGGCCGACCAGGAAGCCGCGTACCAGGCCGTGCGCCGCGGCATTCTCGATTACGAGCGCCGCCACGGCTATCGCGGTCCGGAAGGCTCGATTAACCTGCCGGCGGCCGGCGACGAGCGCGACGAGGCGATCGACGACGCGCTCGCCGATCACCCGGACAACGGCGACCTGCAGTCGGCGGTGGTGCTGTCGGCGTCGCCGAACGCGGTCGAGGTGCAGTTCGTCGGCGGCGCCACGACGACGATCGGCCCGGCCGGCCTGCGCTTCGTGTCGGCCGCGCTGAGCCCGCGCGCGAACGCGACGCTGCACATCAAGCCGGGCTCGATCGTGCGCGTGCTGAAGGACGGCAAGACGGGCTGGCAGATCGTGCAGCTGCCGCAGGTCGAAGGCGCGCTCGTCGCGATCGCGCCGCAGGACGGTGCGATCCGTTCGCTCGTCGGCGGCTTCGACTTCAACAAGAGCAAGTTCAACCACGTGACGCAGGCGTGGCGCCAGCCGGGTTCGTCGTTCAAGCCGTTCATTTATTCGGCGTCGCTCGACAAGGGCCTCGGGCCGGCGACGATCATCAACGATGCGCCGCTGTACTTCCCGCCGAGCGTGCCGGGCGGCACCGCGTGGGAACCGAAGGACGACGACCAGCCCGACGGCCCGATGTCGATGCGCACCGGCCTGCAGCGTTCGAAGAACCTCGTGTCGATCCGGATCCTCGCGTCGATCGGCACGCAGTACGCGCAGGAGTACGTGACGCAGCGCTTCGGCTTCGATCCGGCAAAGACGCCGCCGTACCTGCCGATGGCGCTCGGCGCCGGCCTCGTGACGCCGCTGCAGCTCGCGACCGGCTATGCGGTGTTCGCGAACGGCGGCTACAAGGTCGATCCGTACCTGATCGCCGAAGTCGACGACGCGCGCGGCCAGCCGCTGCAGAAATCGCAGCCGGTGATCGCCGGCGGCACCGCGCCGCGCACGATCGAAGGCCGCAACGCATACGTGATGAACAGCCTGCTGCACACGGTCGCGACGGCCGGCACGGGCGCGGGCACCAACGCGCTCGGCCGCAGCGACCTGCAGGGCAAGACGGGCACGACGAACGATGCGAAGGACGGCTGGTTCGCCGGCTACCAGCAGTCGCTCGTCGCGGTCGCGTGGATGGGCTTCGACCAGCCGAAGAGCCTCGGCAGCCGCGAATTCGGCGCGCAGCTCGCGTTGCCGATCTGGGTGAACTACATGCGCACCGCGCTGAACGGCGTGCCCGAGCAGCAGATGCCGATGCCGGACGGCCTGACCTCGATCGACGGCGAGCTGTACTACGCCGATCGCACGCCGGGCAACGGCTTCGTCGGCAGCGTGGACATCAACCCGGCCGCGAACGCGATCAGCGCGAACGACGCGCTCGGCTCGGCCGGCTCGGAGGGGCTCGCGCCGCCGCCCGTCACGCAGCAGGAGAAGCAGCAGATCATGGACATGTTCGAGAACAAGTAAGCGATACGCGGATGTGTCGCATGCGGCGGGCGCCTTCGGGCGCCCGTTTTCTTATGTGTCGTCGCGTTCGCGCGTCAGTCGGGAAGGACGAATCAGAACGACGCGCAGGCCGGTACGAGCGTGATGCCGACCGAGTCCTGCCGGAAGCGCTCGCGGTACGCGTGCCGGATCGCCGCGAGCCGCGCGTGCGTATCGGCGGTATCGTCGGCGACGATACGGACCACGAAACTCGCTTCGCCGATGATCCGGCCGGTGGCGCGGTCGCGCCATTGGCCGCGGGTGTCCCAGACCGTGAAACCGTCCGGAAAGCGCGGCGTGACGACCTCGGCAAGGAAGGCCGCGCGTTCCGCATCTGTGACGGGGCCGCGTCCCGCGATATCGCGCCCGAACAGCAGGTCGGCTTGCAGCATCCGGTGCATGTCCGGCTGCAGGCAGCCAACGGAAGCGTCGACGACGGGCGAGGGCGGGGCCGCGCAACCGGCAAGCAGCGCGACCGCTGCAGCGCCGATCACCTGCCGCGTACGACGTTGCCACGCCGCGGGCCATGCGTTCGGTGGCGCTATCTGCCTATTTCGCGTCCTGCGCGCTTCGCGCGCGTAAAACGCTGCGCGCTCAACCACTTGCGTGCTTGTCCGGCGGGTTATCAACAGGGCTGTCAACATAAACTGGGGATAACCCTGAGTATCGTGCGCGGGTTCAGTGCTGCAGTTTTGCGTGCGCGAGATGCATGCCGAGCGTCGCGGGATCGGTGTTCGTGCCCGACAGCAGCACGCCGACCCGCTTGCCCTGCAGCGTTTCGCGCAGCGGGCCGAGCAGCGCCGCGAGCGCTGCCGCGCACGCCGGCTCGACCGACAGCTTCAGTTGCGAGAACAGGAACAGCATCGCCGCGCGCAGCGCGTCGTCGGACACCGTGACGATGCGGTCGACGTGGCGCCGGCACAGCTGGTAGCTGTACTCCTCGGTGTGCGGCGCCATCAGCGAGTCGGCGATGGTCTGCATCGCGCTCATCTGGATCGTGTGATTCGCCGCGAAGCTGCGGCTCATCGCGTCGGCGCCTTCAGGCTCGACGCCGTACACGTGCACGCGCGGATTCGCGAGCCGCAGCGCGGTCGCCATGCCGGCCGCGAGCCCGCCGCCGCCGATCGGCACGATCACCGCGTCGAGATCGGGCGTCTGCGTCGCCCATTCGTAGCCGAGCGTCGCGGTGCCGAGAATCGTGTGATAGCCATTGAACGGATGGATGAAGAAGCGACCTTCCTCGGCCTCGATCCGCCGCACGACGTCGAATGCCTGCGACGCGCTGCCGGCGAGCACGACTTCCGCGCGGTACTGCTTGCACTGCGCGATGCGCGCCGGGCTCGCGGTATGGAACATCACGACCGTCGCGCTGCTGCCGAGCCGCATCGCCGCATACGCGACGGCCGCCGCGTGATTGCCGGCCGACACGCACGTGACGCCGGCGTTCTTGCGCGCTTCGTCGAGGGCCAGCAGGTTCGTGAACGCACCGCGCGCCTTGAAGCTGCCGCTCACCTGCAGCAGCTCGAACTTGAAGTTGACGTGCGTGCCCTCGAGGGACGGCAGGTCGGCACGCTCGAACACGGGCGTGCGCGCGACCCACGGCGACAACGCGAAATGCTGCGCGGCGATTTCGTCGAGCGTCGGAATCGGTTCGCCGTCGATCGTCGTATGGGCAGTGCGCTGTTGGTCAGTCGACATGACGTGGCGGGTGGCAGGAGGGGGCCGGCCCGCACACGCAGGCCGGCGTGGCGGGGGCAGTCAGTGTGCGTCGACCGACATGCTGCGGATGAACTTGCGCAGGAACTGCTCGCAGGCGGCGAGCTGCGCGAGCTCGACATACTCGTTCGGCTTGTGCGCCTGTTCGATGTTGCCGGGCCCGCAGACGATGCTCGGGATGCCCGCGCGCTCGAACAGGCCGGCTTCCGTGCCGTAGGCGACCTTGCGCTTGTCCTGGTCGGCCGTCAGCGCGCGCACCAGCTGCGTGATCGCGGCCTGTTCGGTCGCGTCGAGCCCGGGCGCCGCGGCGATCTTCGAGAATTCGATCGCCGCGTTCGGATGCTCGCGAAGCATCTGCGGCAGCAGCGTTTCCCGCGCATACGCTTCGATGCGCGCGAAGATCTGCTCGGGATCGAGCGTCGGCAGGTTGCGGAACTCGAAGTCGAACCGGCATTCGGCCGGCACCGTGTTGATCGCGTTGCCGCCCTGGATCGTGCTCGTCTGCGCGGTCGTGAACGGCACGTCGTACAGTTCGTCGAACGGGCCTTCGGCGCGAAAGCGCTCGGCGATGTCGCGGATGTGGCAGATGAGGCGTGCCGCATATTCGATCGCGTTCAGGCCCTTCGGCGTCAGCGACGAGTGCGCCGCGTGGCCGCGCACGCAGCAGCGGTACGCGTTGATGCCCTTGTGCGCGATGATCGGCCGCATGCTGGTCGGCTCGCCGACGATGCAGCCGGACGGCTTCACGCCGCGCTTGACCAGATCGGCGATCAGCAGCGGGGCGCCCGCGCAGCCGATTTCCTCGTCGTAGGACAGCGCGAAATGAATCGGCTTCGCGAGCTTCGTCGCCTGCATCTCCGGCAGCAGCGCGAGCGCCGCGCCGATGAAACCCTTCATGTCGCACGTGCCGCGGCCGTACAGGCGGCCGTCGCGCAACTCCGGCTCGAACGGGTTGCTGTCCCACTGCTGGCCGTCGACCGGCACGACGTCGGTGTGCCCCGACAGCACGATGCCGCCGTCGGTCGAGCCGTCGTGCGCGGGCACGGTCGCGAACAGGTTGGCCCAGCCTTCGCGCGGATCGTGCGTGAGCGTCGACTGGATGCCCTTCGCGGCGAGCGCGTCGCGCACCGTTTCGATCAGGCCGAGGTTCGGCACGCGGCTCGTCGTGTCCATCGACACCAGCTGCTTGATCCAGGGCAGGCTGACGAGCGAGGCGTCGCCTTCGGTTGCGGCGGACGGCGCCGGCGCGTCGAGAGTGGACATGGCAAAACTCCGTCTGAGGAATGGGAAAATCATACTCAAAAACGCGCCGGCCCGCCTTCGCCGGCCGCGATGCGGTGCAGCATCGCGGCCGTGCCGTCAGCGTGCCGCGCTCGTCGCGTCGGCGCGCGGGGCGAGCGCGCGCAGCGTTTCCTTGATCGTCGACACGCGGATCGCGAGATCGGGCGAGCGCGTCTCGATGCGCAGCTTGTCCTGGCCCGCGAGCTTGATGTGCCGGTGCTTCTGCACCATCTCGATGATCCGCATCGGATCGATCGGCGGGTTCGGCTCGAACTGCAGCCCGATCGCGGCCTCGCTCGCGTCGATCTTGACGATGCCGAGCGGCTTCGCGGCGAGCCGCAGCCGGTGCGTCTCGACGAGCGCGTGCGCCTGCGGCGGCAGCTTGCCGAAGCGGTCGATCAGCTCTTCCTGGATGCCGTCGATCGCGTCGCCGTGCTCGCAGTTCGCGAGCCGCTTGTACAGCGACAGCCGCTCCTGCACGTCCACGCAGTAGTCGGCCGGCAGGATCGCGGGCGCGTGCAGGTTGATTTCCGTCGTCGCGGCGAGCGGGGCCGTGAGATCGGGCTCCTTGCCGTTCTTCAGCGCCTTCACGGCGTCGTTCAGCATGTCGGTATACAGCTGGAAGCCGATCTCGTGGATCTCGCCCGACTGCTTGTCGCCGAGCACCTCGCCGGTGCCGCGGATCTCGAGGTCGTGCATCGCGAGATAGAAGCCCGAACCGAGTTCCTCCATCTGCTGGATCGCCTCGAGGCGGCGCTGCGCCTGCTTGGTCAGCGACTGCGGGTCGTGGACCAGCAGGTATGCGTACGCCTGGTGGTGCGAACGGCCGACGCGGCCGCGCAGCTGGTGCAGCTGCGCGAGGCCGAACTTGTCGGCGCGGTGCATGATGATCGTGTTCGCGCTCGGCACGTCGATGCCGGTCTCGATGATCGTCGTGCACAGCAGCACGTTCGCGCGCTGCGCGACGAAATCGCGCATCACGCGTTCGAGCTCGCGCTCGTGCATCTGGCCGTGCGCGATCACGATCCGCGCTTCGGGCACGAGCTCCTCGAGCATCGCCTTGCGGTTCTCGATCGTCTCGACCTCGTTGTGCAGGAAATACACCTGGCCGCCGCGCTTCAGCTCGCGCAGCATCGCCTCGCGGATCACGCTTTCCTCCTCGCGGCGCACGAAGGTCTTGATCGCGAGCCGCTTCTGCGGCGCGGTCGCGATCACCGAGAAGTCGCGCAAGCCCTCGAGCGCCATCCCGAGCGTGCGCGGGATCGGCGTCGCGGTCAGCGTCAGCACGTCGACTTCCGCGCGCAACGCCTTCAGCGCTTCCTTCTGGCGCACGCCGAAGCGGTGTTCCTCGTCGATGATCACGAGGCCGAGGCGCTTGAACTGCACGTCCGACGACAGCAGCTTGTGCGTGCCGATCACGATGTCGACGCTGCCTTCGTTGATCTGCGCGATCGCCGCGTTCACTTCCTTCGCGGTCTTGAAGCGCGACAGCTCGACGATGCGCACCGGCCAGTCGGCGAAGCGGTCGGCGAAGGTCTGCGTGTGCTGCTCGGCGAGCAGCGTGGTCGGCGACAGCAGCGCGACCTGCTTGCCGCCCATCACCGCGATGAATGCGGCGCGCAGCGCGACCTCGGTCTTGCCGAAGCCGACGTCGCCGCACACGAGGCGGTCCATCGGCTTGCCGCTCGTCATGTCGCCGATCACGGCCGCGATCGCCGCGGCCTGGTCGGGCGTTTCCTCGAAGCCGAAGCTTTCCGCGAACTGCACGTAGTCGCGCGGCTCGAGCGCGAACGCGTGGCCCTCGCGGGCCGCGCGGCGCGCGTACAGGTTCAGCAGCTCGGCCGCCGTATCGCGGATCTGCTGCGCGGCCTTGCGCTTCGCGCGCTCCCACTGGCCCGAACCGAGCGCGTGCAGCGGCGCGCTGTCAGGATCGGCGCCGCTGTAGCGCGAGATCACGTGCAGCTGCGCGACCGGCACGTAGAGCTTGCTGTCGCCCGCGTATTCGAGATGCAGGAACTCGGTCTCGCCTTCGCCGAGATCCATCGACACGAGGCCCATGTAGCGGCCGATGCCGTGCTGCGCATGCACGACCGGATCGCCGACCTTCAGCTCCGACAGGTCGCGCACCATCGCGTCGACGTTGCTCGCCTGTTCCTGGCGGCGGCGCCCGGCGCGGCGGCCGAGCGCGCCGTACAGCTCGGTTTCGGTGACGATCGCGTAGCCTTCGCCCGGCACCGCGAAGCCGCTCGCGAGCGGCGCGACGCCGAGCGCGAAGGGCGCGTCGCTTTCGAGCCAGCCCGCGAAGTGGTCGTTCGACGCCGGACGCAGGCGATGCTCGGCGAGCAGTTGCAGGATCGTCTCGCGGCGGCCGGCCGATTCGACCGTCAGCAGCACGCGCTTGCCCGACGCTTCGACGAAGGTGCGCAGCGCGGCGAGCGGATCGTCCGCGTGGCGGTCGACGGTGAGCTCGGGCAAGGCCGTCGCCCAGCCGCCGGCCGGCTGCGCGGGCAGCACGACGCGCGCGAACGGCTTCGCGAACGCGAAGAAATCCTCGTCGGACAGGAACAGCCGCTGCGGCTCGAGGATCGGCCGCTCGCGGTCGTGCGCGAGGAACGCGTGACGCTGCTTCGTATCGGCCGTGAAACGGCGGATCGACGCTTCGAGGTCGCCGGCGAACACGAGGTGCGCATCCTGTGGCAGGTAGTGAAACAGCGTGGCCGTCTCGTCGAAGAACAGCGGCAGGTAGTACTCGATGCCGGCCGACGGCACGCCGTTGCCGATGTCCTTGTAGATCGGCGCGCGGCTCGGGTCGCCTTCGAAGGTCTCGCGCCAGCGGCTGCGGAAGGCCGTGCGCGCCGCTTCGTCGAACGGAAACTCGCGGCCGGGCAGGAGGCGCACGTCGCGCACCGGATAGAGGCTGCGCTGCGTATCGGGATCGAACGCGCGGATCGAGTCGACCTGGTCGTCGAACAGGTCGATCCGGTACGGCAGCGGCGAGCCCATCGGGTACAGGTCGATCAGCGAGCCGCGCACGCAGTATTCGCCGGGCCGCACGACCTGGCTCACGTGCTCGTAGCCGGCCAGCGTGAGCTGCGCCTTCAGCTTCGCCTCGTCGAGCCGCTCGCCCTGCGCGAACGCGAACGTGTACGCGGCCATGAACGACGCGGGCGGCATCCGGTACAGCGCGGTGGTCGCGGGCACCAGCAGGATGTCGCAGCGGCCCTCGCCGAGGTCGTGCAGCGTCGCGAGCCGCTCGGAGACGAGATCCTGGTGCGGCGAGAACGTGTCGTACGGCAGCGTTTCCCAGTCCGGCAGCAGGCGCACGCGCGCCTCCGGCGAGAAGTAGCGGAGTTCCTGCGACAGCCGCTGCGCGTCGACCGCGTTCGCGCAGATCACCGCAAGGAGCGGGACCGCGTCGCGGTTGTCGGCGAGATAGCGGGCGATGGCGAGTGCGTCGGCGGAGCCGTGCGCGCCGTCGAAGGCGAACCGCTGGCCCGGCTTGACGCGGGCGACGGGCGAGGCGAACGGGGTGGAAGCGTTGTCTGGCATAGGGACGGCAGGGGTGGCGGGCACGGGCGCGACGCGGCGCGCCGGTCGAGACGAAAGACCTATTATAAAATCCGCTTCTCGATTTCATCTTTCCGGCGTTTCCCCTTCGTGACTCCCCGACTTTTCGCCCTGATTCCTTGCGCCGGCACGGGCAGCCGTTCCGGTTCGGCCGTGCCGAAGCAATACCGCACGCTGGCCGGCCGCGCGCTCCTGCATTACACGCTCGCCGCGTTCGACGCGTGCAGCGAATTCGCGCAGACGCTCGTCGTCCTCGCGCCCGACGACACGCACTTCGATGCGCGCCGCTTCGCGGGCCTGCGCTTCGCGGTGCGCCGCTGCGGCGGCGGCTCGCGGCAGGCGTCGGTGCTCAACGGGCTGCTCGAGCTGGCCGAATTCGGCGCGACCGAGCAGGACTGGGTGCTCGTGCACGACGCCGCGCGCCCCGGCATCACGCCCGAACTGATCCGCACGCTGGTCGCGACGCTGAAGGACGACCCGGTCGGCGGCATCGTCGCGCTGCCGGTGGCCGATACGCTCAAGCGCGTGCCGGCCGGCGGCGACGCGATCGCGCGCACCGAGTCGCGCGACGCGCTGTGGCAGGCGCAGACGCCGCAGATGTTCCGCATCGGCATGCTGCGCGACGCGATCCTGCGCGCGCAGCGCGAAGGGCACGACCTGACCGACGAGGCCAGCGCGATCGAATGGGCCGGCCATACGCCGCGCGTCGTGCAGGGCAGCCTGCGCAACTTCAAGGTCACGTACCCGGAAGATTTCGCGCTCGCGGAAGCGATCCTCGCGCGCCCCGCGAACGCTTCCTGACTTTCACCTCATCTCAAACCGGATTACGCATGGACTTCAGAATCGGACAAGGCTACGACGTGCACCAGCTCGTCCCGGGGCGCCCCCTCATCATCGGCGGCGTGACGATTCCGTACGAGCGCGGCCTGCTCGGCCACTCGGACGCGGACGTGCTGCTGCACGCGATCACCGACGCGCTGTTCGGCGCGGCGGCGCTCGGCGACATCGGCCGCCATTTCTCCGACACCGACGCGGCGTTCAAGGGCGCGGACAGCCGCGTGCTGCTGCGCGAATGCGTCGCCCGCGTGAAGGCGGCCGGCTTCACGATCCAGAACGTCGACAGCACGGTGATCGCGCAGGCGCCGAAGCTCGCACCGCACATCGACGGGATGCGCGCGAACCTTGCGGCCGATCTCGGCCTGCCGCTCGAGCGCGTGAACGTGAAGGCGAAGACCAACGAGAAGCTCGGCTACCTCGGCCGCGGCGAGGGCATCGAGGCGCAGGCCGCCGCGCTGCTGGTGAAGCAGGGCGCGTGAGCGCCTGACGCCGGTCCGAAGCGGCGCGCAGGTTGCGCCGCCGGAATGAAAAATGCCACGCGCTTGCGTGGCATTTTCGTTTTGCGGCGCGATCCGGCGCGCTTGACCGCCGTATCGCGCTGCCGTTCGCGTGGCTGCTTATTCGCCTTCGGCGGCGATCACCTGCGCGGCGGCGTTGATCACCGACGCGATGCGGCCGACGTCGCGCAGCTGCGTCGTCGTCATGCCTTGCTCGTTCTTCAGCAGCGCGTAGTGCGACTTCACGCAGAAGTGGCATTTGCCGACGATCGACGCGGCGAGCGCGTACATCTCGAAGCGGCGCTTGTCGACGCCGCCGTGCGACGCATACGCGCCCATCCGCAGCTCGGCGCGCTGCGTCTTCAGGTCGGCATCGTCGGCCATCTCGACATACGGATACCAGGTGTTGTTCATCCCCATCAGCGCGGCCGCCGTCAGCACGGCGTTCGTCTCTTCGGGCGACAGCACGCCGGCTTCGCGGATCGTCTTCACGAGCACGGTGCTCTTCGCCGCGACCGCCGCCGCCAGCGCGACGCCGACTGCATCGGTGCCTTCGAGCGACGAGCGCGAGATCGTGCCGTCGAGGTTCAGGCGAATGTCCTTCGCGTAGTCGGGGATACGTGCCTTAATCGAATCGATGAATTCCATTGATATCTCCTATGGGTTGGCCGTTAAAAAAGCCCGCAGGCAGGACGTGCGCCGCGGGCTTCGTGCATCGATGCGCTTACAGCGTTGCGCCGCCGACTGCACGGTTGCACGGGCACAGTTCGTCCGTTTGCAGGCCGTCCAGAATGCGCAGGACTTCTTCCGGGCTACGGCCGACGTTCAGGTTGTTCACCGAGACGTGCTGGATCGTGTTGTCCGGATCGACGATGAACGTTGCACGCAGGGCCACGCCGGCTTCCTTGTCGCGCACGCCGAGCTGGTCGATCAGCTCGCCCTTGACGTCGCCGAACGAGTAGTGGTTCAGCTTGTCGAGGTCCTTGTGCTCACGGCGCCATGCGAGCTTCACGAATTCGTTGTCCGAGCTGCCGCCGAGCAGGACGGCGTCGCGCTCTTCGAACTGCTTCGTCAGCTTCGCGAACTCGACGATTTCCGTCGGGCACACGAACGTGAAATCCTTCGGATAGAAGTAGATGATCTTCCACTTGCCCGGGAACGACGCTTCGGTGACGGTCTCGAACGCCGACTGGCCGTTTTCCTCGTGATTGTTGAAGCCCGGCTTCGCGGCTACGACGGTGAATGCTTCGAGTTTATCGCCCACGGTTTTCATGCGGATACTCCTGTGTGAGTTGGGAAGAAGACTGAGTCAAGCTACCTCGGTGCTGCAACGTTGATGTGACAGCATGGGCACGACTATAACACTATTAATAAGTCACTTCAATAGTTTTTGACTAACGATTCCCATAGTTTTTTTCAACCGCGCCGATAGTGTGACGCGCAAGAAGCGTGCGCGAACGCGTCACGCCGTCGCACGCGCCTTGCCGGCGCCGGGGAATTCGAGCGTGACTTCGAGGCCCGCTTCGGGGCTGCGGTTGCGCAGGCGCAGCGCGCCGCGATAGCGGCCGACGAGGCGCAGCACGATCGCCATGCCGAGCCCCGTGCCGTCCGCCTTGGTGCGCGCCGTGTCGACGCGGTAGAACGGCCGCATCACGAGCGGCAGCTGGTCCTCTGGGATGCCCGGGCCCTCGTCGCTCACCGACAGCTCGACACGCGCGTGCGTCACGCGCGTCTCGAGCGTGATGCGGGATACGCCGTCGTCGCGGCTCTGGCCGTATTTGCGCGCGTTCTCGACGAGGTTGCCGATCACGCGGCGCATGTCGGTTTCGTCGGCTTCGATCACGGCGGTCGGCGCGAGCCGCGTGCGGATCTCGACGCCGTCCTCGCCCGACACGCGCGCGGCGACTTCGTGCGCGATCGACGACAGGTCGACCGGCTCCGGCTTGCGCTGGGTCGGACGCGCGTAGTCGATGAAGGCCGCGATGATGCGGTCCATCTGCTCGATGTCGTCGACCATCGCGTCCTTGGTCGCCTGGTCGGACGGGCTCATCTCGGTTTCGAGGCGCAGCCGCGCGAGCGGCGTGCGCAGGTCGTGCGAGATGCCCGCGAGCATCAGCGCGCGGTCGGCCTCGAGCTGTTCGAGGTCGCGCACCATCTGGTTGAAGCTGCGGTTGGTGTCGGCCGCGACGCCCATACCGCGCTCGGGCAGCAGCTCGGGCGTCTGGCCCGAGCCGATCTGCCGCGCGGCGAGCGCGAGCCGCGAGAACGGCCGGTTCACGAGGCTCGTGATGAACGCCGAGCCGAACAGCGACAGCGCGAGCGCGAACAGGCCCCAGCCGGCCCACTGCAGGCCCGTGACGCTGTCGAGCTGGTCGCGGTCGAGCGCGACCCAGTAATCGTCGTCGTCGATCTTGAAGCTGATCCACACGCCGGGGATGTCGTTGACCGACTGCGCGATCACGGTATCGTCGCCGAGCCGGCTGCGGATGTCGTGTTCGATCAGGCGGTTCAGCGATTCGTCGGGCTGCAGCTTGAACTTGTCGGTCTTTTCGCGCGGGTACACGCGCACGCCCTCGTTGCTCTCGAGATCCTGCAGCAGCGCGCGGCGCAGATCGGGATCGGAATAGAGCAGGGCGGTGCGCGTGAGCTTCACGATCGCGACGAGCTGGAGCGCGACGCGCTGCGCGCGCGGCTCGCGCTCGATCACGCGAAAGCTCTGGAACCACGCGGCGAGACTGACCGAGATCAGCAGCGCGATCAGCAGGAAGGTGCGCCAGAACAGCCCGCCGAACGCGAGCTGCAGGAGGCGCCGGTCGATACGCATGGGACGGGCCGTGGACGGGCGAAACCGGAAAGAGAAAAGATCAGGCGGCGCCGTCCGGAATGAACACGTAGCCGAGGCCCCAGACGGTCTGGATGAAACGCGGGCTGCCCGGATCCGGTTCGATCAGCTTGCGCAGACGCGAGATCTGCACGTCGAGGCTGCGGTCGAACACTTCGTATTCACGGCCGCGCGCGAGCTCCATCAGCTTTTCGCGCGACAGCGGCTGGCGCGGATGGCGCGCGAACACCTTCAGCACCGAGAATTCGCCGGTCGTCAGCGGAATTTCCTGGCCCGACTTCGTCAGCGTGCGCGTCGCGAGGTTCAGCGAGAACTCGCCGAACTCGAACACCTCGGTGGTTTCCGACGGCGCGCCCGGCAGTTCGGCCGGCGCCTGGCGGCGCAGCACCGCGTGAATGCGCGCGACGAGTTCGCGCGGGTTGAACGGCTTCGGCAGGTAGTCGTCGGCGCCCATCTCGAGGCCGACGATGCGGTCGACGTCCTCGCCCTTCGCGGTGAGCATGATGATCGGCGTGCGGTCGTTGCTGCCGCGCAGGCGGCGGCAGATCGACAGGCCGTCTTCACCCGGCAGCATCAGGTCGAGCACCAGCAGGTCGAAGCGCTCGCGCACCCAGAGCTTGTTCATCGCGGTCGCGTTCTCCGCGACGTACACGTTGAAACCCTGCTCGCCGAGATAGCGGCGCAGCAGATCGCGCAGGCGCGGGTCGTCGTCGACGACGAGAATCTTGGAGGGGTTTTTCGTTTCCATGAGCGGCATCTTATCGCGAATGGGAAATCACGCACGGTCGCGTATTTTCGCGCGTTACAGTCCGTTACAAAATTTACCCGTAGTGTCGCGCGGAGTAAAGGCAGGCTATAGAGATTCCTTTACTCGAAGCTGAAATTCGGTAGATACTCCCCTGCACTCCATCTTTCATCTTTGTACACCCGAATTCCGCAGGGTTTTTCAAGTACCAGAGGTAACCGGTTGCCGCGTGACGAAGGGAACAAATCGACCAAAGAAGCGAGGACGGTCATGCGATCTGCCCGGATTGCACTGATGCTGACGATCGCACTTGCCGGTCCATATGCGTCGAACTTCGCGTATGCGCAGCGCGCCGAGCAGGGCGCCTCGTCGCGCAAGCTGCCGCGCGGCAAAGCGCCGCAGCCCGACCGCGCCGCCGACATGGCGGTCCGTTCCGCCGTGCCTCCCGATCTCGATCAGCACCGTCGCGACGGGCACATGACGCCCGAGGAGCGCCACCTGCTGCGCCAGCACATCGAGGACGCCGTTCGCGAGCTGTACAAGCGCTGACACGCACGCGCGTTCGCACGGCGCGGAAAGATTCCGTAGCAATTTTTCGGTCAACTTTCGGATGCGTGCCGCCGTTGAACCGGCATCCGCACCGCCGGTGCGCTCCGGGAGTCCACGACGATGAAAGCGAACGCTGCCGCCCCGGCGCCGTCGCCTGCCATGCAGTCGCCGCTCGATGCCGACGACGCACTGTTTTTCCTCAGCCGCACCGGTTTCTCTCCCGCGCCCGCCGACGTCGCGCGCGTCGTCGGCATGACGCGCGCGCAGGTCGTGGCCGACACGCTCGGCAGCGTGCGGCGCGAGCCCGTGACGACGTGGCCCGACTGGATCGCCGAGCTGCCGCCGGCGCGCGCGCAGCGTCAGGCGCTGACGCCCGACATGCGCCGCGACGAGCAGCGCGAGCGCAATGTCCGCTACGATGCGCTGCGCGCCGCGTGGGTCAACGAGATGATCGTCACGCCGTCGCCGCTCACCGAGCGCATGACGCTGTTCTGGCACGGGCACTTCACGTCCGGGCAGGACAAGGTCCCGTATCCGCAGACGATGGCCGCGCAGAATGCATTGTTTCGGCGCGAGGCGCTCGGCAACTTCGGCACGCTGCTGCATGCGGTCGCGAAGGATCCGGCGATGCTCCAGTATCTCGACGGCGCGAGCAACCGCAAGGGCCGCCCGAACGAGAATTTCGCGCGCGAGGTGATGGAGCTGTTCACGCTCGGCGAAGGGCATTACTCGCAGCGCGACGTGACCGAAGCCGCGCGCGCGATGACCGGCTGGAGCGTCGATCCCGATACGCTGCGCTTCGAGGTGCGGCCCGACTGGCACGACGCGGGCGACAAGACGATCCTCGGCGAGACCGGCGCGTTCGACGGCGACGGGTTTCTCGACATCCTGTTGAAGCGGCCCGAGACGGCAAGCTTCATCGCCGGCAAGCTGTGGCGCGAATTCGTGTCCGATACGCCCGACGCCGGCGCGCTCGATGTCGTGGCCGAGCGGTTTCGCGCCAGCGGCTACGACATACGCGCGGCGCTCGCCGCGCTCTGGTCGACCGACGCATTCTGGGATCCGCGCAATCGCGGCGTGCTCGTGAAGTCGCCGGCCGAGTTCGTCGTCGGGTCGGTGCGGCTGTTCGACGTCGCGTACGGCGATCCGCAGACGCTCGCGAATACCGTGCGCACGCTCGGGCAGAACCTGTTCTATCCGCCGAACGTGAAGGGCTGGCCGGGCGGCGCGATGTGGATCAACAGCACCACGCTGCTGGCGCGCAAGCAGTTCGTCGAGCAGTTGTTCCGCGCGACCGAGACGGCCGGCATGCGCTCGCCCGCGCATGCGATGGCGCCGCCGTCGCCGAATGCGCGGGCGCAAGCGATACCGGTTGCGGACGCCGCGTCGGTTGCCGGCATGCGCGGCGCGCCGGTCAAACCCGCGCGCGGCGGCCTGCGATTCGACCTCGAACGCTGGCTCGCGCAGTATCGTGCGCGGCCGCAGGCGATTGCGGGATTGTCGACCGAGCTCCAGCTGCAGCACGCGGTGCTGCCGGTGTCGCCGGTCGCGGCGATCGATACGGACTCGACCGGCAGCGCGTATCTCGAGGCGCTGCTGATGGATCCGGCCTATCAACTGAAATGACTGAAACGACGACGAACAGGCACGCTGCCGCGGTGGCCATACCGCACGGCGAGCCGAAGGATGCACGATGAACCGACGTGATTTTCTGACGCTGACCGGCGCCGCGGCCGCGGCGGGCGTGTCGTTGTGGCAGCCGCCCGCGCAGGCGGCATCGATGGTCGCGGCCGGGCGCCAGCCGGCGGCCGGTTATGCGAACGTGCTGATCCTCGTCGAGCTGAAGGGCGGCAACGACGGCCTCAACACGGTGGTGCCGTATGCGGATCCGCTCTACTACCAGTTCCGCCGCAGCATCGGCATCAAGCGCGACCAGGTGCTGCAGCTCGACGCGCAGACGGGGCTGCACCCGTCGCTCGCGCCGTTGATGCCGCTGTGGCGCGACGGACAGGTCGCGATCGTGCAGGGCGTCGGTTATCCGCAGCCGAACCTGTCGCATTTCCGCTCGATCGAGATCTGGGACACCGCGTCGCGCTCGGACCAGTACCTGCACGAAGGCTGGCTCACGCGCACGTTCGCGCAGGCGCCGGTGCCGCCCGGCTTCGCGGCGGACGGCGTCGTGCTCGGCAGTGCGGAAATGGGACCGCTCGCGAACGGCGCGCGCGCGATCGCGCTCGTCAATCCCGCGCAGTTCATCCGCGCGGCGCGGTTGGCCGAACCGTCGTCGCTGCGCGAACGGAACCCGGCGCTCGCGCACATCATCGAGGTCGAGAACGACATCGTGAAGGCGGCCGACCGGCTGCGCCCGCGCGGCGGGATGCGCGAGTTCAGGACGGCCTTTCCGGCCGGTACGTTCGGGACATCGGTGAAGACCGCGATGCAGGTGCTCGCGGCATGCGAGGCGTCGGGGCCTGGCGCGCAGGACGGCGTCGCGGTGCTGCGGCTCACGCTCAACGGTTTCGATACGCACCAGAACCAGCCGGGGCAGCAGGCGGCGCTGCTCAGGCAGCTCGCGGAAGGGATGAGTGCGATGCGCGGCGCGCTGGTCGAGCTCGGGCGCTGGAACCAGACGCTCGTGATGACGTATGCGGAATTCGGGCGTCGCGTGCGCGAGAACCAGAGCAACGGCACCGATCACGGTACCGCCGCGCCGCATTTCGTGATGGGTGGCCGCGTGGCCGGCGGGCTGTACGGCGCGGCGCCGGCACTCGGGCATCTCGACGGCAACGGCAACCTGCCGGTCGCGGTCGATTTCCGCCAGCTCTATGCGACCGTGCTCGGGCCGTGGTGGGGGCTCGATGCGACGCACGTGCTGCAGCAGCGCTTCGAGACGCTGCCGCTGCTGAAGGTGTGAGGCGGTCGTGCGTGACGGGGCGGATCAGCGGCGGCGTGCGGCGCGCCACGCGATCCACAGCTTGCGGATCGGCGTCAGCGCGATACGCTGGTGCAGCACCTGGTAGCCGTCGCGCTCGATTTCGTCGAGCAGCGCGCCGGCCAGTGCGATCTGCGCACGCAGCGTGCGTTGCGCGCGGCGTTCGGACGCGGGGATCGCCGCGTCGGCGGCGGCGAGCGCTTCGCGCGCGCGGGTCGTCTGAAACTGCAGCAGCTCGGTGAAGGCCGGGCTGTAGCGGCGATTCAGCAGGTCGGCCGCGGTCACGTTGTAGCGTTGCAGTTCGTCGATCGGCAGATAGATGCGGCCGTGGCGCGCATCGTTGCCGAGTTCCTGCACGAATTGCGCGAGCATCAGCGCGTGGCCGGCCTGCGCGGCCCACGGTTGCGGTTCGGCCGGATTCGCGGCGCTTGCGCGCGCGACCAGCGACGCGAAGGTGCCGCCGACCTGCGCGATGTAGCGCTGCAGGTTTGCGAAATCCAGGTAACGCGCCTGTTCCAGATCCATCCCGTAACCGTTGACGAGCGTGCGCAGCGCGTCGGTTTCTGCCCCGATCGCCGGGTGGTGCTGCGCGAGCGCCTTCGTGACCGGGTGCGACGGTTCGCCGGCGGCGAGCGCCGCGAGTTCCTTGTGCCACCACGCGAGTTTCGTGTGTCCGACGGTCGGATCGCTGGTTTCCTTGACGGTTTCCTCGAGTTCGCGGCGCAGCGCGAACAGGGCCGTCAGGCGCGGTGCGGCGGCGAGCGGCGCCTGGCGCAGCGCGTAGTAGACGCTGGAGCCCGCGGGGGCGGCCTTTTGCTGACAGTAGTCGTCGAAGTTCACGGGTGGGATCGTGGCGGAGGCGGGTTCGGGGGGCGCGTGCCGGCGCGTGGCCGGCACGTCGAGCGCGGCATTCTAGCACCGCTGTCCGACGGGCGCCGGCGGGGCGAGACAATGCTGCGCAGATCGGGTAGAATCTCGCGCTCGCCTGATCGGGCGTGCCGGTTTTCGGGTTTTCGGGCCGGCATGACGCCCGGGCGCGTGGAGCACGCTTCTTGCGTGCCGCGGTCAGGCGACAGGAATGCGCGTGAGTGGCGAAATTGGTAGACGCACCAGGTTTAGGTCCTGACGCCCGCAAGGGTGTGCCGGTTCGAGTCCGGCCTCACGCACCAACTCAAGTTCCGGTTTGTTCCCGAGAACTCTTGAAACCCGCGATAGCTAAAGGCTTCGCGGGTTTTTTCATTCTGCGATGTTCCGGTCATTACCGGTTGAAGCTGGGGGCAAGTTGGGGCAACATTGGGGATAACACAGATGTTCGTCCCGTCCCAGTCATGGAGTTGCCCCCATGCCGCTGACTGATACCGCTATCAAGAATGCCAAGCCTGCCGCGAAGCCTACGCGCTTGTTCGACGGCGGCGGCTTGTACCTGGAAATTTCTCCCGCTGGTGGGAAGTGGTGGCGATTGAAGTACCGCTTCGGCGGCAGGGAAAAGCGGATTTCTCTTGGGGTCTATCCCGATGTCTCGCTACAAACGGCGCGCAAGCGCCGCGCCGAGGCGCGCGAGCGTCTCGCGGTAGGGACTGATCCGGGAGAGGTGAAGAAGGCGGACAAGCGCGCCGCCAAGCTGGCAGCGTCGAATTCATTCGAGGCTGTCGCGCTCGCTTGGATGGAGGAGCGCCGCGCTTCGGTCGAACCCGCGCAGTACGAAAAGACGCTGGCGCGGTTCAGGAACGATGTGTTCCCGTGGATCGGCAAGCGGCCAATTGCCGAGATCGACGCTCCGGAGGTGCTTACGCTGCTCAAGCGTATTGATTCGCGAGGCGCGCGCTATACGGCTCATCGAGTACGTGCGGAACTCAGTCAGGCGTTTCGATATGGCATCAAGGAAGGTTACTGTAAGGCCGATCCGGCACGTGACCTGCTCGGAGCAATTCCATCGACACGCACGATTCACTTCGCCTCTATCACCGAGCCGATCAAGGTGGGCGAAATGCTACGCGCGTTCGACGGCTTCACCGGTACTTTTCCCGTTCTCTGCGCGCTCAAACTGGCCCCTCTGCTGTTCGTACGCCCCGGTGAGCTGCGGAAGGCTGAATGGTCGCAACTCGATCTTGACAAGGCCGAGTGGCGTTATCTCGTTACGAAGACGAAGACCGATCATCTCGTGCCGCTTGCGACTCAGGCGGTCGCGATTCTCCGTGAGTTGCACTCGCTGACCGGAGGCGGTCGCTACTTGTTTCCTGGCGCGCGCGATCGGAATCGCCCGATGAGCGATGCCGCTATCAATGCCGCGCTGCGTCGACTCGGCTACGACACACGTACTGAAATAACCGGACACGGATTCCGCGCGATGGCCAGAACGATCCTCCATGAGGAACTTGAGCAGAAGCCGGAAGTAATCGAGCATCAGCTCGCGCACGCGGTTCCTGATGTGCTCGGCGGCGCATATAACCGGACGCGGTTCATCAAGGAACGCCGGGCGATGATGCAGAAGTGGGCCGATTACCTCGACCGGCTCAAGACGAAGTCGGCGACCACTGTTCCGTAGGGATGTGGAGTCGCTGAGATTGCCGCCACACTGATAGCCGGTCCCGCGGTACCGAATTCCGAACGCGGCGAACCAAACTCACACCTGACCGGTTCTGAATTTCTGCCAGATGAAGCGATTCGCAAAGCATAGGCGCAGGCAACGATCCGTCTTCAGCTTGAGGTGCTTGCGCTGGAAATGGCACGCAGTTTGTTGGCGGCCTATGAGGAGTGCGACGATTGAGCAATAGAACGTCGCACGACCGACGCGAGACGCGACGTATGTGCCGTAAAGGCCGTGACACCAGGTTGACTATCCTCTCGCCGGCTTGTCTTTGATGTCGACGGAGACGCACATTAGCGGATCACCGCGAGCGGGAGAGTCGGGCGGCTCGAGCCGCAGAAGAAAGTCGAAATATCGTTCAGTGAGCTTGCCAAGTTGCTCCTGCACCGCACCAAGTCTGATCAGGCATTGGGCGTCCCAGTTCATGCCCACGACGAGTTCGTTCGTTTCGCAGTTCCACTCGCTCAGCAGAATCACAGCGGCCCGAGCGTTTTCTTCGGCAAACCGCTCGATACGCTGCTCAATGTAGCGCACGTCGTCACGCATGAGCGTGCCGGAGATGCGCAGCGACACGGTGTGTGCTACTTCATCGTGCCTCAGATATACCGTCGCGATACCGCCCAGATGTCGGGACACCCGATCAAGCTGTTCGTCTTCCAGATCGTCCTGGACGGGCAGCGCACCCGACAAGACGTAGCGTGCTGGTTCTTCCATCGTATCCTCTGCTGATTCGGTTATCCTAGGCCTGCGGTTGGCGATGGCGTATTAAGTCGCGCGCGTCAGGTCGCCGGCAGCCGGAATCTTTCGAGAATCTGCGCTTGGCGTCGCAGGAAGGCTTCGAGTTGCAGGTGCTCGTAGGCGAGTTCCTCAAGCAGCTCGACGTGTTCGGCGAGGCCGACGGGAACAAACGACGGCTCTCCGTACCTCACGCGTTTGAAGATGGCACCGGTCCGCGCCCATTTTTGGGAGAATTCTTCCAGTGTGTCTTCGACCGACTCCGCTTCGTCGTCGGTGAGCGCGCCGCGAATACGGGTCATAAAGGAGTGCGTGACAACGTCGGTGGCGAAATAGACGTTGGCGGGATTCGCGATGCTCTCGGCGAACTGCTGGGCGTGACTGTGCCGAAAATTGTCGAGAACGGACAACGTGCCGCAGATTTCGTAGGTAAATGGCATAGTGCCTCCGGGACGAGGGACTACCGTCTTTGGGACTCGCCGCATATCCCCGCTACCATCGGCAGTCGATTGATCATATTCACTAGGCTAGGTTTCAATCGGACATATGTCAACGAAAAATTCACAAGCGGACATATTGTCCGTCCGCCTGAAATTGGAGCGGAAACGACTCGGCTTGAACCAAACCGAGTTTGCTGCCGCGGGCGGCGTTCTCCAGCACGCCCAAGTCAACTACGAGAAAGGGGCCAGATTCCCGGATGCCAGCTACTTGGCGGGAATCGCTGAGGTCGGTGTGGACGTCCAATATGTGCTTACTGGCCGGGTATCTGATTCCGCAACGCTCGCTCTCACTATCGACGAGGAGAGACTTCTGGCCGGCTTCCGTGACTTGAAGACTCGAGAAAAGCGGGGTGTGTTAGCCCTGGTGAGCGCCATCACCGGAACGCCATCCGGTGATCAAGAGAATGGCCTCACAGAGACGTAATCTCGATTTCAACGACGTTGTTGGAGCACCCTCGCAAACGCGAAGGTCGGCGATTGACCGACCAATTACTGGCCGGCGATGGACCCGGTAGTGAGATTGCACGGCTCATCCCAGGCATTACGGTGCGTTAACGGCCGAGCTTACACAAGTATGGTCGGATCGCGCGTTGCCTCGACGTGGAGCCTCACTTCGATACCCGTGTGAACGAACTCCTCACGACTAATGTCTCATCCCGCTACATCGCCGACGCGCCACCAATTGTATGCATGGCGCCCAAAACCGGCGCAAGCCTATCCTGCAGTCACTCATTTTTCATCTTGTTTTCTCTGCCGAGGGTGACTTCCGTATGCGCTATGTGCAAGCCATGCGCATTCTGAAATCGCGTCCGTGTAATTGCCGTGTGCGGCGCGTTTGATGCAGCGGTGTGAAGAAGTGAGCCCCGCATACACGATCGCATGATCCCGAGCGCATCACGTTTAAACGCTTGGAGAATGCCTGAACGCATGTCTTGAGTGATTGATGCGTCCGACACACCGCGTCGCGTCGTGCCGGTGGTACTCGAGTTTGGTCCGCAGTGGCGCGACGGTGAATGTCTGCGTAACGCCGGTGCACGCGTGTAGCGCTGGCGTTGAAAGGGCCGGGCAGAAGAGGTGAATGCCGAGTGCGCGCCGATGGCATCGAATGCGTTCTGGATTGTTCTTCAGCGCGAATCGATGGGCAGCAGTGTTCACTGCAATTCGTGTCTATACGTGCGCGAATGAGAAGCCAGATGAGGCGTCTGACGAGAAAAAATATTTCTTGTTCCGTCATATTCCTATGTATTCCTATGTATTCCGTTTGCTTCGAAAACGACATAGAACGAGGGTTGACGGAGCGTAAATGCGTGCGCAAGATGCAGTGAAGGGTGTGCGTCGGAGGTCGTCATGTCGGTTGCCAGAAGATTTACTCGAGGACAGTGGGCAGCGTTCGGTCGTAGGCTGGATGCGCTGCCGGAAAAACCGAAAGACGCGCAACCTGTCAGGGTGGGAGACGGTGTCAAATCTATACAGACACAGATCGTGGCGGCGCGGGAGAAGGGATATACGTTGTATGAACTGATAGAGCAGGCCGCGCAAGAAGGCATCGACGTGAATCTCAATTCGCTGAGATATGCGATGCGCCGTGCGGACGGAAAGGGAAGGGTTCGGCGAGGCAATCGAGACACGGCACGAGAGCAGGCGACAGCGCCTGCTCGAGGCAGGAAGTCAGCACGGGCCAATGCGTCACGCGATAACCCGCCGCGCACGGGAATGCAGCAGAAAGAGAACACGGGGACAACCAGGCCGGGGCAACAGGTACAGGGCTTTCTTGGATTTCCGATCAGCCCGGATACCGAGAACTTGTAGAGGTCTCACATGGCAAGGCAAAATCCCCCTATCTACATGGTTGGTGGTAGCAAGGGTGGTGTCGGCAAGAGTTTTGTGACGCTGGCACTGGTCGATTACCTTCGACGCACGGATTTCAACGTCGTGCTGGTGGAGACGGACACGTCCAATCCTGATGTCATGAAAGCGGTCCATGCCGAAATCGAATGCGCGTCATGTAATTTGGACGATGTCAGTGGCTGGATCGATTTTGTTAATTTCTGCGATACGCACCGGGATGCGATCGTTGTCGTCAACACGGCAGCCCGGAGTCAGGCGGGTGTCGAGCAGTACGGTGGAACGCTCGCTAACGTGCTCGATGAGCTCGCCCGGCGTCTGGTCGTGTTGTGGGTCATCAACCGGCAACGCGATAGTCTCGAATTGCTGCTCAAGTTCGGCGCGACGTTTCCGAACGCAATCACGCATGTTGTGCGCAACGGCTACTTTGGTTCGCCAGAGAAATTCACCCTTTATCGGGACTCGCAATTACGCAACGCCGTTGAAGCACAAGGCCAATCGTTGGATTTTCCCGACCTTGCGGATCGCGTCGCGGACGAGCTGCGTAGCCAGCGTCTGTCGGTCGGGAAGGCGGCGCAAACGATGCATATTGGTGAGCGGGCGGAACTGCTGCGCTGGCGTGCGATATACGGCACGATGTTCGCCAAGCTGACAGATCATGTGCAATTGGCGCGGTGAGGTCGCCCGGTGCGCTCGCGCGCCTGTTACTCGAGGTCGGAACGTCCCGGTCGGTGAGAATATTCGGGAACCGCGCAAACTTCGCCAACTACCGTTTGCTAGCAGTGATATGGCTTATATGACGGACTTAAGGAGAGCCTGTCAGGAAAAAATCGAATAGTTATCCTGACGGGCTTGGTTTGAGTAGGGCGACGCGATGCCGCCCTACGGCACTTACACTTTCATTTGGCGCATGGCGTCGGCCAGCATCCATAGGGCGCGATTGAGCTTTACGTTCTGGTCGATTCCGGTAACGGGGCGTGTGGACATTGCACGCCCGGTGCGCGAGCGTCCATGCAGCCCACCTTTCGTGAGATTTTCCTGCACCCGGTTAAACACCGTCCAGAGGTCGTCGCGGCGATCCTCGAAACGGCGGGGAGCGAGCAACTGGCTTTCAGTGATCGGGGCAGGAGCCTCGGCATCGGTTGGATCGTAGCGTAGCGCGAGCGCGGAGCGGGCGAACGCATGCTGCTCGTCACGGTTCAGCGAAACGTCGCGCATGCCTTCCTTTTGTTCGCGAATCAGCTCGAAACCGTCGAGCACGTCGAACGCACCATTGATGACGTTCTGAATGATGTTCCCTTTGTGCGGCACGCGAATATCGGCGACGTCGTCGCCCGCGACCATGCCATTCTGGCAGACAAAACGCAGCAAGCCGGCGAGCATCTGATAGCTACTCGTGCCGTCGTGCGAGTTCAACAACACGATTTCGTTGGCTTCGTCGCCATTGATCTGCTCGGCGTGGCGAAGGCGAAGCATGTGCTTCGTGTAGTCGCGCTTGCCCGGATCGCGCACGCGGGTCTGGCAGATCATGAACGGCTGAAAGCCTTCATTGCGCAGTCCGCGTAATACGTCGATGGTCGGTATGTAGGTGTAGCGCTCCGAGCGACTTTCATGCTTGCTGTCCGCGAAGATGGACGGAGCAACGCGGCGAATCTGATCGTCCGACAGGGGCGAGTCGGCACGAAGCATCGGGGAGCTGTAATGGAAAGAAGAAGCGAGTTGCATAGCAATCTCCACAGCACAAGGGTTGAGCGGCGGGCTGTGGGATGGCCTTGCCGCTTACGCGGAAAACCCTCCCGGTGGGACTCGGGGTTGGCTTCTTGCTTGTGCCTGGCACCCAGGTTCCTGCCCGTGCGACCCAAGGAGCCGAGGGCGGCACGGTGTCAAGGAACGCGGCGAGGGATGGTGCGGGCAACACGGTCCCTCGCCCCTTGATGCCGTGCCGCCCTCGGCTACGGTCGCGGGATAGGGCAGGAACCAGGGTGCCAGGCGCACGCCGAGGCAAGAGTTCGATGAGAAGAATAGCGAGGTTCAGGGTTATTCACAGTTTCCCGGGGCAGTGTTTGCAGCGCATCGTGAAGTGTCATCGGTTTGCAAGACAAGCAGGTCGTGCCCGGGGGGGCGATCGTAAGAAGTCCAGTGCGTTGGCATCAGACCGCTACAATCCTATCCATCGCGCATGGGAACTGTGACCGGGCTCCATGATCTCGTGCGAGCACAGTCAGGCACAGGGAGACCAACTTGGCCATTTTTCACCTCACAGCACGGGTCGCGTGGCACGACGCCCGTTGGAACGGCACCGTCTGCCGCGCCCCTTCGTGCAATTCATTCTGCACGGCCCTGGACCGGATTCGCGAAGAGCGGGATGACGTGGGTGGGGATGCGCTGGCGGGCAAGCGATGAAGCGCACTCAGCCCGGATGAGCTGCCGCCGTGCAAGGCGGAGTCGGGCGCCTTCGTCGCGCGCCGATTGATCCGCATGCGGATGGCTGACGCCTTGCAGTGCGTCAAAGGTACAGAAATCACCCTTCGAACCTAGGCTTTCTTAACCGCATTGAGTCCGGGGAATCCATGGCTCCAGACTACCCGAACGGGTAGGGACCGTTCGTGCCCCCATCCCTAAACTGCTTTCCTGAGGATTTCGCGGCGAGCGATCGCTTGTCCGCGTATTCGATGACAGACCGACGCGCATTGAAGCGAACCATCGGCATAGGCAGGCGAGTCACAGCCTTCCAACTTCGAAAAACATCAGGAGACGTAGTAGATGAAGCATGTCCTTTCCCCCATCAACCTCGTCGTCACTCCCCTTATTTGCCTTGCTGTCGGCATGCCGGCCGCCCGTGCGCAAAGCAGTGTCACGCTGTACGGCGTCGTCGACGCCGGCATTCTCTATACGAGCAAGAGCGTAAATCCCGCGACCGGGCAGAACGCTGGCCATCAGTTTTCGATGGTGACGGGTGGCATGACTCCGTCGCTGTTCGGCCTGAAAGGTACCGAGGATCTCGGCGGCGGGGTGAAGGCAATTTTCACGCTCGAAAGCGGGATCGATATCGCGAAAGGCAGCTTTACGGATTCGAACGGCAACATGTTCGGCCGGCAGGCGTGGGTGGGGCTGGCCAGTCCATACGGGACGGTGAAAGCCGGTGTGCAGTTCTCGCCGTTCGTGTTGTCGCTCATCTCGACCGATGCGCGCGATGTGTCTTACTTCGGCAGCGGCGTGCCGATCTACGTCGGTAGCGTGTTCGTGACCGGCATCTTCAATTCGAACGCGGTGTCCTATACGAGCCCGACGATCGGCGGATTCCAGGGTGCCGCGATGCTCGCGCTCGGCGGCGTCGCGGGTGACTTCCAGGCGGGGCGGCAGTATTCGGCGAGCCTTAAATATACGTATGGACCGCTGCTGGTCAGCGCTGCCATGTACAACGGCAACGCGGGCGGCACCGCCGCGTCGACGCCGGTGCCGAGCACGGTGCCGTTTAGCGGCCGCACGATCGGCGCCACCTATCAGTATCGCGACCTGACAGTGAAGGCGTCATTCGTTAGCTACAAGATTTCCGGGTCGTTCGACAACCGTGTCTACAGCGGCGGCCTGAGCTATCAGATCACGCCCGCCGTGAATGCGGATGCCGGGGTCTGGTATACGAGCGACGGCAACGACACGGGCAACCACTCGATCATGGCTGCGACCGGCGTGACTTACAGCCTGTCGAAGGCAACCCTGCTGTACGGCCAGTTCGGTTTCGTCAATAACCACGGGAAGATGAATACCGGTCTGTCGACGAACGACGCGTTGTTCGGTGCGTCGGGTTCGACGTTCGGCTCGGCCGTTGGCATCCGTCACCTGTTCTGACCGGCACGCGCCGAATCCGAAACGTGTGCGGTTGAGATGTTGCCGTCGACTTCGGCGGACGTCGAGCGTGCTCGGTCGTGTGACGGGCCGCATCCATGTGGGGACTGCGCGTGACGTGCCGCGCACAGTACCGCCTTTTCCCGCGTGCCGCGCCGATTTTCGGCGCGGTGTCCCACTTCCGGTGTCACTCCGACGCGATGTCGGCGGACGAGCTTTGCCCGTTCGTCGCCATTGATCCGAGCCGGCAGCTTGGCACGATGTGCCAGGCATAGTCGCGGCGCATGCACGCCGCGCATCTCCCTTTCACTTCACTGCATCGCGCACGACGGCGCCGGGGCGCGACTCGGCACGCCTGGCCGACAAGGTCGCATACACGCGTGCACCGCATACGGGCAATCCATATCTCGAGACTACCCGGACGGGTGGCGTGGTGCGTCAAGCAGGCACCTAGACTGATTTCACGACAGACACAACAACAGGAGACGACATGTATCACCCATCCCATTCACCGTTGCGTGGTCGCCGGGCCGCGCAGCAGGTGCCGCTCGACCTTTCCGTCACCCCGCCGACACCGCGGATTCGTCAGGTCTGACCCGACCCTTCACCCAGCGAGACAGTTCATGACTCACTCATCCGATTTCACGCGCGATGTGCGGTCGGGTTCGGCAAGCGCCGGGCCTGGGCGGCATCGCCTGATCAACATCGACAACGGCGGCACGCTGACCGATATTTGTGTGATGGACAGCGACAAGGTGGTGCGCACGAAGACGCTGACGACGCCACACGATCTGTCGCAATGTCTGTTCGACGGATTGCGTAAGGCATCCGAAGCAATCTACGGCCGAGAGGATCTCGAGGCGCTGCTGCTGTCGACGGCGGCAATCCGCTATTCGACGACGCAGGGTACCAACGCGCTGGTCGAACGAAAGGGGCCGCGGCTCGGCCTGGTGGTTGGCGGCACGCTGACGGCCGATCGGGTTCGCGACGCGGACGGTGCGGCGAGCCTGTTCGACACGGTGATCGGCGAGCGCACGGTTTCGCTGGGCAGCGAGCCGTCCGAAGCGGAGATCGTCCGTATCGTCGGCGAGCTCGCGGCGGCGGGCGCGAACCGGCTGGTCGTGGCGATCGGCGGCCCGCGGCGTGCGGAGCTCGAACAGCGGTTGAAGAGCCGGCTGCTGCGCAGTTTTCCGCCGCACCTGCTCGGCGCGCTTCCGATCCTGTATGCGCACGAAGTCGCCGACGATGCCGACGACGTGCGCCGCACGTGGACCGCGCTGTTCAACGCATTCCTGCATCCGGCGATGGAGCGCTTCCTGTACAGCGCCGAACAGAAGCTGCGCGACGCGCGAGCGCAAAGTCCGTTGCTGGTGTTCCGCAACGACGGCCATGCGGGCCGCGTCGCGAAGACGATCGCGCTGAAGACCTACAGTTCGGGCCCGCGCGGCGGGATGGAAGGCGCGCGCGTGCTGGCCGCGCACTACGGACTGACACACCTGTTGTCGATGGATATCGGCGGCACGACGACCGACATCGGCGTTGTCGACGAGCAGGGCATACGCGCGAATCGGTATGGCAACGTCGAGGGCGTGGCGACATCGTTCGCGCTGTGCGACGTAGTCAGCGCCGGCGTAGGCGGCAGTTCGATCCTGCGCGCAGACGGCGACAGGATCGTGGTTGGACCGGAGAGCGTCGGCAGCGCGCCGGGGCCAGCATGCTTCGGCCTGGGCGGTACCCGGGCGACGATCACCGATGCGTTTGCGCTGGCGGGATTGCTCGATCCGGCGTCGTTCTTTGGCGGCAAGCTGCACCTCGACAAGGAGCGCGCACGGCAGGCCATTCATGCGCACGTCGCCGATCCGATGAAGATGAGCGACAAGGAGGCACTCGCCGCGATGGAAGCTGCGTGGGTGAAGAAGGTCGCCGACAGCCTCGTTGCGTACACGGAAAATCGCGCCGATACGACGCTCGCTGCGTTCGGCGGCGCGGGCGCGTTCGTCGCGTGCCGGGTCGCGGACGCAATCGGCGTGAAGCGCGTGTTGATTCCCGGGCTGGCGGCAGTGTTCTCCGCATACGGAATCGGCTTTTCGGATGTGGGCCATAGCTTCTCGGCGCCGCTGACCGACACGACCGGCGACGCGCTCGCCGTGACGATGGATGTGTTGCTCACGCAAGCATCGCGAGCGATGTTCGGCGAAGGTGCGGCAGTCGAAGACTGTCGGCTGATCTACACGCTCGAGGCCACCGGCGCCGACGGCAAGACGGTCGAACACGCGCTGACGGGCCCGGCGCTGCCGCCGGGCGTCGCGCCGGGCGCCGCGCTGTCGGTGACACTTAACGCGATCAAGCGTATGCCGCAGGCGGCGCTCGACGGCCGGTTCGGCGAGGGTGGCCAGCAGGCAGCGATCGCGCGTGGCACGCGTGTGGTGGTTGTCGATGGCCACGAAGCGGAACTGCCGCTGTATCGCGTGGAAGATCAGCCGAAGGGCGTCGCGGTGTATGCGGCTGGCCCGGCCGTGCTCGAGGAGGACTTCTTCACTGGGCGCATCGACGCGGGCTGGCACTTCGAAATCAACTCCATCGGAGACATCCTGCTGAGCAGCGGCAAGGAGAGCGAATAATGAAGGTTCTGATTACTGAAACCCTGCGCATCGACCTGGATGCGGAACAGTGGGAATGCCGGCGTTGCGGTCATGCACACGGTAGCGCACGCGACAACTACAAGCGCGGGCTGCTTGTCCACGATCGCGACCCGCGCGAGATCCACAAGCCGCTGCTCGATCCGGCGCTGTACGAGCGCACCTATTCACCCGATCCGGACTGGTGCCGGATTCTCGAGTACTACTGTCCGGGGTGCGGTGTTCTGGTCGAAGCCGAGTATCTGCCGCCGGGCCATCCACCGCTGCACGACATCGAACTCGATATCGACGCGCTGAAGGCGCAATGGAAGGACCGGCCGGAGATGATCGAGCCCGCGCAGGCACCCGACCTCGCGCTCGAACGCGTGAAGCTGCAGCGCGCGCTGCATGCGGCCGTGCATCATAGGCATGCGCTCGCCGGTGCCGCCGATGAATCGTCTACTTGAGATACGGGGAGAACCGCTCATGAAACGTGTTTCCGTCGACATCGGCGGCACCTTCACGGATTGCTTCGTCGCGTGGGGCGAGCAGTGCGTCGAGGGCAAATCGCTGACCACTCATCACAATCTCGCGGTCGGCTTCAACGACTCGCTCGCGGACGCGTGTCGCCAGCTCGAACTGACGCCGACGCAGCTTTTGTCCGAAGTCGATTCCGTGCGTTATGCGACGACGCTCGGTACCAATGCGCTGATCGAGCGCAAGGGGCCGCGGGTCGGCTTGCTCGTCACCACGGGCTTCAAGCACACGGTGCCGTTGTCCCGGGCGCGCGGGTACGGCGAAGGGCTGTCCGAGCACGAGCAGATGGATATTCCGAATGCCGCGCGGCCGGATCCGCTCGTTCCGATTCCGCTGATCCGAGAGGTGCGCGAGCGTATCGACTATGCAGGCCAGGTATTCTGGACGCTCGACGAGGACGACGTGCGGCTGCGCATTCGCGAACTCGTCGATGCCGGCGCGCAGGCGCTCGTCGTGATGTTCACGAACAGCGTGGTGAATCCCGTGCATGAACTGCGAGTGCGCGAAATTTTCCTCGACGAATATCCGGCGCACATGCTCGGTGCGATTCCGATGCTGCTGTCGCATCAGGTCGTCGGGCGAAAGGGCGAGTACTCGCGGGCGACATCGTCGATCATCGATGCGTTCCTGCATCAGATCATGTATCACGGGCTCGGCACGCTGGAGCTGAACCTGCGTCAGCAGGGCTACGCGAAGCCGATGCTGGTGAATCACAATTCGGGCGGGATGGCGCAACTGAACTCGACCGATGCGCTGCAGACGGTCCATTCGGGACCCGTGTCGGGGATCGCCGCGAGCGAATACCTGGCCGCCGCCGCAGAGCTCGGCAACGTCGTCGCGACCGACATGGGCGGCACCAGTTTCGACATCGGGATTGTCGTGAGCGGCGGGCAGAAATTCTACGATTTCAACCCGGTGATCGATCGCTGGCTCGTCAGCGTGCCGATGGTGCATCTCGTCGCGCTTGGCGCGGGCGGCGGCTCGATTGCGCGTTACGAGCGCATGTACAAGACCGTCGAGATCGGTCCGCAATCGGCCGGCTCCGACCCCGGGCCGGCCTGCTACGACCGCGGCGGCCAGCATCCGACCGTCACCGATGCAGACTTGCTGCTCGGCTATCTCGATCCGGAAAACTATGCAAACGGCCGCATCCCGCTGAACCCGCGTCGCGCAAAGCAGGCGATGCAGGACGACCTGTGCGACGAGCTGGATCTCGACGTGATCGAGACCGCGAAGCTGATCAAGAAGCAGGTCGACGCGTCAATGGCGAACGGGATCGCGACCGAGCTGCGCACGCGCGGCTACGAGCCGAAGGATTTCACGGTGCTCGCGTACGGCGGCAACGGCCCGCTGCACGCGTGCGGGATCGCGGCCGCGCTCGGCATCAGTCGTGCCCTCGCACCGCCGTATTCGTCGACCTTCTCCGCGTGCGGTGCCGGCACGGTGAACCAGATGCATATTCACGAGATGAATACGTGGACGGTGTTGTTCAATCCGAACACGAAATCGTTCTTCGCGGATTTCGACGCGTTCAACCGCGGTGTCGAGGAATTGGAGCGGCGCGGGCGCGAGGATCTCGAACGGCAGGGCATGGATCCGGCGCAGATCTGCTACCGGCTCGAACTGGACATGCGCTACGGCAACCAGCGCGTGCAGACGGCGGTGGTGACGCCGCTGTCGCGGTTGAAGAGCCAGCGTGACGTGCTGACGCTGATGGAGCTGTTCCATGAAAGTTACGGCTCGCGCTTCGGCGAGGGCTCCCAGAGCCCCGAGACGGGCGTGCGGATCAATACGCTACGTGTGTGCGCGTATGTCGAACAGCCGTCGGTGAAGTTCGCGAAGCTGACGGTCAGTGACGATCCGCTGCCGCCGCCGGAGCCGGTCGGTCATCGCGACTGCCACTTCGTCGGGCACGACGGGCCGCTGCGCACCGCAATCTACGACGACCGCGCGCGCGCCGAGCGTACGCGGATCGAAGGGCCGGCCGTCATCACCACACGCGCGACGACGTTCCTCGTCGAACCGGGATGGATCTACCAGGCGACGGCCCAGGGCGGCGCGTGGTTCCTGCGCAAGTAAGCAAGGAGTTCGACATGCAAAACGACATCAATGCGGAAGACCGGGCACTGCTCGACAAGTTCATCGCCGACAACACGCTGTTCCTCGGGCCGGATCCGGAGATCATGCGCAACCACAGCATCCTGCCGCGCTCGAAGGCCGAGCAGGAAGTGCTGGAGCAGGGCGTCGATCCGCACCAGGTTCACCATGTACGCGGATTGATCAACTCGGCGCTGTCCGAGGCGTTCACGATGGTGAACCAGATGGGGGCGGCGCCGGGTGCGAAATGGGGCGACCTCGTGACCGCGATCTACACTGCACAGGGCGACCTGTCGATGATTGCGCCGCACGGGATTATCGCGTTCGCCGCGTGCTGCTTCTATCCAATCCGCTTCATCATTAAGAACTGGACCGACGATCCAACCGTCGGCGTGAAGGACGGCGACGGGTTCATCCACAACGACGCGCGCTATGGCGGCATTCACAACACCGACCAGTCGATGATGATGCCGCTGTTCTACAAGGGCGAACTGGTCTGCTGGCTGTCGTCGACGATTCACGAGGGCGAAAACGGCTCGACCGAGCCGGGCGGGTTGCCCGCAAAGGCGGAGAGCAAGTACGACGAAGGCATCAAGATGCCGCCGTTCAAGATCGTCGAGAATTTCGAGCTGAAGCGCGATCTCGTCACGTTCCTGCAGAACTCGGTGCGCGATCCGCGGCTGCAGCTCGAAGACATGAAGGTCAAGCTGCATGCGGTGCTTAGGCTGCGCGACCGGATCATCGCATTGCTCGACCAGTATGGCCGCGATGCGCTGATCGGCACGCTGCGCTCGCATCTGGAAGACGTCGAGACGGAGATGCGTCGGCGGATTCGCGAGCTGCCCGACGGCACGACGCGCGTGCTGCAGTTCATGGATTCGAGCCTGCGCGAGAACGCGCTGCAGAAAATCTCCTGTGCGATCACCGTGAAGGGCGACCGGATGATCATGGATTTTCGCGGCTCGGCGCCGCAGTTCCTGAACCGCTCGGTGAACACCAACATCGCATCTTTCAAGGCGGCGCTGTGTACCGGGCTGTTGCAGAACATCTGGCCGGATCTGCCGCACACGATGGCCGTGCTGTCGCCGATCGAGATCATCACCGATCGCAACTCCATCCTCGACGCCGAGGGCGAGATGCCACAGGCGATGAGCCTGATGCCGCTGTTCAAGGGCTGCGTGGTCTGGACGATCCCGATGAACAAGCTCAGCTATAGTCTGCCGCATCGCTACTCCGCGGTGATCGCGTCGCAATACGATCAGGCAGCGACGTTCATCTACGGCGGCCTCACGCAACACGGCGACGTGACAGGCAATTTCTGCGCGGACATCAACGGCAACGGGCAAGGTGCGCGCAGCCATGCGGACGGCGAACATTCGATCTCGCCCGTGTTCGGCTTCATGTGCGATACCGGCGAGCACGAGATCGCGGAAGAGGATACGCCGATCATCCGCCTCGGCGCGCAGCGGCTCGCGAAGGACCGGATCGGCTGGGGCAAGTATCGCGGCGGGATGGGCTACGAGCAGATCGCGACCGCTCGCGGGTCGGGGCTGTGGGGCTTCATGACCGGCTGCGAGGGTTCGAAGTTTCCGTCCGCGCAGGGGCTGTTCGGCGGCTATTCGTGCCCGAGCTATCAGCTGATGAAGATCAAGGGCATCAACATCTTCAAGGTGCTGGAGGAAAATCCAAAAGCCGTCGATGCGTTCGACATCGTCGACCTGATGAACAACCGCCCGATTCCAGGCGCGAAGTACAGCAGCCACGACATGGGCATGACGTTCGAGATCTGCAACGAAGGCGAGATCTACATGATCTGCCAGGGCTCGGGCGGCGGTTACGGCGACGTGCTCGAACGCGATCCGGCGCTCGTGATGAAGGATCTGCGCGAGGAACTGATGTCGCACGAGAATGCACGCGACATCTACAAGGTCGTCTACGACGAGCAGACGCTGGTCGTGGACGTCGAGGCGACCGCCGACGCACGGGCTGCCGAGCGGCTTGCGCGTATTGCCCGTGCCCGGCCGTTCGATGCGTTCTGCGCGGAATGGGTGACGCCCGAGCCGCCTGCGTCGTTGCCGTACTTCGGGAGCTGGAGCGACAACGCGGAGATCTACGCGACGACGCTGGGCCAGCGCGTCACGATGCCGGCCGACCAGCTTCAGGGCGCGTACATGCTCGATCCGAAGGACGTGCGAATCGCGGAACTGGAAGCGCGTCTCGACGCATTGAACACGGAGGCGTCGTCATGCCCGGATTGATACAAGCCAGCCGCGTGCGTCGGCTGCTATGGCTCGATCACGCCGGCTATAGCGCGCCGCTGCTTACGGGTGACGCGCCACCGTGGCTCGACAGTGCCGCGTGCGTGGCGTGGGCGCGGCACGCGCATGGCCTGCTGCGCCCGGACGTGCTCACGCTGCCGCTCGCGGAGGTGGCCGACGCATGGCTCACACGCGATGCGGCGCTTGCCGCCGAGATGACGAGCAAGACGAAGCGCGCGCATCTGCCGCTGAAAACGTATCTGTCAAGCGAGCCGGTGCGTACGCACGTGGCGGCGCTGGCGGTCGCGCTGCGCGCCGCGTTGCCCGACGCGATCTTTGTGCTGGATTTGCCGTCGCCGCGCGACTGGGCGGCGCGCGCATTCGCCTTCGCAAGCGGCACGCCGTGCGTCGAAGTCGACGAAGACGCGGCCGACGCGGCGGCGGCGTGCGTGGCGGATTTCCTGCGCACTTTCGCGACCGCCGGAGTGGACGCAGTTCTGATGCGCGAATCGCTCCGGTGGGATGCCGACGTCGCCGCGCATGGGCTGGAACTGCTTCAGCCGGTCGCGAACGTCGCGCGGCATTATGGCTGGGATTGGGGGCTGCGGATTCCTGCTTCGGTCGCCTTCACGGGTGCTGCGGCGCCGGACTTCGCGATCGCGCCGGCGACGTGCGGCCCGGGGCCGACCGGAGTCGTTGTGCCCGCGGCGTTCTGGTTCGGCGAAGACGATTTGCCGGCAGCGGACCCCGACACATTCGACGTCGCGGAAATTCCCGCGTTGGCACATCCCGAAACGGTCCTCGCGCGCATTGCGCGCTTACGTGAAAGGCATTGACATGACGAACGAAGGCGAACTGATGTGGACGCCGGATGACGCGTTCATGCGCGGTTCCAATCTGGCGCGCTTTATGGACTGGCTCGCGGCCGATCGAGACCTGGCGTTTGCCGACTACGATGCGCTGTGGCGCTGGTCGACCGGTGAGCCGGACGCGTTCTGGTCGTCGATCTGGCAGTGGTTCGACGTGCAGTTCGACGGATCGGCGCGTCGCGTGACTGACGGCGCGCCGATGCCGCACACGCGCTGGTTTCCCGATGCACGCGTGAACTACGCGGAACACGTGCTGCAGCATGCCGCGCATGCGGACGCGGCGCAGCCGGCGTTCCATTACGCGAGCGAAACGCAACCGCTGCGCACGCTGTCGCTGGTCGAGCTCGCCGGCCAGGTGCGGCGCGTTGCGACACGCTTGCGCGAGATGGGCGTGCAGCCCGGCGACCGCGTCGTCGCGTATCTGCCGAACGTGCCCGAATGCGCGGTCGCGATGCTCGCCGCCACCAGCATCGGAGCAGTATGGTCGTCGGCTGCGATCGATTTCGGCGTACGTACGGTGGTCGACCGCTTCCGGCAGATCGAGCCGAAGGTGCTGATCACGGCCGATCGCTACAGCTTCGGCGGCCGGATGTTCGAGCGCACGGAGGAAGCGTTGCAGATCGCGCGCGCGCTGCCGTCGCTGGAGACGCTCGTATGGCTGTCGTCCGACACCGATGTGCTGCCGGACGGCGCTGCGACACTGCCGTGCGCGACGCATCCGTGGCACGCGCTTCTGGACGGCCCCGACGTGCCGCCCGACGCATTCCGCTTCGAACGCGTGGGTCCCGATCATCCGCTCTGGATCGTGTTCTCGTCGGGAACGACCGGTTTGCCGAAGGCGATCGTCCACAGCCACGTCGGCATCCTCGTTGAGCATTTGAAGCTGATGCACCTGCACATGGATCTGCACGCCGGCGACGTGATGTTCTTCTACAGCACGACCGGCTGGATGATGTGGAACCTGTTGGTTGCGTCGCTGATGACGGGCGCGGCTGCGGTGCTCTACGATGGCAGCCCGATGCATGGTGGGCCGGGTTGCCTGTGGCAGCTTGCCGCCGATGCGGGGGCGACCTGCTTCGGTGGCAGCCCGACGTTCGTACAGATGATGGAGAAGGCCGGCCTCGAGCCCGGTCGCGAATTCGACCTGTCGCGCGTCAGGAGCGTGATCCTGAGCGGTGCGCCGAGCACGCCGGAAACATTCTCGTGGTTCTATCGCTGCGTGAAGCCGGATTTGTGGGTTACGTCGCAGTCTGGCGGCACCGAGCTGTGCAGCGGGCTCGTCGGTGCCGTGCCGCTGCTGCCGGTGCGGGCGGGGGAGATTCAGGCGCGTATGCTCGGCATGGCGGTCGACGTGTGGAACGACGCAGGCCAGCCGGTCGTCGACGAGATCGGCGAGCTCGTCGTCACGCGGCCGGCGCCCTCCATGCCGATCTATTTCTGGAACGACGACGGCGGCACGCGTTATCGGGAGTCCTATTTCGACTACTTCCCCGGCGTGTGGCGGCACGGCGATTTCATGAAGATCGTGCCGCACGGCGGTTGCTACATCTATGGGCGGGCCGATTCGACGCTGAATCGCCACGGCGTGCGCATCGGCTCGGCGGAAATCTATCGCGTCGTCGAGGAGATCGAAGCCGTGGCCGACAGTCTCGTCGTCTGCTGTGAATTGCCCGGTGGCCGCTACTTCATGCCGCTGTTTCTGCGCCTGCGCGACGGCGGAGCGCTCGACGATGCGCTGCGCGCGCGGATCGCGGAGCGGCTGCGCACGCTGTGCAGCCCGCGCCACGTGCCGGACGTGATGGTTGCGATGGAGCAGATTCCGTACACGCTGACCGGCAAGAAGATGGAGGTGCCGGTGCGCAAGATCCTGATGGGGCAGCGCGTCGAAAGCGCGGCGAGTCGAGATGCGATGGCCAATCCGGCGGCGCTCGACGCATACGTTGCTTTTGCCGGCACGGTGCCGCGATGACGGAGTCGCTCGTAACCGGCGCGCGGGCGGCGGGGGCCGACAGCCTGGACGACGGGACGTCGCACGATACAGGCTGCCTGCGCCCGTTCTGCTGCAATCCGTTCGCGGCATTCTCGGCATTTTCGCGTGTCGGGGGCTGGACGCCGCCGCTGCCAAACGAGCCCGCGGCGGAGCCGGCGGCCGGCGATGCTTGAAGCGGCTTCGCGATTGAGGCACGATGCCTTCTCTTCCACGCCATCCGGACGATTGTGACTGCTTCCCCGAATTCGACGCGACGCAGGCCACGCCGCCACGGTGCGGACTTGCGCGAACACAAGTTCTTTCCGCCCGTCGCGCGTCGCGGCGCGATCGTCCGGCGCGCGTTGCTCGATCGGGTGACGGGGCTCGGCGTACCGCACATCGTGATCCTGCAGGCCCCGCTCGGCAGCGGCAAGTCGACGTTGCTGCAGCAGATCATGGAGGCAGGGCGCGCGAAACGCTGGACGATGGCGTGGCTCGCGCTCGACGAGAACGATAACGATCCGCGCCGTTTCGAAGCGTATTTCATCTCGCTGATCGCGCAGATGGTCGAGGAGGCCGGCGTGGCTGCGACTGGGCAGCCGGTGCGCCCGTCCGACAACATGCTGGACTGGGTGTTCGACCAGCTCGCGCGGATCGACGGTCCGATCGGCATCTGCATCGACGATTTCCAGTGGATTCACGAGCCGGCGATTCTGCATTTCTTTCGCGATCTGCTGGATGCGCTGCCCGGGCGCTGTCGCGTCTACATCGGATCTCGCAACCTGCCGGACGTCGGCGTGAGCGCGTTGCAGGTCGCCGAAGAGGCGCTCGTGCTGCGGATGGAGGATCTGCGTTTCTCGACGGACGAAGCGGCCGTGTTCCTCGCGGATGCCGCCGACACGATCGATGCGGAAACGGAGGCGTTCATCCAGTCGCGCACCGAGGGATGGCCGGCGGGGCTCCAACTGTTCAAGCTGGCGCTTGCGCGCGACGAGATCCGGGATGCGCTTGACGAGATGCGCGACTGCACGCCGCTCGAGCTGGTTCGCTACCTGTCGGAGAATACGCTCGCGCTACAGCCGCCCGACGTGCGGACGTTCCTGCTGAAAACGTCGCCATTGCGGCGCCTGAACGGCTCGCTCTGCGAGGAAGTGACCGGGTTCGGGCACGCGGACGCGGTGCTGCGGCAGCTCGAGCGCGACGGGTTGTTCGTGGAGGCGCTGGACGGCAGCCCGGGATGGTATCGCTATCACGGGCTGTTCGCCCGCTTCCTGTCCGATCGGCTCGCGCATGAGGATGCGGCGCGCGTGATCGACGTGCACCGCCGCGCCGCGCACTGGTACGTGCGCCATGGCGTGCCGGAAGAGGCGATGTTCCATGCGGTCGAGGCACGGGAGTATTCGCTCGCGATCACGACGCTGGACGACTGGGCGTCCCGGCTCGTCGAGGGTGCCGAGTTGGTGACGGTCGCATACTGGTTCGACCGGCTGCCGTTGCAGGAGGTGCTCGGCTGCCGGAGCCTCGCGGTGAAGATCGCGTGGGCGCTGGTGTTCCTGCGGCGCGGCGGGCCGACCCATCCGCTGCTGTCATATCTTGCCGAAACGCGCGACGGGCACGGCGCCGACGTCGTGCTCGCGATGGCGTTGCTATTCGGGAACGACCTGCGCGGCGCGGCGCGGCTCGCCGACGTGCCTGCGCTGCGTCAGCCAGCGTCCGGCCTGTTCGAGGCCTTCGAGCTCGGCGCGGCGGCCAATCTCCTTGCGTTCAGCGCGATGGCCGAGTGGGAGGACGAACGGGCCCATCACCTGCTGGTGCTGGCGAACAGCCACAACGATCATGCACAGGCCGCGTTCAGTCATGGCTATACGCTCGCGTTGCGCTGCATCTTGCAGGTGATGAGCGCGCAGCCGCGGCTGGCTACCGATGCTCCGCATGCGACTCGCGGCATGCGACGCGACGCGGGCAGTCCGTATGTGAACCGGGGCATGTCGGCCGCGGCGCTGGCGGCGTCGCGCATCTGGGCCTGTTACGAGGCAGACCAGTTTGACACGGTTGAGCGACTCTCCGCGCAGTTCGGCGAGGATATCGCACTCGCGACGGTGCCGGAATTCGTCGCGTTGTCGATGGTGTCGATCGCGCGCGTGCATGCCGTGCGCGGCCGGATGCTACAGGCGCGCGACGCGCTCGACACGCTCGAGCGTCTGAGCTTTCACAATCGTTGGTCGAGCGTGCGGGAGATGATTGTGTGGGAGCGTCTGTATCTTGCGGGGCGCAGCGGCGAGACGACGCGCATCGATGCGTTGCTGTCGCAGGTATCGGGCGATGCCGCATCGCCGGATTCAGCATGGATTCCGGTGACGGAGATGCTGAGCGGCCCGTTGCTTGGCCGCATCCGGCTTGCGTTGTCGCAGCAGCAGCTCGACCGGGCCTCCGAATTGCTGAAGTCGGCGCTCGGCATCGTGCCGGCGCGACCGCTCCTGTCTGTCAAGCTGCAGGTATTGCAGGCGCTGGTTCAGCATCGGCAAGGGCACACGCGGCTGGCGCTGCGCACCTTGCAAGGTGCGCAGGACGCCGCTCGGGCGGGCGGTTGTACGCGCGCATTGTTTGACGAGGGTGGGGAGTTGGCGGCGATGCTCGATGGCGTGGAGTGTGCAGAGAGAAATCCGAAAGCAAACGTCCAGAAGACGGCGTGGTCGAACCTGTTGTCGCAGCGAGAAGATGAAATCCTGCGGTTGCTGTGCAGCGGAGCGTCGAATCGCGAGATATCCGAGAAGCTGTTCCTGTCCGAGAACACGGTGAAGTTTCACCTGAAGAACCTTTATCTGAAGCTGGACGTCAAGAATCGGGCGCAGGCGATTCTCAAGGCGCAGTCGGACGCGCGGTAACCAAAGGGGTGACGGACACGGATTTGCCGGCACAGTTCGAGAAGGCGGTGCGGGGAATCGAGCACTTTCGCACAACCGGAATTGTGCAAAACGACAAAGCGATACGTAACGCAATTTTGCGAACGTTGCGGGCAATCGATCAGGATTCCCGTGCAAAAATTCCGTTTATTCCAAACGGAAGAAACCATGGTCACGCTTCAACACATGCGCCTGTTCGTTGGTGTGGTCAACGCCGGCGGATTTTCGGCGGCGGCCCGGCAACTCGGCATAAGCACCACGCGGATTTCACGCGTGGTGTCGGATCTCGAACGGCACCTGACGGTCCGATTGTTGAACCGGACGACGCGCCGCGTCTCGTTGACCGAGGCCGGCGAACGATACTGGCGGCGATGCGACCAGATACTCGCCTACCTCGAACAGGCAGAGGCAGAGACGTGCGACGCCCATGCGCGGCCGTCCGGAAAGCTGAAGCTGCATTGCGCGAACGGGTTGGACCGGCACTATGTGATGTCGCTCGTCGCAGGCTATCGGCAACGTTTTCCAGAGGTCAGGATCGACTTGCTGACGACCCGGCGGCGGCCCGACCTGATTGGAGAGGGCCTGGACGTGTCGATCGCGCTCGAACGCCATCTTCCGGAATCCGGCGTGGTTTCCGAGCGACTCGGGGCGACCTTCAGCATCCTGTGCGCGTCGCGCGGATATGTCGACACACACGGTGCGCCGGCCACGCTCCAGGATCTCGAGAGGCATGCCTGCCTTGGTTTGCTCGCGACGCCGACTGGGCATGACGCGTGGAAACTGATCGGCCCGGATGGTGTACAGGCGAGCGCGCCGGTCACGCCCGCCTTTCGCGTCAACGACGCAGACGCGCTGGCGGCGGGGATTCGGAGTGGCATGGGCATCGGTCTGCTGCCGCTTTACTCAGCGGTCGCCGGGTTGCGCGATGGGCAGCTTGCATGTGTGCTGCCGCACTATCGCACCCACCACATGAATGTGTATGTGCTGTACTCGTCACGCCAGTATCTGGATGCGAAAATCCGGACATGGGTCGATTTGATGCGTGACACGTTGCCGTCGATGCTGGCACGCGACGAGCAGACGTTTGCGGCGTATGCCGGGCCGGGAGCCGACGGCGAGCCAGCAAGACCAGTGGAAGGCGTGGATGCCGGCGCAGATGCGCGGTACGCGAGCGCGCTGTGAGCAGCGCACACGACAGCATGGCCTTCCTTCGACATTGCGGGTAGCCGACTTGAATCCACTGACCGCCACCGTTCCCATTACCGTCGTGAACGGCTTCCTTTCCGGCGCCGAGCGGGAGACGATTGCCAGACTGGCCGAGCTGTCGGGCATTCCACACGAGTTGCTTGGCAAGCCAGGGGCCCGTGTGACGCAGGAGCAATTCTCCACGCTCTACCGTCTGCTGGCCAGTGAGCTGGACGACGAAATGCCGGGTATTTTCAGCCGACGATTGAGAAAGGGCACGCTCAAATTTCTCTGTCTGAGCTTGCTGGACGCGCCCCGGCTCGAGGTCGCGCTATATCGACTCACGCAGTTCTTTCATATCCTCCTGGAAGAATTCACACTCGAATCCAGGCAGGACGGCAGGACCGGCATGGTTCGATTGACCATCGAGCCTCAAGGCCCGGGTGTGAGCGCGCTCGGTTGCGAACTGGTGCTGAAGCTGATTCATGGCATCGCATCCTGGCTGATTCGCCAGAAGATTCCGCTTGTCGAAGTGAATTTCCAGTTTCCTCGCTCGGCACAGGCGGGCGATCATCTTTACCTGTTTCCAGGCCCGGTGAAGTTCGATCAAGCCATGACCTGTCTTCGCTTCGATGCGAACTATCTCACGATGCCCATCAGGCAGCGCAAACCGGATCTTCAGGCGTTCCTGAAGCGAGCGCCCGAAGACTGGATATTTGTCACGTTCGTGGACCAGATGGTGTGCCACCAGGTCTGGCGTTACATGGCGGATTGCCTTCCCGAGACACCTACGATCGATCAGGTCGCGCACGCGCTGAATTATTCGACGCGTACGCTCGGCCGGCGTCTGGAAGTCGAAGGCACGACGTTTCAGGCCATCAAGGACGAAGTGCGGCGCGACATCGCGATTCAGCGGCTGACTCACTCCAACGATACGATCGCGGGAATCGCGTACGACGTCGGGTTCGACAATCCGACTGCATTTCATCGCGCGTTTCGTCACTGGACGGGTAGTACGCCGGCCGCGTATCGCAATACCGAGCGATCCGTCGGCCGGTGACGGCGAAGGCGCCGAGCGCGCGAACGCCGTGCCGCCTGGGTAGCGTCAACGGGCGCTGAAGTTGGCGACCCGCTTTTCGAGGAACGCCGACGTACCTTCTCGTTTGTCGTCGGTTGCCGCGCAGATCGAGAACAGTGCGCTTTCCAGCAGCATGCCCTGGTCCTGGCTCATGTCGAGCCCCCGGTTGATGGCCTGAATGGCGAATCGGGTCGCGAGCGGCGCGTTGGCGACGATCTGCCCGAGCAGCGCTTCGGCGCGCGCGAGGAGCGCATCGGCCGGCACCACCTCGTTGACGAGGCCGATCCTGTAGGCTTCGGCAGCGTCGATCATGGTCGCGGTGAGGATCAACTGCATTGCGCGGCCCTTGCCGATCAGGCGCGGCAGGCGTTGCGTGCCGCCGAACCCCGGGATGACACCGAGCTTCACTTCGGGTTGCCCGAAGTGCGCACGTTCCGTCGCAAGACGGATCGTGCAGGCCATCGCAAGCTCGCAGCCGCCACCGAGCGCAAAGCCGTTGATCGCTGCGATGACCGGCTTGCCCAGGTTTTCGATGAGATCGAACGTGGTTTGTCCCTGACGCGTGAACGTCGCGGCATCGACGGCGCCGAGCGGGGCGATTTCGCTGATGTCCGCGCCGGCAACGAACGCCTTGTCGCCGGCGCCCGTCAGGATCACGCCGTGAATGGCGGAATCGTCGCGCGCGTCTTCCATGACCGCGCGAATTTCGTCGAGCGTTGCATGGTTCAGTGCGTTGAGCGACTTCGGGCGGTTCACGGTGACGTATGCGATGCCAGCGCGCTTTTCGTATGACAGATTCAGAAGAGATTGCATGAGGGTCGATGATCGAGTGGAAAGAGGCCGCCGCGATCTGCGCGGCGGCTGTCGGATGCGTCAGCGTTCTTCGGAGCGCAGCGCAAGCAGGCCGAGCAGCACTTCATCGCGGCGCGCGGCCAGTTGGTCGATCGACCGGCCAGCCACTTCTTCCCGAACGCCGGTGGTCATTTTCTGCCGCACTTCCGCTGTAATCTGCGGCGAGCCGAGCACTTCCCACCATGCGGTCATCGGGCCGGTGAACTGGTCGAAGAAGTGTTCGATGCCGCCTTGACCGCCGCCAAGATGGAACAGCATGTTCGGACCCATGACGCCCCAGCGCAAGCCGGGTCCCCAGCACACCGCAGTATCGGCATCCTCGACGCTCACGACGTCCGTGGCGACCAGGTGGACGATCTCGCGCCAGAGCGCGGCCTGCAGGCGGTTCGCGACATGGCCGGGCACTTCCTTGTTGAGCCGGATGGTTTTCTTGCCGAGGCTCGTATAGAACGCGATGGTGCGTTCGATGGTGTCCTGCGAGGTCTGCTTGCCGCCGACGATCTCGACGAGCGGAATCAGGTGCGGCGGATTGAACGGATGGCCGATCACGCAGCGCTCGGGATGGCGCTCGCAGGCCGACTGGATCTCGCTCATCGTCAGGCCCGAAGAGCTCGACGCGATGATCACGTCGGCGGGCAGCGTTTCGTCCAGCAGCGAATAGAGCGCCTGCTTGACGGCAATCCGCTCCGGGCCGTTTTCCTGGACGAGGTCCGCGCCGGCGATGGCGGTCCGCGTATCGGCGGTGAACGTCAGCCGGTTGCGCGACGCGCCGGGGGCGAGACCGAACTTTTCGAGGGCCGGCCACGCGTTGTCGACATACTGACGGAGCTTGGCTTCGGCATCCGGCGCAATATCGGTGGCGACAACGTCCAGACCCTTCGCGAGAAAGAGCGCGGCCCAGCTCGCGCCGATCACGCCGGTGCCGATCACGGCAACACGCTTGATTTGCTTCGACATCTTCAACTCTCCAGAGTCGTTCATGATGACGCGGGTCGTGGCATCAACGGAATCGATGGTCACGACGCGACGGTGCCAGGTAGTCGTGTACGACTTCACCTGCACCCAGGGTGAGATCCGTGAGGATGTGCGTCGCCGAAAGCACCTCGAGCACCGGCAGCTGCGCGACGGGCGCAAAGCAGTGCGGATGCAACTCGAGCGTGGCGGGGCCTGTCCATGCACCCTTGACGACCAGATCGCTCAGCCGGTACTCGACCAGCTCGCAGATGCGCGGCTTGCCATCGACGTGCGGAATGATCTTCAGCAGATAGCCGGGGCCGTCGAGTGAACGGCGGACTTCTTCCGTGTCGAGCGCCTGATACTTGTAGCCCATCGTGGCCGTCGCGACGCGCACGCCGTTGTAGTCGAGCGTGCCGACGAGCGTATCGCTGCGCACCTCGAGCTTCGGCTGCGCGAGGGTCTTCGGAAAGCCGAGGAGCTCGCGTCCCGCCGCAATACCAGGCAGGTTGTCGAGGTACATCGCGTGGGTGTAGCCGCCCGCCACGCCGTCGAGCGTCACGGGGATGACCTGGCCCGACTCGGTGTAGGAGCCGAGCCCCGACGAGTCAGGCATCTTGATGAATTCGTACTTCACGATCGGTTCGACGATCTTCAGCGGCGCGGGAACGAGCCGCTCGAGCGCGGCGGGATCGGTCCGATACGTGATGATGATGAATTCGCGATCGACGAAGCGATACGGCGGCTTCGCGTAGGCCGGGCCGACGAGCGGCATCGCATAGGCCTGTTCAAGCAATTCCTGTTCGGTCACTTTGTTGTCCTGTCAATTCGAGGGAGAGTCGAACGGCTGACGCGTCATGCGCTCGTGCCGTGCTTCGATACGACGCCTTCGGCCAGCAGTCGGGCGATTTCGTCGGCGCCGTAACCGAGCTCGGCGAGCACGCTATCGCTGTGTTCGCCGAGCTGCGGTGCAGGCCCGGGCGAGACCTTCTGCACGCCCGCGACCTGGACGGGGCTGTTCACCGTGTGCGTCGCTTTGCCGGTCGGCTCGGCGAGCGGCACGAAGATGTCGTTCTCGTACATTTGCCGGTCGTTGATGATTTCGTCCGCAATCTGGACGACGCCGTAGATCACGCGGCCTGCGTCGAAGGTCTTCTTCCAGTACTCGAGCGGCTGCCGGGCAAACGCTTCGTCGAGAATCGCGACGAGTGCGGCCGCGTTTTCTGCGCGGGCCGCCTCGTTGGCGAAGCGCGGATCGTCGAGCAGCGCGGGCAACTGCATTGCGTTGACGAGCAGCGGCCAGTCCTTGCTCGCCGGCAGCACGACCAGGAGCCACCGATCGTCGGCGGTGCGATACGGGTTCAGCAGCGCGTTCGGCGGCGACTTGCGGCCCTGCCGCTCGCGATAGCGCGCGCCATTGAGGCCGCCTTCGATCCACGCGGCGGCTGCCCATGCGCCTTCGGCGATCAGCGAGGTGCTGACGTGGCTGCCCTTGCCGGTTTTTTCGCGTCGATAAAGGCCTGTCACGATCGCGGAATACAGCGTGCTCGCGGTCGCGTGATCGCCGATGCCCGGCACCGGCAGCGTCGGCGGGCTGTCGCCGTCGCGCGTGACCTGCATCAGACCGGTGCGCGCCCAGTAGGCGGTGATGTCGAAGCCGGGCTTGTCGGCTTCCGGGCCTTTCGTGCCGTAGCCGGTGAGGTCGGCGTAGACGAGGCGCTCGTTGAGCGGCGCGAGTGCCTCATAGGTGAGGCCGAGCTTTTCCTTGATCTTCGGCGGGAAGTTGACGACGATGACGTCCGCCCATTGGGCGAGGCGGGTGACGATGTCGCGAGCGGCGGGCGACTTGAGGTCGAGGGCGAGGCCGCGTTTGTTGCGGTTGGTCAGTTGCCACGCGTAGTTGTGTTCGCTGATCGGGTTCGGCGGGATCGCGTAGAAATGCCGATAGGGGTCGCCCGTGCCGGGCGGCTCCACTTTGATGACCGTGGCGCCGAAATCTGAAAGAATCGTCGTCGCTGCCGGTCCGGCAATGTAGCTGGCGAAATCGACGACCTTCAGGCCGGAAAATATACTCTCGGGGGTTTGCATGGGGCCTCTGGCGAGTGACACGGGGACATATCCGTCAATCGGACGCAATGTCCGATCGGCTTGCTGTGAACGTTATCCGGTCGCCCCCGGGCGGCGAAATGGGAGAACTGGGCGTTCCGAATGGAACTTTTCACAACGCCCCGTCGGGCGACGGGTGTCGTTCGGCGCGGTGCGTCGACCGGATTGCCCCTGGAAGCCCGCGATGGCGGCCGAGCGCCGCCGAACCGAAAGAAGAGGAAAGATGCATATAGGACATGTCCAGATTCCGGAAACGTCGGCACTAATGCGCGACAAGATTCGGGAATTGACGCTGAATCCGACGGAAGTGATCGATCGGACCTATGCGGCCCTGATTCGCATCGAGGGCTACGAAGATCTGTCGGCCGCGGTCAGGCAGGACATCATGGCGTCGATCGCGTTGTCGGAGCGACTGTGGTTCGAGTCCGTATTTACCGGCTCATTTCCGTCGGACAAGGATCTCGAGGTGTTCCAGGAGTGCGGCCGCCGGCGCGTCCACCAGGGCATTCCGCTGCCGTCGCTGCTGCGTGCATTTCGCGTCGGGGTGAGGGAGGTGTGGCGTAGTTGTGCCGAGCTCGGCAGCGCATGCGATGAGTTGCGCGACGAGCTGTTCTTCGTGATCTCGCCGTACCTGATGGATTTTTTCGACGAGATGGCGCAGTTGATCTCGCGTGCCTATCTCGACGAGCAGTATCAGCAGGCGCGCTGGAAAGAGTCGCTGCGTTATCAACTGCATGAAATCATCTTCAACCACACGGTCGACGACGACGCGTTCCGCAAGGCCACCAAGGCGCTGGGGCTCGATCCCACGATGCGCCGAATCGCAATCGCGATCGAATCGGCGCACCTGGATCGCAGTGCGCTGCATGCGGAGGAGGAGACCGACCGACTGGTGCTCGCCGTCGCACGGCACCTGAAAACGCCCCGGGACAGCCTGCTCGACGTCTGGCATCGGGATCGGCTGATCGTGTGGGCGCCGTGCCTCCATGACGAATCTGCCAGCGCGAGCGACAGGCGGGTCGCGGGCAGCGTGGGTGCATGGCTCGGCAGTGCGTCATCCGACGCGTCGGTCGGCATCGGTCTGGCGAGCATCGGGGCGAAAGGCTGGGCGGCGTCCGCGGAGGAGGCGATTCGCGCACTGGCATTCGGCCAGAGCGCAAATGCAGGGCATCGCGCGCATCGCTATTCGGACATCGTCCTCGAGGAGTGTGTGCGCGGCAATGACGGCGCGCTGAACTACCTGCTGTCGTTGATCGAGGAACTGGCGGGAGAGCCGGAAATCATTGCGACGCTGGAGACGTTCTTTGCGAACCGGCAACGCCGCAAGGTTACGGCCGCCGCGCTGGATATCCACCCGAACACGCTGGACCATCGACTCGAACGTGTGGAAAACATTACCGGTGCGAAACTCGACGACGCCGCCTGGATCGCTCGGCTCGAGATCGCGCTGAAGCTTCGGGGGGCGCGCGCATAGAGGCTCGACGCGCGGCGAGGTCTTCGTCGAACCGCCGGCAAATCGAGGCATCAATTGTCATATCAGGCGACCGGCCCGGCCGCGAACGCGCGCCGATGACAGCGCCGTGTGCGGCTACCCGTCGCATGACTTGTAGCACTCCATGCCAGTTGTCGTGCTGCGCGGCAACGAGTCGTCGCCGCCGGGCGCGACGCGCTTTGTCGCGATTGCCTGGCGCCAGTTTCTCCATTTCATCTCCATCGCATTGCGGTCGAATCGGCTCATCGTGCGTATGTGTCGGCGACAGCCAACCAACGGAGCCCGATCGCCGCACCGGGTATCCGCGTTCGGAAGGGGCCGTCGGCAGTGACCGAATCGGTCTCGGAAGTGACAAATCGCGTCAACCTGTGCGCAGGTTTGAGGATTCGCATTGATTTGGCGTGTTTTGTCAGTCATTGGGCAGGTTTGGGTATCCGGATAAGCCAGGGCCGGGACTAGGATGAGCGCATCACTCGGACGCGCTCGACCCGTAGCGCGTCTTCCCGCGTGTTATTGCACGCATCACAAAATGTGGAGATGCGCGATGAGCTATATCGCCCCGGTCAAAGACATCCTCTTTGCGATTAACGAACTGGCGGACCTGGAACAGATCGCCACGCTGCCGGGCTTCGAAGATGCCACGGCTGAAACCGCTCAGGCCGTCATCGAGGAGTCCGCGAAATTCTGCGGCGAAGTCGTGGCGCCGCTCAACGTGTCGGGTGACCGGAACGGGACGATCTGGAAGGACGGTGCCGTGACGGCATCGCCGGGCTTCGCTGACGCGTTCCGCCAATTTACGGCAGGCGGCTGGCAAGGCGTGAAGCATCCGGTTGAATTCGGCGGTCAAGGCCTGCCGAAGCTGCTCGCGACGCCGTGTGCCGAAATGCTGGATGCATCGAACCTCGCCTTTGCTCTGTGCCCGTTGCTGACCGACGGTGCGATCGAGGCGCTGCTGACGGCAGGTGCCGACGAGCAAAAGCAACGCTATCTGCCGAAGCTGATCTCGGGCGAATGGACCGGCACGATGAACCTGACCGAGCCGCAGGCCGGTTCGGACCTGGCGCTGGTGCGCTCGCGCGCCGAGCCGCAGGGCGACGGATCGTACAAGGTGTTCGGCACGAAGATCTTCATCACGTGGGGCGAGCACGACATGGCGGACAACATCGTCCACCTGGTGCTGGCGCGCACGCCGAGCGCGCCGGAAGGCGTGAAGGGCATCTCGCTGTTCATCGTGCCGAAGTTCCTGGTCAACGACGACGGCTCGCTGGGCGCGCGCAACGATGTGCACTGCGTGTCGATCGAGCACAAGCTCGGGATCAAGGCGAGCCCGACGGCGGTGCTGCAGTACGGCGATAACGGCGGCGCGATCGGCTACCTGGTCGGCGAAGAGAATCGCGGCCTCGAATACATGTTCATCATGATGAACGCAGCGCGGTTCTCGGTCGGGATGCAGGGCATCGGTATCTCCGACCGCGCCTATCAGCAGGCAGTGCAATATGCAAAGGAGCGCGTACAGAGCCGCCCGGTGGACGGGTCGGCCAAGGAGTCGGTAACGATCATTCATCATCCGGACGTACGCCGCATGCTCGGCACGATGCGTGCGCTGACCGAAGGCGCACGGGCACTGGCGTATGTGGCGGCCGCGCATAGCGATCTCGCACACGGCCATCCTGACGAAGCGACGCGTGCCCGGAACGAGGCGATCTACGAATTCCTGGTGCCGATCGTCAAGGGCTGGAGTACGGAAGCATCGCTGGAAGCGACAAGCCTGGGTGTGCAGGTGCACGGCGGGATGGGTTTCATCGAGGAAACGGGTGCGGCACAGTACTACCGCGACGCGCGCATTCTGACCATCTATGAAGGCACGACGGCGATCCAGGCGAACGACCTCGTGGGACGCAAGACGTTGCGTGACGGCGGCGCGGTGGCCTCGGCACTGCTCGCCGAGATCGGCAAGACCGTCGATGCGCTTGCGGCCGTGCAAGGCGCGCCATTCGAGTCGATGCGTCGACATCTCGAGGCGGGTGCACAGGCGCTGAAGACGGCGGTCGAGCATGTCGTTGCGAATACGAAGCGCGATCCCAATGGCGTATTCGCCGGTAGCGTGTCGTATCTGAAGCTGGCCGGCATCGTGCTGAGCGGGTGGCAGATGGCGCGTGCAATGCTGGTTGCGTTGCACAAGCAAGCGGAGGATCCGTCGTTCTACGGCGCCAAGATCGCTACCGCGCAGTGCTTCGCAGAATTCATCCTGCCGCAGGCGCTGGGGTTGAGCGCATCGATCGTCAGCGTGAAGGGCGGGGAAGGCATCCTGACCCTGTCGGAAGATCAGTTCTGAACTGGGCGCCATCATGGAAGCGATAGATCGTTGCACGCGCCGTACGGCCGAACTCGTTCAGCAATACGGCCCACGCGAATCGATGGAATACGACGTCGTGATCGTCGGCGGCGGCCCCGCCGGGCTGTCGGCGGCGATCCGGCTCAAGCAGCTGGCCGCCGAGAAAGGCACCGAGATCGGTGTGTGCGTGCTCGAGAAGGGTTCCGAGATCGGCGCGCACATCCTGTCGGGCGCGGTGATGGACCCGCGCGCGATCACCGAACTGTTCCCCGACTGGAAGGAACGCGGCGCGCCGCTCGACGTCGAGGTGACGGAAGACCGCTTCCTGTTTCTGTCCGAGAAGGGCGCGGTCACCACGCCGAACTGGGCATTGCCCGCCAACTTCCAGAACCACGGCAACTACGTGATTTCGCTGGGCAACGTCACGCGCTGGCTGGGTCAGCAGGCCGAAGCACTGGGCGTCGAGATCTTCCCGGGCTTCCCGGCCGCCGAGATCCTGTACAACGACGACGGCTCGGTGAAGGGCGTTGCGACCGGCAACATGGGCGTGGGCAAGGACGGCGAGCCGACCGAGAACTTCCAGCTCGGCATGGAGCTGCACGCGAAATACACGCTGTTCGCCGAAGGCTGCCGCGGCCATCTGGGGCGGCAACTGATCGCGAAGTACAAGCTCGATGCGAACGCCGATCCGCAGGCGTACGGGATCGGGATCAAGGAACTGTGGGAAATCGATCCGGCGAAGCACAAGCCGGGCCTCGTAATCCACACGGCCGGCTGGCCGCTGAAGTCGGATACGTACGGCGGCTCGTTCCTGTATCACATGGACAACAACCAGGTGGTGGTCGGCTTCGTGGTGGGCCTGGGCTACACGAACCCGTACCTGTCGCCGTTCGAGGAATTCCAGCGCTACAAGACGCATCCGTCGATCCGCGCGTTCCTCGAAGGCGGCAAGCGCGTGTCGTACGGCGCGCGCGCGATCACGGCGGGCGGCCTGCTGTCGCTGCCGAAGACGGTGTTCCCGGGCGGCGCGTTGATCGGCGACGACGCGGGTTTCCTGAACGCGTCGCGGATCAAGGGCAGCCATGCGGCGATCAAGACCGGCATGCTGGCCGCCGATGCCGCGTTCGACGCGCTGCAGGCCGGCCGTCAGAGCGACGAGTTGAACGCATATCCGGATGCCTTCAAGCAATCATGGCTGTACACGGAGCTGTACCGCGCGCGCAACTTCAAGCAGTGGATGGCGAAGGGCCTGTACCTCGGCACGCTGATGGTCGGGCTGGAACAGAAGGTGATGGGCGGCAACGTGCCGTGGACACTGCATCACAAGCATGCGGACCACGAGATGCTGAAGCCGGCGTCGCAGTGCACGCCGATCGAGTATCCGAAGCCGGACGGCAAGCTGACGTTCGACAGGTTGTCGTCGGTGTTCATCTCGAACACGAACCACGAGGAGAATCAGCCGGCGCACCTGACGCTGAAGGACGCGAGCGTGCCGGTGAACGTGAACCTGCGGACCTACGCGGGACCGGAGGCGCGCTTCTGCCCGGCGGCGGTGTACGAGTTCGTGAAGAACGACGACGGCAGCGATCGACTCGTGATCAACGCGCAGAACTGCGTGCACTGCAAGACCTGCGACATCAAGGACCCGACGCAGAACATCGTGTGGGTCACGCCGGAAGGCGGCGGCGGGCCGAATTACCCGAACATGTAACGCATCGCGCCCGTGGGGCTGGATGACATGAGTGGCTACCCGGTGCTCGTCGATGTTCTTCACGAACGCATATACAGGCGCCGCATGGAGGGTGGCACGCATACATGTCAAATCGTAAAAGGTGGCGGGGGCCGCGTAGTACAGGTTTGTCTTTCCAATGCCCCTGGTGAATGTGGTGGTGTTGATATTCAGGAGAATGCCTTGAAGATTTTTGTTGCAGTAAAGAGAGTCGTTGACGCGAATGTCAAAGTTGGCGTGAAGTCGGACAACACGGGCGTCGACATCGCGAACGTGAAGATGTCGATGAACCCGTTCGACGAAATCGCGGTGGAAGAAGCGGTGCGCCTGAAGGAAGCGGGCGTCGCGACCGAAGTGATCGCGGTGTCGGTGGGCGTCACGCAAGCGCAGGAAACGCTGCGCACGGCGCTGGCGATCGGCGCGGATCGCGCGATCCTCGTCGAATCGAACGACAGCGTCGAGCCGCTGGCCGTCGCGAAGATCCTGAAGGCGCTGGTCGACAAGGAACAGCCGCAGCTGGTGATCCTCGGTAAGCAGGCGATCGACGACGATTCGAACCAGACGGGCCAGATGCTGGCCGCGCTGGCAGGTCTCCCGCAAGCGACGTTCGCGTCGAAGGTGACGGTGGCCGACGGCAAGGCGACGGTCGCCCGCGAAGTCGACGGCGGCGCGGAAACGCTGTCGCTGACGCTGCCGGCGGTCGTGACGACCGACCTGCGCCTGAACGAGCCGCGCTACGTGACGCTGCCGAACATCATGAAGGCGAAGAAGAAGCCGCTGGAAACCGTGAAACCGGAAGACCTGGGCGTGGACGTCGCGCCGCGTCTGAAGACGCTGAAGGTGGCCGAGCCGCCGAAGCGCGCGGCCGGCGTGAAGGTGCCGGACGTGAAGACGCTGGTCGAGAAGCTGAAGACCGAAGCCAAGGTGCTGTAAGAGGGAGCGCAAAGAAATGACGATTCTGGTGATTGCAGAACACGACAACGCGTCGATCAAGGCCGCGACGCTGAATACGGTGGCAGCGGCTGCGAAGATCGGCGGCGACATCCACGTGCTGGTCGCGGGCCACAACGCGCAAGCGGCTGCCGACGCGGCAGCGAAGATCGCAGGTGTCTCGAAGGTGCTGCTGGCCGACGCGCCGCAACTGGCCGAAGGCCTGGCGGAAAACCTCGAAGCGACCGCACTGAACATCGCGAAGGACTACTCGCACATCCTCGCGCCGGCGACGGCCTACGGCAAGAACATCGCGCCGCGTATTGCCGCGAAGCTGGACGTCGCGCAGATCTCGGACATCACGGCAGTCGACTCGGCCGACACGTTCGAGCGCCCGATCTACGCGGGCAACGCGATCGCGACGGTGCAGTCGAGCGACCCGATCAAGGTCATCACGGTGCGTGCGACGGGCTTCGATCCGGTGGCAGCGGAAGGCGGCAGCGCAGCGGTCGAGAAGATCGAAGCCGCAGCAGACGCAGGCAAGTCGCAATTCGTGAGCCGTGAAGTGACGAAGCTGGACCGTCCGGAACTGACCAGCGCGAAGATCATCGTGTCGGGCGGTCGTGGTCTGGGCAGCGGCGAGAACTACACGAAGGTGCTGGAGCCGCTGGCGGACAAACTGTCGGCGGCGCTCGGCGCATCGCGCGCGGCTGTCGACGCCGGCTACGTGCCGAACGACTACCAGGTCGGCCAGACCGGCAAGATCGTCGCACCGCAGCTGTACATCGCGGTGGGCATCTCGGGCGCGATCCAGCATCTGGCCGGTATGAAGGATTCGAAGGTGATCGTGGCGATCAACAAGGATCCGGAAGCTCCGATCTTCAGCGTGGCCGACTACGGCATCGTTGGCGATCTGTTCGCGCTCGTGCCCGAGCTCGTCGCTGAGCTCGGCTGATACCTTCAGAAACTGGACAGGCCCGATCGGTTCCGGACGCGAAGATCGTGTCGGGGACCGCGAGGCCTTCGAGTCCGACGTTTTCCGGTCGACAGCAGGTTGTCGGCCGGACATTCAGAACGATCGGAAAGAGATAGAGACTGAAGGTAAGTAAGCCGGGAAGTGCTGGCCATTGATAACTTCGGAATGCTATCTGAGTTAAGAAATCTGATTTAGTGAGCACGCATACCGCATGCATCCAATCCCCTTTGTTACCCTGTCCGTATGGACGCCAGTGTTATTTGGCATAGCAGTTCGCTTCGCGGGATCGGATTGTCGTCCGACGCTGACGCGTATGCTGGCGCTTGCAGGCGCGCTGGCCGGGCTTGCAGCTACGATGCCGCTATTGATTGAATTCGATACGCAAGTGCCGGCGATGCAGTTCGTGGAGAACCGGCCATGGCTGGAACCGCTCGGAATAAGCTGGCGAGTGGGCGTGGACGGAGTGTCGCTCTGGATGGTCGTACTGACCGCGCTCACGACGCTGTTGATCGTGGGCGCATCATGGAAGGCCGTTACGACACGCGTCGCTCAGTATTTTGGTGCCGTGCTGATCCTCTCCGGATTGATGGTCGGCGTGTTCGTGTCGCTCGACGGGATGCTGTTCTTCGTGTTTTTCGAATCGACGCTGATTCCGCTGTATCTCCTGATCGGAGCGTGGGGCGGCAAGCACCGTTCGTACGCGGCCGTGAAGTTCTTCTTCATGTCGTTCACCGGTTCGCTTCTGTTGCTGGCCTCGATGCTGTATCTATTCGGCCTCTCCCATACTTTCGATATGCACGTCTGGCATGAGATGAAGCTCGATCTCGTGCCGCAACTGCTGATTTTCTGTGGGTTCCTCGCAGCCTTCGCGGTGAAGCTGCCGATGTGGCCGGTCCATGGCTGGCTGAAGAACGCCTACGCGGAGGGGCCGATCGGCGCGGCAATCATGCTGGGGATGGTCAAGATCGGCGGATATGGGTTCCTGAGGTTCATGCTGCCGATTGCACCGGACGCGAGCCGCATCCTTGCGCCCGCGATGATCGCGATATCGCTGTTCACGGTCGTTTATGCGAGCCTCATCGCTTTGGTCCAGACGGAACTGACCGCCTTGCTGGCGTATTCGACGATTGCGCATATGGGGCTCGTCACGCTCGGCTTGTTCCTGTTCAACCAGATTGCCGTCGAGGGTGCGATCGTCCAGATGATTTCATACGGTCTCGTTTCGGGAGCGCTGCTGATATGCACAGGGATGTTGTATGAACGGATGCAGACACGTTCGCTCGATGCGCTCGGTGGTGTCGCGAACGTCATGCCCCGCTATGCGACCCTGGCAGTGCTGTTTTCCATGGCCAATCTCGGGCTACCCGGCACCTCGGGATTCGTTGGAGAGTTTCTTGTGATCATGGGCGCGATCAAGTCGAATTTCTGGATCGGGGGCGCTGCTGCACTGACGCTCATCCTCGGTGCGGCCTATACGCTGCGTGGCGTCAGGCAGGTAATATTCGGCGCCGTCAAGAACGAGCGCGTTGCGCGACTCGCGGATCTTAGCCGGCGGGAGCGCGCACTGCTCGTTCCGCTGGCAGTCATCGTACTCGGACTGGGTGTGGCACCCAAGTACTTCATCGCGACCCTGGAGCAGACGACATCGGCCGTCGTTCAGGATTCGATGCGATCCAAGCTCACGGAAACGTCACGCCTCGGTGAAAGCATGACGGTTCGCTAGGGCACCGCCATTTCGCGGAAAGTGAACGTAGTAACCGAGGGCTCGGCGTCGATTCGGAACACTTCATGTGCCGGCGTACGCAGGGGGCGTATGGAACGGGTAACGCGCTACGTTTTCTGAGCGGGATTGCTGTCGAAATGAAACATGTTGCGAATGCGTAGCAGCAGTTGACCTTTCGCCCCGATGTCCGGAGATGCGCGAACCGCGACATCGCGATGGAGGATTTGCATTCCGCGGCGAACCGATTGGGCGAATGCGGCTGCGAGCTCGACGTTCTGTGCCAGTAGCGGGGCGATTGCTTCACGCGGGAGACGATAAATTGTGCAATAGGTGAGTGCCGCCGCAGTGGCTGCGTGCGGCGCTGCCGTGAGCATGCCGATTTCGCCGACATACTCACCGGCACTGATGCGGCCGATCGTCCCGTCAGCGGAACCGGACGTCCGCGTCAATTCGAGAATGCCTGATGCGACGACATAGAGCCCGTCGTCCTCTGCGCCTTGCGAAAAAAGCAATTCGCCTGGTTCCAGGCGAAGTAACCCGAAACGACTGGCGAGACTGTCGAGTTGCTGTTCGTCGAGGCACTCGAACAAGACGACGTCGCGAATAAGTCGGCGCACCGCAAACAGTTTGTTTGCCGCTTCGGCTGATACGGTTTTGCCCGAGTTATCGTGGGTGAGATGGCCCGCATAGTGCAACTGACGGTGCACGGCTCGCAGCAGGGTGTCCTTGGTGGACGACAGGTGCTGCGTGTTGGCGACGAAAAACGAGATTCGATAAATGTTCCGGTCCGTTCCGAGCTGACTGAGGACGGCTTTGGGAGCGGGTATTCGAAGGATGTCGGGGCAAACGAGCGTCGCTTGAGAAAGCGCTTCGATGACGCGTTCGGGAGACGCGCTTTCCGCACAGGCGACTTCGACGGATGCCGCCCTGCGTTGACTCGGGAAGCTCCTGTTGACGATCTCCGCCTTGGCGATCAAGCTGTTCGGGATAATTGCGATGTCGTCGCCATCGGTATGGATCCGGATCGAGCGCCAGTTGATCTGTGCGACGATACCTTCGATCCTGTCCGCAATCTGAATCCGGTCTCCGACGCCAAACGGCGCTTCGACGCCAACGGCGATTCCGGAAAAGACATCGGCTAGCGTGTTTTGAAGCGCGAGACCGAGGACGATCGCCACGACGCCCGAAGTGGCCACCACGCCTGTCACCGGCAGTGCGTAGACCGAGTTCAGCACGGTAGCGGCGGTCCCAAGATAGACGGCGGCGGCGAACAAGTCGGAAAAAAGCCTGGCGCCTCGCGAGTTCCGGTCTCGATGAAATCCGAACGACAGGCCGGCGACCACGATCCTCGAGCCTAGCAGCCACCATGCGCCGCCGATTGCGCGCAGCCACATGCTTTCGGTGTCTGCGGGGGCCTGCAGCGGGGGGAATACGGGAAGGACGATACCTTGCCCGTGAAAATAAATACTGATGGCGAGAAAACAGGCTACATCGAAGCTGATTCGAACTTTGTCAGAAAAATGCCGAAGCCCGAGCACGCCGGCAACCGTGATTGCGATCAGCATCGCGGCGGAGATAAGCGTCAGATTCACCACTGTCCTCGTTCGAATTCATTCAGCAGCGAACTGACGCGGGCCGAGTCAGCGCCCGCACGGAACGCGCGATACATGGCACGCGTGTATTTGTCTCGCCAGCGCATCGCCGAGTCGAGCGCGGCTGACGACAAGCGCGCTCGATACATCGGGATGGCAAAGGATACGTGCCGCTGGGCCAGTCGGCCCAGCAGTCACGGCAACGGCAGCTTTAGTTTGCGTCTCGTCGCAGGGCAAGAAGACCAAGCAGCACTTCGTCGCGGCGGGCCGCCAGTTGGTCGATCGACTTGCCGGCGACCTCTTCATGAACACCCGCTATCACCTTCTGACGAAGTTCGGGCGTGATCTTCGGCGAACCGAGCACGTTCCACCACGCAGTCATCGGGCCGGTGAACTGGTCGAAGAAGTGTTCGATGCCGCCTTGACCGCCGCCAAGATGGAACAACATGTTCGGACCCATGATGCCCCAACGCAGGCCCGGCCCCCAGCACACCGCGGTATCGGCATCCTCGACGCTCACGACGTCTTCGGAGATCAGGTGCACGATCTCGCGCCAGAGTGCGGCCTGGAGGCGATTGGCGACGTGGCCCGGCACTTCCTTGTTGAGCTGGATGGTCTTTTTGCCCAGGCCCGTGTAAAACGCAGTCGCCCGTTCGATCGTTTCCCGTGACGTCTTCGCGCCGCCGACGATTTCGACGAGCGGAATCAGGTGCGGCGGATTGAACGGATGGCCGATCACGCAGCGCTCGGGGTGGCGCTCGCAGGCCGACTGGATCTCGCTCATCGTCAGGCCCGAAGAGCTCGACGCGATGATTGCGTCCGGTGCCAGAATGGCGTCGAGATGCTTGTAGAGCTCCTTCTTGAAGTCGATCCGTTCGGGGCCGTTTTCCTGCACGAAATCACTGCCGGTAACCGCTTCGTCGAGATTGGCGGTGAACTGCAGGCGCTCCCGGGATGCATTCGGCGCGAGCCCGAACTGCTCGAGAGCGGGCCAGGCTGCATCGATGAATGCCCGGAGTTTCGGCTCGGCATCCGGGGCGATGTCGGTCGCCACGACATCCAGGCCCTTGGCCAGAAACAGCGCGGCCCAGCTTGCGCCGATGACACCGGTGCCGATGATGGCGACGCGTTTGATTTCCTTGCTCATGGCTTTTGATCCTTCGAATGGAGTGAGGTCAGACGAACGCGCTGAAACCGGTAACCGCCTTGCCGACGATCAGGTGATTCATTTCGCGCGTGCCTTCGTACGAGTAGAGTGCTTCCGCGTCGGCGAAGAAACGTGCGACGTTGTAGTCGAGAACGATGCCGTTGCCGCCGAAGATCTCGCGCGCCCACGCCACGGTTTCGCGCATGCGGCTCGTGCAGAACGCCTTGGCCAGCGACGACTGCTGGTCGAGCAGCTTGCCCTCGTCCTGCAACTCGGCGAGCCGTACGACCATGCATTGCGACGCGGTGATATTGCCGAGCATCTTGGCGAGGTGATCCTGGATCATCTGGAACGACGCGATCGGGCGGCCGAACTGCTCGCGGGTCTGCGCGTAACGCAGCGCGTGTTCATAGGCGCCCATGCTGCAACCGACGGCTTCCCACGCGACGTATTGACGGGTGAGGCGCAGCACGCGTGCCGTGTCGCGAAACGACACGTCGCCCTGAAGGCGGTTCTCTTCGGGAACACGGCAGTTGTCGAGCGTGATCACGCCGTTCTGTACGACACGAAGTGCGATCTTGTTCTCGATCTTTTCGACGGAGAAGCCGGGGGTCGTCTTGTTCTCGACGATGAATCCCTTGACCTGATTGTCGTCGACATCGCGTGCCCAGATGATCGAGATGTCGCACCACGGCGAGTTGCCGATCCACCGCTTCTGGCCGTTGAGCACCCACGTATCGCCTTCGCGCTTGGCCGTGGTCAGCAGGCCGCCGCCGGCACCCGAACCGACCAGCGGCTCGGTCAATCCGAAGCACCCGATCTTCTCCAGCCGTGCCATCGGGGGCAGCCATTTCTGTTTCTGCTCCTCCGATCCGCCGAGATAGATCGACCCCATGGCCAGACCGCTATGGACGCCGTAGAAGGTCGAGATGGACGAGTCGACGCGCGCGAGCTCCATCGCGATGAAGCCATCGAGAAGCGTGCTGCCGCCGGCGCAGCCGTAGCCTTCGAATCCGACGCCGACGATGTTGAGGTCCCTGATTTCGGGAATCAACTCGAACGGGAACGCATCCGCGGCCCAGAACTTGTTGATTACAGGCGCAACGCGTTCTTCCATGAACGTGCGCACGCGCTTCAGCAGTGCGCGTTCGTCCTCGCTGAGGAACTCGCGAATCAGGTAGAAGTCGCTATCGGGAGCCGGAAGCGGGTGGTTGGGCTTCGAGGGGGCGGTCATGGTGATGTCCTTGATACGGTTTCAGGATGCGTTCGCGGGTGCCTGCAGATAGTCGTGGACGACTTCCGCGCCCGCGATCGTCAGATCGGTGAGGATGTGGATGGCGGACAGCACCTCGAGCACCGGCAGCTTGGCGACCGGCGCGAAACAATGCGGATGCAGTTCCAGGGAGGCGGGCCCGGTCCACGCACCCTTCACGGTGATGTCGCTCACGTAATACTTGACCAGCTCGCAGACGCGGGCCGAGCCGTCGACGTGCGGCAGGATCTTCAGCAGGAAGCCGGGCGCTTCGAGGGTCTTCTTGACGGCGGCGAGATCCAGCGGCTCGTACTTGTATCCCATGGTCGCGGTCGCGACCCGCACGCCGTTGTAGTCGAGCGTGCCCACCAGCGCGTCGTTGCGGATTTCGAGCTTCGGCTGGGCGAGTACCTTCGGAAAGCCGAGCAATTCGCGGCCGGAAGCGATGCCGGCTTCGCTGTCGAGGTACATCGCATGCGTGAAGCCGCCGGGTGCACCGTTGAACGATACGGGGACGACCTGGCCCGATTCGGTGTAGGAACCGAGGCCGCTCGAGTCCGGCATCTTGATGAACTCGTATTTGACGATCGGTTCGGTCGGAAGCAGCGGAGCGGGTACCACACGAGCCAGCGCTTCGGGATCGGTGCGATAGGTGATGATGATGAATTCGCGATCGATGAACCGGAACGGCGGCTTCGGATAAGCCGGGCTGCCGATCGGCATGGCATACGCGTGAGCGCGGATTTCGTCTTCAGTCATGAAAGGCTCCGTGTGTGCGGCTGGCGTCGGCCAGCCGGTGGGGGTTGCCAGGGGAGGCATTCAAGCCATGTGGCCGCGCGATGTGTCAGGTCTCGTCGCCGAAGCGGGCGACCACGCCCGCGTCCTGCAGACGGGCGATCTCGGCATCGTCGAAGCCCATTTCGGCCAGGATCTCCGTGCCGTGTTCGCCAAGATGCGGCGCCGCGACAGGCTTGACCTTCTGCTGACTCGCGATATGGATCGGATTGCTGACCGTCTTCGTGGCAGGTTGCCCCGGCACCTCGAGCGGCACGACGATCCCGTTGATCTCGAGTTGCGGATCGTTGATGATTTCCTCGGCGATCTGAACGACACCGAAAATCACGCGCTCGGCGGTGAGCGCCTGTTTCCAGAAGGCCAGCGTTTGACCGGCGAACAACGGATCGAGGATGTCGACCAGCGCGGCTGCGTTTTTCACGCGCAGTTGTTCGTCGGCGAAGCGGGGATCGTCCAGAAGTTCGGGCCTGTTGATTGCACGGACGAAGGGCGCCCATTCCTTGCGTTGCGCGGCGACCAGCAGGATCCAGCGCCCGTCGCTCGTCTGGTACGGATTGAGCAGCGCATTCGGGGGGCTTTTGCGGTCATGCTGCGGGAAAAACTTGCCGCCGTTAAGTCCGCCTTCGACCCATGCCCCTGCGGCCCAGATGCCATTGGCGATCAGGGAAGTCGTGACGTGGCCGCCCTTGCCGGTCCTGGTGCGCTCGTAAAGCGCCGTGACGATCGCGGCATAGAGGGTCGTCGCTGTCGCGTGATCGCCGATGCCGGGAATGGGAAGCGTCGGCGGGCTACCGGCGTCGTGGGTGACTTCCATGAGGCCGGAACGTGCCCAGTACGCCGTGACGTCGAAGCCCGGGGTATCGGCTTCCGGGCCCTGCGCGCCGTAGCCGGTAATGTCGGCGTAGATCAACTTCGGGTTGAGCGGCGCGAGGTCATCGTAGGTGACGCCCAGCGCGGCCCGCACGCGCGGCGGGAAATTGACGACCAGGACGTCGGCCCACCGAACGAGGCGCGTCAGCACTTCGCGCGCACCTTCCGATTTGAGATCGAGCGCGATGCTGCGCTTGTTGCGGTTCGTCAACTGCCACGCGTAGTTCGTGTCGGCGACGGGGTTCGGGGGAATGATCGAAAAGAAGCGATAGACGTCCCCGGTGCCGGGCGGCTCGATCTTGATGACATCCGCGCCGAAGTCGGCGAGGATCGTCGTGGCCGCGGGGCCGGCAATGTAGCTCGCGAGGTCGAGTACCTTGAGGCCTGAAAACACGTGTTTTCCGTCTGACATGGAAGTCTTCCGAATTCGAGGTTGAGAGAGGAGCGGCGTCGATGGGGCGTGCCCCGATTGCCGCTCCGGGCGAAGGTGCCGGCGCGGGTCAGCGCCCGCGAAATACAGGCGCGCGCTTCTCGAGAAAGGCCGTGGTGCCCTCTTTTTTGTCATCGGTCGCGGCGCACAGCGCAAACAGTTTTCCTTCCAGCGCCAGTCCTTCCGGCATCGCCGCATTCAAACCGAGGTGGACGGCGTCCATCGCATACGCGACGGCCAGCGGCCCATTGGCGGCGATTTGCGCCAGGATCGTCTCTGCGCGAGCAATCAGCTGGTCGGCTGCCACGACTTCATTCACCAGGCCGATCCGATATGCCTCTTCTGCCGACACCATTTCTCCGGTGAGGATGAGTTGCAGCGCGATACCCTTGCCGACGAGACGCGGCAGTCGTTGGGTGCCGCCGAAGCCGGGAATGAGCCCGAGCCGGACCTCGGGTTGGCCGAACTTCGCGCCGGGACTCGCGAGCCGGATCGTGCAAGCCAGCGCGGTCTCGCATCCGCCGCCGAGCGCGAGGCCGTTCACCGCGGCGATGACCGGTTTGCCGAGACGTTCGATGAAATCGAGCAGCGCCTGGCCGGCACGCGTGCGCTGCTCGGCCTCGACTGGCGTGGCGCTGGCCAGTTCGCCGATATCGGCGCCGGCGATGAAGGCACGATTGCCTGCACCGGTGAGGATGACGCCGCGAATCGATGCATCGTTACGCGCATCCGTGAATGCCGCATGTAGCTCCTCGATCGCCCGTTGGTTCAACGCGTTCATCACGTCGGGACGGTTCAACGTCACATAGGCGACCGACGCTTTCTTTTCGTAGAGGAGTGTGCTGAAACTTGGAAGTGACAGGCTATTAGGCATGGAATGGATTTCTCCAAAAGATGGCGCGCGATGATGCTTGGCCTACGGCAATCGGAAGGTGTGAACGAATCGTCTCGTGGTGGCGTCTTGTGGCGCGGAGGACCGGGTGGAAGAAGAGGTTAGAGATCCTGAATCCGGGTGTTCTCGACAGCGGAGGCCAAGATCATGAAATTTCGGTTGACGGGTTTTGATTGCAACCTCGCGTGGATCGGCCGATAGACAAGGTCACCGACGTGGATGGCGCAGTGCGACAGCGCACAAGTTCCGGGCATTTTGGCGATACGGAGCTTCCACATCTGGTCACCGTAGTGGCACGCGGTTGGATCGAGCCAGGATACGTAGATGGTCGAGTCGCTTTTGCGGCCCAATATGCGGACGGTGGGGGCAGACGAAGCTCCGTTCGGATGACAACTTCGCCCGCCTTCGTTGACGGATGATGGCGCGTGGTTGTTGCGCCGAATACCGCCGTCAAGCATGTCAACTGTGTGTGTCCAGATCGCGCTACTTGGTACGCCACTATCCATCCATGCGACTCCTCTTACCGCGGTTCATTCAAGTAAGTGGTGCTGACTACGATTGATCTTAAGGTGACGCTGATCCGATGCATATGTGAGATCTCACAATGAAGCTAGCTCTTTTTCCAATTGGCATGGGATCGACGAACGAATCCAGGCCGTGGAGGACTGGTCGCTCGCCAGGTGTGAATAATGGGGACGTTTCGCGACGGGGCGAAGTGGCGGAGATAGAGCGATGGCCGTGCGACGCATGGCGCGCCGTGGAGCTCGACACCGACTCACGGGCCGGTATTCGGTGTGCGGACGCTATCGAGAAGAGGCTGGACGATGCAGCGCATGCGCTATCGCTGTGAAATCGGCTTGAATCACGGCGAATATAAAGGCGGTGGACATCCCGAACAGGAGTACGCCATCAGACGATTCGATCGCACCGAGCATCCGCCAGTTTTCCGTCAAGGAAAGGCCCGACGCGCCGCGTGTCGCCATGGTATCGATTGAGAAGAACAGCGCGTCACCGAACGAGTTGAGTGCCTTGAGTTGAACGAACACAACGGCCCACAGAGCCGACTCCAGCGTATGAAGCAGACCGAGCGCGATGCAGATGAAGGCAACGATACCGACCAGTTTACGCAGTTGCACGTGAATGGTGTCGCGTTGCATATCGAGCACACGACGAAGCCGACGCGCGACGACAGCCAGAAATACCATCGCTGCTGCGTGAATCAGAATGTTGGCCATGCCAAGAAAAATGCCAATTGTCCAGCTTTCCATGGAGATATTTACGTACGGAAATGAGAATGAAAAACGGCGTCAGGTGCGCGCCTTGCACCTGGAAACGCGCGGCTACGAGTCGCTGCGCGCGGGAAGACGTCATGCTGGTGCTGAACCCGTTACGGTGACTAGACAAGGTTTCGGCCAGCGGAACACTACCGGTGGTCGGGTCATGTAGGTGCTCGGACTTGGCTCGTCGAGCGCTGTTTCGACAAGCGACCACCTCGCTGCGTCGATGGTTCGCTTAATGTCTGTTGTCATTTGACCGCGCCGCGCAGCTTGATCGCGATATCGAGCTTCGAGATCCAGCCGGCGTCATCGAGGCGTGCCCCGAGGATGTTCTCGATGCGCTCCAGGCGATAGTTGAGCGTGTTGGGATGGATTCCCAATACGCTCGCGGTTGCCTTTCGTCGCTGAAGCTGGTCGAAGTAAGTTCGAAGCGTTTCGAGTAAATCGGGTTCGCCTGCCAGTTGCTCGACCATGGATGTGAGGTAAGTCAGCGTACGTTTGGTGCCGCGTATGCTTTCCTCGACCGCGATTTCGGAATACAGGCGCACGCGCTCCTCGTCGAGATGGCTTCGGCCGAAACTGAGTGCCCGGCCTGCTTCATCGGCGGACATGGCCCAGCCCGATGCGCCTTCGCCCGGCAGCCCGACACCGATCGCCTTGACTTCAGGCAATGTGTCGGCAATCGATGCAATCTGCTTGGCCAGCAGACTGTCGTTCGGCCCGCTCGTCTCTCCCAGGCGCTCCGGTATCCACAGGAACAATTGCTCGCGAAACCAGATGTCGAAAATATCGTCGATAGGGACTCTGAGGCGCCGGGCGGCTGCCGCAACGATGCGGTCGATCTCGGTCCTGAAGGTGGCCGAATTGCTGTCGATCGATTCGACGTCGATGGCCAATGCCACTCTCGGCACTGTCACGTCGAGACGTAGTGCTGCCGCCGTCTTGTTGAATGCATCGGTATCGTCGGGAAAATTGAAGATGATGCTATGCAACTGATAGCGCAGCGATTCCCGCCAGCGGGCTTGCCTGTATTGCTCCTCCAGAAAGGTCTGTGCGATTTCCTGCGACATGATGTCGAAGAACTCCAGCAGATACGGGGAGATTCGAAGCAGAAGTTCATCGCGAAGCGCGTCGTCGTCCTCGGCAATCTGGATATAGAAACACCACAGTTCGCGGGATCCGAGTCGGAATGCACGAAGCAATGCTTCGAGCGGAACACCCTGGTAGACGCGTCGGCGTCCGTATGCGCGGAAGCATTCGAGCGCATTTTCGGACGGCATCTTGCCCGACATGAGGCTATCGAGCCAGAGTTTCGACGACAAGACGATTGAGTCTCGAATATCGAGCTTGGTCGTCGAATCGAGGTCCGCATAGGGCTTGATGTTCATCAATGCCTTGTACACGCGTTCCACAAATGCGGCGTTATTTTCGGCGACGCTGGCGGTCCACCGACGCAAGGCCGGGGAAATCTCGGGGATGGCAGTTGTCATACGATTTGACTCCTAGCGAAAGCTCCGCGCAATCGGGCAGTGCTCCGATATGCCTGAATGGTACGTGCGGGGCGATCGTGCTGCTGAACTAGCTAAACGAAGGATTACGAAACAGGGTGGGGACAGAGCGAGCGGGTTGTGCGCCGCGAGGTGTTTGATGCTGGCATGTGGTGGTTTCACTGAGGCTGCAGCAGCAGGTCGAGCCGGTCAACATGACCGCTCGAACCTGCCGCAGATGAGCGCGATGCGGGGGCAGGACGGCGCAGCCGCGGTGAGTCTGCGCACTGAATGACATGGAGCTTGCGCCGTCAACGCAACTTTACGACGTCCTGTTCGGTCACCTTCGCGGCCGGATTGCCGAACTGCCCGGTCAGGTAGTTCGTGAGCGCGGCGATCTGCGCGTCCGACAGCTCGTGGCGGAACGCCGGCATCCCGACGTCCTCGCTGCCGGCCTTGCGCTGCACGCCGTTCAGGATCACCTGCACGAGGTTCGCCGGATTCGACGCACCCACCGTCGAGTTGTGGAACAGCGACGGGTAATAGCTGTCCGGCGTGCCCTTGCCCTGCATCCGGTGACACGTCGCGCAGTTGCCGAGATACAGCCGCGCTGGGTCGATTCCCGACGACGTGAACGCGACGCCGCGCAGCTTCTGGCCATCCTCGGCCGGCTTGCCCCACGACGACCGCGGCTGCTTCGCGCTGCTGTCGACCACCGCTGGTACCGTGCGGATGTACGTCGCGATGGCGCCGATGTCGGCTTCCGTCATCTTCGAGAAGCTGTGCTCGACGGCTTCGGCCATCGGGCCGGCCGCCTGCGCGAGACCCGGCACGCTGCCGGTGCGCAGGTACTGCACGAGCTGTTTCTGGGTCCAGCCGCCGATCCCCGCATTCGGGTCGGACGTGATGTTGTAGCCGTCCCAGCCCGCCAGCACCGAACCCGACAGGAAGCTGCCGCCCGTCTCGTCGAGTGACTTCTCCTGCATCGCGATGCCACGCGGCGTGTGGCACGTGCTGCAGTGAGCGAGGCCCTGTACCAGGTACGCGCCGCGGTTCCACTCGGCGCTCTGCGATGGCTTCGACTCGTACGCGCCGTCCTTCAGGAACAGCCAGTTCCAGATCTTCATCGGCCAGCGCATGCTCAGCAGCGCGGGGATCTCATTCTTCGGCGGCGCCTGCTTGACCGGCTCGACGCCGTGCATGAAGTACGCATACAGCGCCTGCACGTCGTCGTCGTTGATCTTCGCGTACGACACGTACGGCATCGCCGGATACAGGTTGTCACCGTTCTTCGACACCCCGTGGCGCACCGCGCGCTCGAAGTCCTCGGCCGACCAGTTGCCGATGCCCGTCTCGGGATCGGGCGTGATGTTGCTCGTATAGATCTTGCCGAGCATCGGGATCGGCATGCCGAGACCGCCCGCGAACGGCTTGCCGCCCTTCGCGGTGTGGCAGGCCATGCAGTCGCCCGCGACCGCGAGATATTCGCCGCGCTTGACCAGCGCCGGATCGGCCGCGTCGGCCGCGCGTGCGAGCCCCGGCAGCGCGAGGCAGCCGGCCAGGAGGAAGGTGAGAGTAGATTTCCGCACGGTCAGACTTCCTTCTTCAGCGTGTCCGACATCCGCAGCGCGAGCGCCGCGATCGTCAGCGTCACGTTCACCGTACCGACGGTCGGCATCGTCGAGCTGCTCGAGATGAACAGGTTCGGATGGTCGAACGTGCGGCAGTCCTTGTCGACGACCGAGTCGCGTGCATCCGCGCCCATGATCGTCGCGCCCGTGATGTGGTTGTTCGGCGCGAACTCGTCGTTGAAGACGACTTCGGTACCGCCCAGCACCTTCGCGGCCGTCGCGTAGACCTCGCGCGTATGCACGGCGCCACGCTTCACGTAGTCGTCGATCGCGTAGGTGATCTCGGGGCGCGGGATGCCGATCGCGTCGGTGGCCGTCTTGCTCGGCACGATGCGGTTCTCGGGTTGCGGCAGGATCTCGTGGAAGCAGTCGAACTGCACGAAGCGCGCGGAACGGTCGCGGATCTGTGCGTCGAGCTCCTCGGGCTTCATCAGCTTGCCGCCCCTGAAGATCTTCTGCGTCTCCTGGTTGATGCGCGACATGTTCGACAGGTGGATCTTCTTCGCGGCTTCGGTCGCGCGGAACGGGCCGTCGCGGAACCCGATCAGCGACGTCATCTCCTGCGGGCCGCGGCCCGGCCACAGCTTCTCGTTCGCGTAGAACGACACGCCGGTGCCCGGGTGGTCCATCAGGTTGCGGCCGACCATGTCGGAGCTGTTCGCGACGCCGTTCGGGAAATCGCGGTTCGCGGACATCAGCAGGATCTTCGGCGTCTCGATACCGTTCGCGGCAATCACGAAGTACTTGCCCTCGACGCGATGGTCGGCGCCGGTCTTGTCCTTGTAGATCGCGGCGACGATGCGCTTGTCCGGCCCGGTCTCGAGCTTGTAGACGACCGCGCTGTCGATCAGCTTCGCGCCGGCCTGCTCAGCCTTCTCTACGTGGACGATACCGTTGTACATCGCACCGATCGGGCAGATCGGCATGCAATTGTTGTTCCCGCAACAGGTCGGCCGGCCGTCGTACGGGCGGCTGTTACGGGCAACCGGCTCGGTCACCACGTGGAACTTCGGGTCATAGCCGTTCAGCGCGCTCTTGATGGTCTGCTCGTTGAACGACAGCGGCAGCGGCGGCATCGGGTACGCCTGCTTGCGCGGCGAGTAAAGATCCTCCTCGGGGTCCGGTCCCCACACGCCGAGTTCCTCTTCGGCGCGCTGGTAGTAGTGCTCGATGTCGTCGTACTGGATCGGCCAGTCGCGGCCAACGCCGTACACAGTCCTTATCTTGAAGTCGTTCGGGATGAAGCGCCACGCCGACGCAGCCCAGTGCCACGTCGTGCCGCCCACCGCGCGGATGTACTGCGAGTTGAACTTGTGCTCGCCCTTCAGGATCAGGTAGTCGTTCGGCGGGCCGTATTCCGGATGCGGCGCCCATGCGCTCGACGGGTACGGCGCCATGAAATCGGTCTTGTCGACCTGGTTGCGAAAGCGCTCGACGATTTCCCAGCGCGGCATGCGCGGGCCGGCTTCCAGCAGGATCACGGACTTCCCGGCCATCGCGAGCTGGTGGGCAACTATCGCGCCTGCGACACCCGATCCGACGACGACGACGTCGGCTTTTTGCGTATCGGTATCGGCCATCAGGCTTGCCTCTCGATCGGTTTGTCGGCCCAGAAGCCGGGTTTGTTGGGGCAATATGACGGGATCACGAGCGTATCGGACACGACGCTGAACATTAATGCTTCTTCGTAGGTAATCACGACGTTGTCGACGATGCCGATGTACCAGGCTCCGAGAATCTTCAGCGCGAGCGCTTCCTGATCGGGAGTCAATGAACCGGACGCGAGCGCACCGGCGAGTTGCGACAGACCGTCGGCCGTCCTGAGTGAACCCTTCTGCAAGGCTTGCAGGAAGCGTTCGCCGGTCACGCGGCTCAGCCCCTTCTTGCCTGTCAGTGCTTCGGAGAGCGTCATGAACGTGTCGAGCGGCGCGGTGCCGGGATCGTCCGCCAGGGCCCGCAACGCCAGTGAGCCGGTGAGGCCCGCCGCCGTCAGCGCCAGTGCGCCCTGCAGCCATTGACGCCGCGTGATGCCGGATACGGCTTCGTCGTTGTCACGACGCGAGTGGGGAACCGTTCTGTGGGTCATGTTGGTAATGTTCAGGTAGTCATACGGCAAGCCAAAGTCGACATCAGTAATGCTTTGCGTCCGTTTCGCGCACTTTGCCGCGAAACACGTGGTACTGCATCGCGTTGTAGACGAGGATGACCGGCAGGATTGCGACGGTGCCGACGAGTGCAAACAACTGGCTTGAATGGCTCGACGAGGCTTCCCAGATCGTCAGCGATGGCGGCACGATGTTCGGCCAGATGCTGATCACGAATCCCGTATAGCCGAGGAAGACCAATCCGAGCGTCAACAGGAACGGCGTTGCTTCGCGTTCGGTCCGTAGCGCTCGGACGATTCCCGCGACGCATGCGAGCACGAGGACCGGCACCGGCATGAACCAGACGAGATTGCCGCTGCCGAACCAGCGATGGGCGACGGCGGGCAGACCGATCACGGTCCACAGGCTGACTACACCCATCACGCCGAGTAGCACGCCGGTCAGTGGCTTCATCAGCGAGCGCATCCTGCGCTGAAGTTCTCCCTCGACCTTGAGGATCAGCCAGCCGCAGCCAAGCGTTGCGTACGTGACCAGCACGCCGATTCCACAGAGCAGGCTGAACGGCGATAGCCAGTCGAACGGGCCGCCCGCGAACTGGTTGTTCACGATCCGGATGCCTTGAAGCAGCGAGCCGAGCACGATCCCTTGGCAGAATGCCGCGAGCGCGGAGCCGCCGATGAACGCGAGATCCCACAGGTGTTGGGTGCGGACCGCTTTCGCTCGTAGTTCGAATGCTGCGCCGCGGAAGATCAGCCCGACTACCATCAGGATCAACGGCAGGTAGTTGGCAGGAAGCAGCGTCGAATATACGACGGGAAACGCCCCGTACAGACTGGCGCCGCCGAGCACGAGGAATGTCTCGTTGCCATCCCACACCGGCGCGATCGTATGGAGCATCACGTCGCGATCGCGTTTCTCCTCGAAGAACGGAAACAGCAGGCCGATACCGAGGTCGAAGCCGTCCAGCATCACGTAGAGAAACACGCCGAGCCCGATGATCGCGGCCCATACGACAGGAAGGTCGATCTGCATGGGTCACTCCGTTTCGGTGGTGTCTAGCGGTGTGGACAGGGCGCTTTTATGCAAACCAGGATGCCGGCGAACCTCGACAAGCCCGGCTTTGGCCGTTGGCCCACGAAACATCAGCTTCATCATGTAATAGACCCCCGCGCCGAACACCAGGAAATAGACCACGACGAAGATCAGCAGCGACACGCCGGCCTGCTGCGCGCTGATGGGCGACACGGAATCCGCGGTACGCAGCACGCCGTAGACCGTCCACGGCTGACGTCCGACTTCGGTCGTGATCCAGCCGGCGAGCAACGCGACCAGGCCCGACGGTCCCATGCACAGAACGAACCGCTGGTACCAGCGCGCTTCGTAAAGCCGGCCGCCGGGCCTCAGCAGCAGGCCGAGCAGGGCGGTCAGAAGCATCAGCATCCCGAGGCCGGCCATGATCCGGAACGTCCAGAACACGATTGGCGAATACGGGCGGTCCTGCGGAGGGAATTCCTTCAGGCCGCGAATCTCGCCATCCCAGCTGTGCGTGAGGATCAGGCTGCCGAGATGCGGCACCTGGATCGCATAGCGCGTGACCTCGGCCTGCATGTCGGGCAGGCCGACGAGATTGAGCGCGGTGCCGCCTTTCTCGGTTTCCCACAGCCCCTCGATTGCCGCGATCTTCGCGGGCTGGTACTTGCGCGTATTGAGGCCGTGCGCATCGCCGACGACGATTTGTACCGGCGTCAGGATCAGCAGTAGCCAGAGCGCCATCGAGAAGCTGCGCTTGACGGGCTCGTCGCGACGTCCCTTCAGTAGATGCCATGCGCCGCACGAAGCGACGATGAAACCCGCGACGATGAACGCGGCGATCGCCATGTGGGCAAGGCGGTACGGAAACGACGGATTGAAGATGACGGCGAGCCAGTCGACCGGAACGATGCGACCGTTCCGGATCGCGTAGCCTTGCGGCGTCTGCATGAAGCTGTTCGAGGCGAGGATCCAGAATGTCGACACGAGCGTGCCGGCCGCGACCATGAGCGTGGCGAAGAAGTGTGCTCGCTCGCTCACGCGCTGCCAGCCGAACAGCATCACGCCGAGAAAGCCGGCTTCGAGGAAGAACGCGGTCAACACTTCATACGTGAGCAGCGGCCCGGTGATGTTGCCGGCGACGCTGGAGAACCCGCTCCAGTTCGTGCCGAACTCGTAGGCCATCACGACGCCCGAGACCACGCCCATGCCGAAGCCGATCGCGAAGATCTTCGACCAGAACAGGAACATGGCCTTGTAGGCGTTATCGCGCGTCACGAGCCAGCGCCATTCGAGCACGGCCAGAAAACTGGCCATGCCGATGCTGATGGCGGGGAAGATGATGTGGACGGAGACTGTGAACGCGAACTGCAGCCGCGCGAGATGAAGTGCGTCGAATATCTCCATCACCGCTCCGTCTCAAGTTTGAATTCACGTTCTTATAATCAATAGAAGTACGCAAAGTCAACGTAAATATCTGGATTGCAAAATTTGTACGATACGGGGTACGGGCCAGTGAAGGCCGATCGTGCCTTATGCGAAGGGGGGTTACGAGTTTTGCAGACTGATCATGAGCGAGGTGTTGTGATTATCTACAAATCGGTTTGTGTGAAATCACAGTATTGTGAAAGGCCACAATCGCAATATGATGTTTCACAGTTTCATCGACCGAATACCGCGATTACTATCAACAGCCGAATCGCGCACTGCTCATGCTGGGCCAGATGAGTACTCTCGATCAAAAGGCCGAAATAGGTGTCCGGCACTGGTAGTTGTGTGTCCGCCCGAGCCGCTTTTCACAGCGTTGGTTCGATCGCTGAATCATCCTTGCGTCATGTCCTCATGCCGCTTTCGTTCGTTGCCTTGAGTAATTTGCCGATGCGTCTGTCTACCGCCCTGAGTTTCGTTTCGATCGCGGCCAGCCTGTTGCTCGAAGGATGTGCAGCCGCGCCGTCGGTTGCCGTATTCGGCGCGGCTTTTCCTGACTGGCTGTTCTGCATCGTTGGCGGTGTATTGGGGACGGCGATCGTTCACGTCGTGCTGGGCAAGCGCGGCAAGCGCGCGCTGCTCGCGCCGCTGGCGATCAGCTATCCCGCGCTCGCCGCAGCGCTCGCGATGGCGTTCTGGCTGCTTTTCTTTCCCCACTGATCTCGCGTACCGTTATGTCCGACGCTTCCGGCGCATCGCGCAAAAAGTCCCTGCCTGCATGGCTCATCGTGATTGCCGCGCTGGTGTTGCTCGGCGTTGTCGTGTGGCGTCTCGACCAGTCGCCGACGACCGATGACGCATACGTCTACGCGGACACGATCAACGTCGTGCCGGAAGTCAACGGCAAGATCGTCGAGATGCCGGTACGCGACAACCAGCCGGTGAAGCAGGGCGACCTGCTGTTCCGGATCGATCCTCGGCCGTACCAGGACGCGCTGAACCAGGCGCGCGCACGGCTGGTTACGCTCGACAAGCAGATTGGGCTGACGCAACGCACGGTCAATGCGCAGCAGTACAACGCAGACTCCGTCAAGGCGGCGGTCGAACGCTCGCGCGCGCAGGCTGCACAGGCAGCCGATACGCTGCACCGGATGGAGCCGCTGCTCGCGCCGGGCTACACGTCGGCGGAGGACGTCGACCGGGCGCGAACCGCGCAGCGCGCGGCGCAGGCGGAACTGAACGCGGCGATGCTGCAGGCGCAGCAGGCATCCGCAGCGGTCAGCGGTGTGGATGCGCTGGTCGCGCAGCGTGCGGAAGTCGAGGCACAGATCGCGATCGCCGAATTGAATCTCGAGTACACCGAAGTTCGTGCGCCGTTCGACGGAAGGGTGGCTTCCTTGCGCACGACGGTCGGCCAGTTCGCTTCGGCGCTCAAGCCGGTCTTTACGTTGATCGACACGCGTCATTGGTACGTTGTCGCGAATTTTCGTGAAACCGATCTGAAGGGCATACGCGCGGGAATGCCGGCCACTGTCTATCTGACGAGTGACACCGGCAAACGCTTCGGCGGTACGATCGATTCGATCAGCTACGGCGTGCTGCCTGACGACGGCGGCGTGGTGCTGGACGGGTTGCCGCGCGTGGCGCGCAGCATCAACTGGGTGCATGTGTCGCAGCGGTTCCCGGTCAAGATCGCGGTGCGTGACCCGGATCCGAACCTGTTCCGGGTCGGCACCTCGGCGGTCGCGACGCTCAGGCGCGACGCTGCTGCACACGACACGGCACGGTGAGCGCGGCATGAGCACCGCGCAATTCTCGCCGAGCCGTCTGCAGCGCTTCGCGGGCTTCGTCGGCGGAGAGATTCGCCCGTACCCGGGGCGCATGAACGTGATGCTGCGCTGCGTGCTTGCCAGCGCAATCGTCATCGTCGCGTCGATGGCGCTGGAGGTGCCGTTGCTGGCGGTGTCGCTGATCGTGGTGTTCTTCGTGACGCAGGCTAACGTCGTGGTGACGCGCCTGATCGGCATCCTGTTTGTCGTCGGTTCGACACTTGCCGTCGGCAGTTCGATCCTGGTGTTCAAGTTCACCTACGACTATCCGCTGTTGCGGATACTGCTGGCGGGTGCGTTGTTCTTCTTCAGCGTCTACATGATGCGGGTGGCAAAGATCGGCGTGGTGTTCTTCATCGTCGCCATCATCGTCATTTACTCGCAGACCTTCGTCGATCGAACCGATCAGGCTGAACTGCTGGTACGCGCGGTGCTGTGGGTATGGGTCGCGGTCAACTATGCGATCGCAGTGACGCTCGTCATCAATACGCTGTTCCTGCCGGCGGAACCGGTGCATCAGCTTCGAGCGGCCCTGTGCGGGCAACTCAATGCCGTCGACTCGCGTCTGGCCGCGCTCGAACAGCGTGCACCGACGGTGGGTGGCCCAACGGCACGCGACATTCAGGTCGGTGCGCTGACGCTACAGAAGTTGCTCCGCTTTGCGACGATGCGCGACCCTGTGTATCGCTCGAGCCAGGCATTGCATCTCGCCCGCGTGGCGACGGTGTCGCGACTGTACGCGGCGGCGGGCCATCTGCCGGGCTCTGCCACGGGATCGGCGGCCGATGCGCTTCCGGTGCTGCGCGACGCCATCCGGCGCCTGACCGAGGCAGCTGGGACGGACGCCCGTTTTGTTGCGCCGGACGCGCTGGTTGGACTGGCGGCGGAAGGGTTGCCGGGCGCGCTGGCAGAAATGCGCGACGCGTTGCTGATGTTCTCGGACCGGTCGGCCGCCCCGCCTGAAGCACAGTCCAAGGCCGAGAAGGAGCGCATGTTGGTGCCGGATGCCGTCACCAACCCGGTTTACGCGCAGTTCGCATTGAAGACGCTTATGGCGGCCATGTGCAGCTACGTTTTCTACGTCGCGACCGACTGGCAAGGCATCCATACGATGATGCTGACCTGCCTGATCGTCGCGCAACCCAGCCTCGGCGCATCCGCGCAGCGTGCCGTGCTGCGGATCGGCGGCGCGGCGGTCGGCAGCGTGCTGGCGCTCGCGATGGTCGTCTGGGTCATGCCGCATCTGGACGGCATTGTCGGCTTGCTGATGATGACGTTGCCGGTGATCGCGATGGCCGCGTGGGTATCGGCGGGCTCGGAGCGTATCAGTTACGCAGGTACGCAAATCATGTTTACGTTCTCGCTGGCCGTGCTCGAGCACTTTGGCCCGACCACGAATCTCACTGAAATCCGGGACCGGATGATCGGCATCCTGCTCGGCGTTGTCGTGTCCGCGGTAGCTCATGCGTTTCTATGGCCAGAGGCCGAGGGTGAGGCGCTGCGTCAGCGGGCGGCGAAGCTGCTGCGCCGGATTGGTACGCAACTTCGCTCGGATGCGACCGGGCCGGTGCCGGTCGGGCTGTGGGCGGAACTGGGCGACAGCGAGGCAATGTCGGCACGTGTCGCGCTCGAGCCGGGCTGGCAGATGGCGGACGGCGAGCACGAAGGCCTGACCTTGCGGGTGCAGACCCTGCTGGCTCATACGCGCGAAATCCTGTTGGCGACCGATGCGTTCGGCGCGGAGCGGGATGCACAGCATCTGCCGGCCGAGGTTGCTGTCGCGACGGCAGCGTTCCAGGCCGAACTGGCCGGTGCGCTGGACAGTTATGCAGACGCGCTGGTCGAGCACCCGTTGACGATAGACCCGCCACCGCGTGCATCGATTGCAGCTCTCTCGGATCGCTGCACGGAGGATCTGTCCGCCCGACGGGGCGATGCGTCGCAGACGGCGTACGACCGACTGCTGACCCGCGCCGGCGATCTCGCCGGCCAGATAGCAGGGCTGCCCGCCTGGGCGCCAGAACCCGTCGCTTCAGTATTGACTTCCCGAGCTTCCCAAGCATGACCGATTCGTTGATTCGACCTTCCTGTTCATCGTTGCGCCGCATAGCCGTCGCGGTGCTGCTGTGCGGGCTGTCCGCATGTGCGCTGATTCGTCACGACACCAAGCCCACGACGACACTCGATCCGGATCGGATCCGCATCGCTGACGACATCCACCTGGCGCGGGACGGCTGGCCGTCGGCGCGCTGGTGGACGCGCTACGGCGATCCGCAGCTCGACGCGCTGGTTGGTCGGGCACTGGCCGATTCGCCGACGATGGCGATCGCGCGCACCCGCGTATCGCAGGCCAAATCCGACGTCGATCTCGTGAAAGCGGGGACCAATCTGCAGGTGAGCGCGCTCGGGTCGGTCGATCGGGAGCGCGTGTCGAGCAACGGCTTTTTGGGCGCCTATTCCGGCAATCAGCCGCTGCTGGGCGCGACCGGGCCGTGGTACACGGAAGGCATCGTTGGCCTGAGTGCAAGCCTCGATATCGATATCTGGGGCAAGCAGCGTGCGCAGGTCGAGGCCGCGCTGGGTACGCACAACGCGCGGGTGGTCGAGACGTCGGCGATTGAGCTGGAGGTATCCGCCGACGTCGCGCAGCTCTACTACGGTATTCAGACGACCTATCGTCTCATCGGTCTGCTGGAACAATTGCATGACGTGGCTGCGTTCTCGATGGATGCACACGCCGCACGCGCGGCCCGTGGGCTCGAGCCGCAGACGCAGGCGGAACTCGCCCGCGCGCAGAAGCTGGCGACGGAGCGGCAGCTGGTGGCTGCTCGCGGGCGCATCGTGCAGTTGCGTGAAGCGCTGCGTGCGCTGCTCGGTGCCGGGCCAACGGATCTGCCGGAGATCACGCCCGTGCCGTTGCCGCAGCCGCCGTCGTCGCTGCCGTCGACGCTGTCGTATGAACTGCTGGCGCGGCGCCCGGATTTGCAGGCGATGCGCTGGTATGTCGAAGCGTCGTTCGACAAGATCGACGCGGCAAAGGCCGCGTTCTATCCGAGCTTCGACATCAAGGCATTTTTCGGTGTCAACGCGCTGCATCTGGGTGACCTGTTCACGCATGCGAGCCAGCAGATCAATCTCGTCCCCGGCCTTTACCTGCCGGTATTCGATGGTGGCCGACTCAACGCGAATCTCGGCAACGCGCGCCATGCGAGCAACCTGCTGATCCTGCAATACAACCAGTCGGTCCTGAACGCCGTGCGCGACGTTGCCACGACAGGCAGCCAACTGCAGGATCTCGACGCTGAAGCGAAGCTGCAGACGCAGAAGATCCAAGCCGTGACGTTTGCGCAGGACAGCGCCGATGCGCATTATCGTAGCGGGCTGGGCAGCCGCTTGACTGCGGAGGAAGCGAAGCAGGCCGTGCTTCTGGAGCAGGTCGCACTGCTCGATCTCGACGGTCGTCGGATCGGCCAGGACATCGCGTTGACCAAAGCGCTCGGTGGTGGCTACCGGTCGGATGCGCCGGTTGTCCTCAACCCGAGGTAATGCCGTTCATGTTCGAACAGTCACTACGATCGCCCGTTCGTGACGTGCCGCGTGAGGTCGACGGCTTTCGCACGATGATGGCCGTTCAGATCTCGATTCGGAACGTGCTGAACGACAGAATGCTGACGGCGCTCGGGGTTCAGTTCTCGCAGGGCAACGCGCTGGCCCATCTCGCGCGCAGTGACGCGACGTCATGTCAGGAGCTTGCGAAGTCGCTCGGCTGCGGAACAAGCCGCCTCACACGACTTGCCCAGGATCTGGAACGTCGCGGGCTGATCGTGAGGCGTCGGGATGGCCGGGACCGCCGCACGCTGAATCTGTCGCTTACGTCGAAGGGGCGAGAGATCGCGGAGCGGGTTCCGCCCGTCGTTGAGGAGGCCGAGCGGATCGTGCTGGGGCGATTGTCGGAGGAGGAACGGATGTTTCTCAGACGATTTCTCCGGCGAATCATTTGCGAGATCGAGGCATGAACGGTTACGCCCCGATTGCGCCATGCCAACGGACGCCGATGCGTGCGTCGTCGATCCGTGGTCCATGGCCCGAAACCTGTAGAGCGAGTGTCGCCACATGTCCCGCACTGCATTGATCGCTTGCCATACCTGCGACACGTTGCTGCGCAAGCTGCCGCTCGCCGGGAACACGCAAGCGCGCTGTCCGCGTTGCAATGAACTGCTTTACCGAGGCGGTGTTTCGAAGCTCGACCGCGTCTGCGCGCTCACGCTGGCCGCGCTGATCACGTTCGTGATCGCGCAGGGTTTTCCGATCCTCGAAATGAACGTGAACGGCATGCACGTGCAGACGACGCTGTTGGGTGCGGTGCGGGCGCTGTGGGATCAAGGTATGGGCATCGTCGCCGTGATGGTGTTCTGCGCGACGCTGCTGTTTCCGCTCACCGAGATGGCAGCGCTGCTGTACGTGATGCTGCCGCTGCGCGCCGGCCGCATTCCGCGTGGTTTTGGCACGGTGTTGCGCGCGATCGGATTGGTGCGCCCTTGGGGGATGATCGAGGTATTCATGCTCGGCATCCTCGTCACGATCGTCAAGATGGTGAGCCTTGCGCAGGTGGTGCCTGAAGCGGCGCTGTTCGCGTTCGCGGCGCTCACGCTGATGTTGACCGTCGTCGTGATGTTCGATCCGCGTGCACTGTGGGATCTGGCTGACGAACTGCGCGGCGACAACCACGCCGGCGACGAGGCGACGATCCAATGAAGACGACGACCGCTGGCCGTGAGGGCATGGCGAGCTGCCACGTCTGCGGCCAGGTTCAGACGCTTGCCGTTGATCGACGTGAGGTGCCGGCCCATTGTGCGCGCTGTGGAAGCATGCTGCACCAGCGCTTCCCGAATAGTCTTGCACGCACCTGGGCGTTTCTGCTTGCGGCAATGATCCTGTACATCCCCGCCAATCTGCTCCCGATGATGCGTACGTCGTCGATCGTCGGCTCGCAGTCGGACACGATCATGAGTGGCGTGGTCTATTTCTGGGTGTCGGGTGACTGGCCGCTCGCGGTGGTCGTGTTCGTCGCCAGCATTCTCGTGCCGATGCTCAAGCTCTGCGTACTGCTGATCCTGGTCATCACCGCCCAGTGTCGTTCCACCTGGCGGCCGATGCAGCGCACCACGCTCTATCGGGTCGTCGAGCACATCGGCCGCTGGTCGATGCTCGACATCTTCGTCGTGACGCTTACCGTCGCGCTCGTCCACTTCCGGTCGCTCGCCGTCATCACCGCCGGTCCCGGCGCGCTGGCGTTCGGCTCGGTCGTGATCCTGACGATGCTCGCGTCGTTGCAGTTCGATCCCCGTCTGATCTGGGATCCCGTTGAAATCTCTGGAAATCACCATGAATAGTCCGCAAGGCCCACAACGCGATTCCAATCCAGGTGCCGGCCAACCACCGACCATTGCCGATCCGGCGATCGCGAAGCGCGCCGGTTGGCTGCCGTCGCTGGTGTGGCTTGTGCCGCTGATTGCGGCGCTGATCGGCATCGGTCTCGTCGTCAAGTCGGTGCGCGAACGAGGTCCGGAAATCACGATCAGCTTTGCCAATGCGGAAGGGCTCGAGCCCGGCAAGACGCAGGTGAAATACAAGGATGTCGAGGTTGGCACGGTTGACGCGATCCGTCTTGCAAAGGATCTGTCGCATGTGCTGGTAGACGTCCGGCTCAAGAAGGAAGCCGAAGACTTCGCAGTGAAGGGGTCGCGCTTCTGGGTCGTGCGCCCGCGCATTGGCGCGACCGGCGTATCGGGCCTCGGCACGTTGCTGTCGGGCGCATACATCGGCGTCGACGCGGGCCGTTCGCAGGATAGCGAGCGCGCGTTCAGCGGCCTCGATACACCGCCTGCCGTGACGGGCGACCAGCGCGGTACGCAGTACACGCTGCGCGGCGATTCGCTTGGCTCGGTCGATATCGGCTCGCCCGTGTACTACCGGCGCGTGCAGGTCGGGCAGGTGGTCGGCTTCTCGCTGGACAAGCTCGGCACGGGCGTTACGTTCACGGTGTTCGTCAACGCGCCGTACGACCAGTACGTTCATGAAAATTCGCGCTGGTGGCAGGCGAGCGGCGTCGATCTGCGTCTCGATTCGAGCGGCCTGAAACTGAACACGCAATCGCTCGCCACTGTGATTCTCGGCGGCATCGCGTTCCAGTCTCCGGCCGATCAACCGCCTGGGGAAGTGGCTGCGCACGACACGGTATTCCAGCTGGCCTCGGACGAGGGGCAGGCGATGCGCGACCCGGACGGTGAACGCGTGCCGGTCGTGATGAACTTCAATCAGTCGCTGCGCGGACTCGCGGTGGGTGCGCCGGTCGACTTCCGCGGCATCGTGCTCGGCGAAGTGACCAACATCGGCATCGACTACGACGCGAAGGCGAAGAGCTTCAAGATGCCGGTGACGATGAATCTGTATCCGGAACGGCTCGGCAAGAGTTTCCGGGACGCGATTCGCAGCAAGGGCGAACCGGAACGTCGACGGATCCTGCAGCGACTCGTCGAGCACGGGCTGCGCGGCCAGTTGCGCACCGGAAACCTGTTGACGAGTCAGCTCTACGTCGCACTCGATTTCTTCCCGACGGCGCCGGCCGTGAAGCTCGATGTCAGTCACGAGACTGTCGAACTGCCGACCGTGGCGAACACGCTCGACGAGCTGCAGTCTCAGGTGGCCGACATCGCGAAGAAGCTCGACAAGGTGCCGTTCGACCAGATCGGTGCAAATCTGAACAGCGCGCTGTCGAACGCCGACAAGCTGTTCAAGCAACTCGACACGCAGGTCGCGCCACAGGCGCGCGACACATTGTCGGCGGCGAAGCAGACGTTCACGGCCGCCGAGGCGACGCTGCAGCAGGACTCGCCGCTGCAGTCCGACGTGCGCGGCGCGCTGAAGGAGCTGACGCACACGCTGCAATCGCTGAATGCGCTCGCCGACTATCTCGAGCGTCACCCCGAATCGCTGCTCAAGGGCAAGCCAGGAGATCAACAATGACGACACGCGTGAACGGTTTCTCGAGCGGCGCTGCGGCTGCCTTCGCCGTGCTGGCGCTCGCCGCGTGCAGCTCACCCCCCGCGAGGTTCTATACGCTGAGCCCGGTCGACGCTGCGGCGCCCGTGCACTCCGCGCCCGCCAACCCGCCGTTCCTGATCGAGGTGCCGTCCGTCGGTGTGCCCGAGCAGGTTGCGAGGAACCAACTGGTCGTGCAGAAGAACGCCGCGCAGGTGGATGTGCTCGAGCAGGAACGCTGGGCATCCCCACCCGCCGACGAGATCCGTCGTGCGCTGTCCGATGATCTTGCCGCGCGGCTCGGCACGATCGACGTCGCGAACTCCGCGACTCCACCCGGCGTGCCCGTGTACCGCATCAGCGTGAACGTGCAGCGCTTCGAGTCGTGGCCGGGCAAGCGCGCGGCGGTCGATGCGGTGTGGAGCGTGCGCTCGCTCGCCACGCAGGCCGTGATGACCTGCCGCACGAGCGTCGCGGAACCGGTTGACGACGGCTACGACGCGCTCGTGGTCGGCCACCGGCGTGCACTCGCGGCACTAGCGAGCCAGATTACCGGGGGTGTCGAGGCGATTGAAACGTTGCGTACCAGATTCGTGAAAGCGCGTGTCTCTGGACAATCCAGGGCGGTGAATCTGTCACAGGCTTCGACTGTGCCTTGCCTCAATTTATCGCGCTGAACGCGACCATCGGGCTGATGCCGAAAAGCGCGGCCCGGCTGTAGACGCCATGCAGGCGTGGCACGGGACCATGACGTGACGAAAGTACCGTCGATTTACCGGGCGATGCAATCGTAAAAAGGAGACGTTATGGACCGCCTGGTGGCTATGAAGGCCTTTGTTCGCGTGGTCGACTGTTTGAGCTTCACCACGGCGGCCAGACATCTGCATCTCGCGCCAGCCACCGTATCGCGCCTCGTTCAGTATCTCGAGAAGCAGGCCAACGTGCGCCTTCTGAATCGAAGCACGCGCACCGTCAGTCCGACTGAAGAGGGCCGTGCCTACTACGATGCCTGCGTTCGCGTGTTGGAACAGATCGACAACATGAACGCGGAGGCTGCAAACGCCGGGTGCGCGCCGGAGGGGCGGATCAAGGTCGGACTTTCCTCCGCGATTGCGAAGAGTGTGCTGATTCCCGCGCTGCCGTCGCTGCTTGATGCGTTTCCGAAACTCGATGTGGAGATGGCGATCTCCGACAACCCTTTCGATTTCGCAAAGGACGCGGTGGATTGCACGATCCATATCGGTACCGTACGGGAGAACAGCGTGATCGCGAAGGGAGTGGGGTGGATCGATCGAATCATGGTTGCGTCGCCGGCCTATCTGGCTCGCCACGGTGAACCTCGTAAACACGCAGAACTGAAAGACCATATGACCGTGGCAGCCGCATGGGATGACGGAACTGGACTGAAACCCTGGGAGGTCCATGTCGGCGGTAAGGCCGCGCCGATTGTGATGAAGAGCCGGATCATGGTGAACGACGCGGATGCGGTCATTTCGTGCGCGCTAGCAGGACTGGGCATCATCTCGGGCTACCGCTTTGCGCTCCGCTCCTATCTTGACGATGGCTCGCTCACGGAGATAATGCGAGGCAGCTTCGCGGAGGCGAAGCCGGTGAGCATCGTGTATTACCCGAGTCGCCATATGCCAAACAAGCTACGCACTTTCATCGATTGGTTCAAAGCAGTATTCGAAGAGGCGATCGAGGATTCCGGTCATTCCTCCCGTGATCCCGGGAAGCAGAAAACACGTGGTCGTTGTTAGCTGTTGCTTTGGCTTTAATTGGCCCCAGGCGGGCTGTCTTTGCGTGCGACGACAATCAGTCGTCCGGGCGTCTATACGGAGAATAGCGAAGGCGGCCGTGGCCAAACGCCCTCGACACGGACGTATCGCGCGGGGATCCAGCAGTCCGACTTGCCGACGCTACGTCGCTCGGTGCCGGGACGGTGTTTCATCGGATTCCGCCGCTTCACCGCGATCGGCCAAGGTGACGCCCAGTGCGCTCTGGACAGCCTCGAATCGCGAGCTGACATTGAGTTTCTCGAAGATATTCTTCAAGTGCCACTTGATGGTCTCTGGCGCAACGCGCAATGCGCGTCCGATTTCCTTATTGGAAAGACCATGAGCGATATGGCCCAGGATTTCGATCTCGCGAGAACTGAGCAGGTCTCGGGCCGTGCGCGATTGGTCGTCAGTCGTCGGTATCCACTGTTCTTCGAACGCGGCGAGCAGTCGATCCAGAAAGGCTTTTTGAATACCTGCAAGATCGGGCGTATCACGCGCCCATTTCCTGAGCAGGTGCAGCAACGGCTCGCCCTCGTCGACGAAGCTCCCGATCATATCGTTTGCCTGCGCATAGCGCAGTGCGTCTTCCAGTGCCTTGAATGCCGCGTCACACGTGTTGTCCTGCAGGAGCGCCAACGCGCGCAGTAGGGATATCCGGGCTTCGTGGTACTTCATCCCGGCTTGGGCTAGCGTGTTTCTCAATGCGTCGAGCCGTTCGACAGCTCGGCCCGGCTGACCAGTCGCAATGTCGAGCCGTGCCTTCACCTCGCACCAGCTTGCCCACGTGATGATGAAGCTGCCCATCGGCATCGGAATCTGCTCTGGCATGAGCGGATCGAGCGCATCGGCGGTTTCTCTTGCTCGATCGATCCAGCCACGCTGAAGACAGAGCCGCACGATGTCGGCATCACACGCTGCACGTAAGCGCAGCCAGCTTCGGGTGGTGGCGATTTCGGTCGCCTGTGTCAGGCAGAGCAAGGCAGACGCAATATCATTGCTCCTCGCATACAGTCGGGCAGCGGTACGACAGAAGTTCGACAGTGAGCCGAGCGGACACGCTTCCGCCGCGATGGTCGACCGGTCGTCGATCAACTGCCATGCGCGGGACAAATCGTTCTGTTCGTAGCAAACAGCAGCCAGATAGCCGGCTGGCACCGCTGCCGCCGCGGAGTTGCGGAATACGTTTGCTTCCGCATAGGCGATGGCAGAGGAGAACAGCGCTTTGGCCTCCGCCAGGCGGCCGCACACGAGCATGTTCAGCCCGAACATGCATTCACGATAGACGCTCGCGTAGAGACATTCGGGATCGTCAATCCTGGTTCCGGATCTTTCGAGCCTGATGTGCTCAACCTCGTCGAAGCGACCGGCGTAGATCAGGCCGAAGATGTGTGCCGTCTCCCCGATTCGCCTGACCCACGCCGACAGCGGCAATGACGAGGCTGCGACTTGTCCCCCGAACTCGAGCGACTGACAGCTGTCGTCTCCAAATCCGGAAATCGCTGCGTCTACCGCAGTCAGCTCGATGGGGAACGTCGAGTTTCGTTCATCTTCAATTTGCGCGCTGTCAGTGCCCCGGTGCGAGAAGTCGGCTTTCACGGGCCGCAACACGTCGTCGGCTTCCGAGACTCGCATCAGGAATGCCAGCGCCCAGGCTTTGGCAAGCTGCAATCGTATTCTCGACTGCACCACTTGAGGTGGAAGCCTGCCGATCAAACTCAGTAACGCGCTGATGTCGCTACGATCCATCAACGTCATCGCGCAGCCTTCGACCCAGGTCGCTGCCTGCTGCGTCTCACCGGCAGCCAGGGCATGACGTACCGCGTCCGGCCATTGGCGCTTGCTCGCGAACCACTGACTGGCACGATGATGAAGTTTCGGCAGATCGTCGGGTAGCTGCCGGGCGGCTCGCCGTCTGAGCGCGTCGGACAGCAGCGCGTGATACCTGAACCATTGCCGTTCGTCGTCGAGCGATCGGATAAACAGATTGTTCCGCTCCAGCCAATCGAGCTTTTCCCAACTGTGGGCGTTGGCTCCGATGATCGCATCGCACAATTCGGCATTCATGCGGTCGAGAATCGACGTCCGAAGCAGAAATTGATAGACGGCTGACGGCAGGCGCGTAAGGACGGCTTCGTCGAGATAGGCGTCGATGCCGAATCGGTTGCCGGTGAGATCTCGCGCTACCTTGATTGTGTCCGGTTCCCCCTTCAGCGACAGTGCAGCGAGCTGCAAGCCTGCAATCCATCCCTCGGTTGCTTCGTGCAGTAATTCGACGGCGGAGCGGTCGAGCATCGCGTTGCCTGCATGCGCGAAGAACGTTTGCGCATCGTCGGCTGAAAAGCGTAGGTCGGAAGCGTCTATCCGCAGCAGTTGGTCCTGGGCCTGGAATTGTGCAAGTGCCAACTTGGGTTCTCCACGCGCGCCGAGCAAGACGTGAAAATTCTCTGGCGCATAGCGCAATAGTCGTAGCACGACCGCGCATACCGCGGTGGATGTGAGACGGTCGAAGTCGTCCAGGATCAGGAATACCTGTTTGCCGCAGATGGCGATTTCGTTGAGCAGAACAGAGATGACGATTCTGCTCGGGGTCAACGGATCCTTGCGCAGCAATTTTTCGGCTTGTTGCCCGACCCCCCGCGTACCTTGGCTCAGCGAAGCGACGAGGTAGGCGCCGAACTGATCGGGATCGTCATCTTCGTTGTCCAGACTGAGCCACGCGACGAGTTGATGGCGTGCGCGTAGCACCTCGCACCATTCGGACAATGTCGTCGTTTTTCCGAATCCCGCCGGTGCGGTAATCAGAGTGACCGTGTGCTCGGACGCCGCGGCCAGCTTTTTCAGCAGCGTGCGGCGCGATACCCGGCACCGCGGCGGACGCGGTGGCGCCATCTTCGTTTGTATTAACGAAAGATTCCAGATGTACTCGTCAGAATCGGTCGGTGACGTCATTGCAATCGGTGCGAAATTCACCTTGTCATGATAATAGGTGCCGTAGTCAGGACGGTGAGGGTTTTCCCACGGGAGGGGGGCGCTTACCTTCCTCCCCCCCGGTGTTCGGCTTCCAACCCCCCCTTCGCCAGGCACACGCGCCTCCCACCTGCCCGTAGTCTTTCAGTCAGGTTCACGTCCACGCCGCTCGACAACGCGTTCATCGCATTGCGTCGTGCTGGTGGGGCGCGATTCGTCAGGTCAAGCGTTTCCCAACTGTCCGTCGAGGAATCAATGGTAGCTACCGCTTCGCTGATCGACCAATCGTCGTCGGCCTACGCCTATCCGCTGCTGATTAAGCAACTGTTACATACGCCCCTCGCGGTTAGCCCGGAGCAGGAGATTGTTTACCGGGGACAGGTGCGGCACAACTATTGGACGCTGCGTCACCGTATCGGGCAAGTGGCCAACTACTTGCAGGCATTGGGCGTAAGACCGGGAGACACGGTTGCTGTCATGGACTGGGACAGCCATCGCTATCTGGAGTGCTACTTCGCCATCCCGATGATGGGTGCCACGCTGATGACGGTCAACGTCAGGCTGTCGCCGGATCAGATCGCATACACGTTGAATCATTCTGGCGCGTCCGTTCTGCTGATCAATGCGGAGTTTCTGTCTGCGCTCGACAAGATTCGCGGAGAACTGCGTCACATCGATCGGTTCGTGCTGATTGACGATAGCGGAACGGTCGAGGTGCCCGCATATTTCGTGAACGAATACGAAGCGCTGCTGGAAGAAGCGTCACCGGAGTTCGATTTCGCCGACTTCGACGAGAACACGCGGGCGACGACCTTCTACACGACGGGCACGACGGGTGCGCCGAAGGGTGTCTATTTCTCGCATCGACAGATCGTCCTCCATACGCTGGCGACCATGGCTGCTCTCGCCAGCTCGCCGAGGCAGGGGCGCATCGATCGGGACGATGTCTACATGCCGATCACGCCGATGTTTCATGTCCATGCGTGGGGTATGCCATACATCGCGACCGTTCTCGGAATCAAGCAGGTGTATCCCGGGCGCTATTTGCCGGAGACGCTGCTGGAGTTGATTCGACGCGAGAAGGTCAGTTTTTCACACTGTGTGCCGACCGTCATGCAAATGTTGCTGACCCATCCCGCCGGAAAGGATATCGACCTGAGCGGGTGGAAAGTGATCATCGGAGGCTCGGCGTTGCCAACGGGGCTCGCCCAACTCGCGCTGGCGCGCGGCATCGACATTTTCGCGGGCTACGGCATGTCGGAGACCTGTCCGGTGCTGACCTTGGCGCAAGTCAAGACATCGATGCTCGATGACGAATCGCAGTCGGTAGATATCCGGACGAAGGCCGGCTTGCCGATCCCGCTGGTCGACCTGCGCATCGTCGATACCGAAATGCACGATGTAGCGCATGACGGCAAGACGCCTGGCGAAGTCGTCGTGCGGGCTCCGTGGCTGACGCAAGGATATCTCGACGACGCGAAGGCGTCCGAGACGCTCTGGGAGGGCGGGTATCTGCATACCAACGACATCGGGGTCGTCGACAGCGACGGGTATTTGCAAATCACGGATCGCATCAAGGACGTGATCAAGACGGGTGGCGAATGGGTGTCTTCGCTCGAGGTCGAGAGCCTGATTTCTCGTCATCCGGCTGTCAGTGAAGTTGCCGTCGTTGGCATCAAGGATGAGAAATGGGGAGAGCGGCCGCTGGCGCTGGTCGTGCTCAAGCCTGACGGCGTCGCGGACAAGAGCGCGATTCAGGAACATCTGGCCGAGTTTGTCGAACGCGGGATGATTTCCAAATATGCGATTCCCCAATCGATTCTGTTCGTCGAATCGTTGGAAAAGACCAGCGTCGGAAAAATCAATAAGAAAGCATTGCGCAGCTTGTACGCGAACGCGTGACCAGTCGGTACCCGCCAGGATCGGCCTGCGTGCCTGACATGGCGAAATCAAAAGAAGGCATTCACCGCTTCGTCTCGTCATGGGCGACGACGGTGAATCAGCCTGTAAAACTGGAGACGGAAGAATGACAACAGTGCTCGATTCGAGAGACTCGTCCGTGGTGCCGTTCGTGCGGTGCTTCGCCCGATGATGCGTCGTCGGCCGAATCCATTTCACTAACCTGCATCAGTTTGCGACGAGAGCGATATGACTGGCATAAGCGCGGGCCTCGACGGCATTCAGCAATGGATAGGCAAGGAACTTGGCGTGTCTGCCTGGGAACAAGTGGACCAGGCGCGTATCGACGCGTTTGCTCGCTGTACCGGCGACCATCAGTGGATTCACATCGACCAGAACCGCGCCCGGCGCGAGAGCCCGGTCGGCACGACCATCGCGCACGGTTATCTGCTGTTGTCCTTGATTGCGCCGACTTCGTTCGAGGTCTTCATCAAGCCCGCCGGCGTGAGCATGGCGCTCAACTACGGGCTCGACAAGGTTCGTTTTTTGACGCCCGTGCCGGCCGGCGCACGTGTACGCAATTGCATCACGTTGCTGTCGGTTGACGACAAGGGCGCAGGCAGAACGCTGCTGGTCACGGAGAACGCATTCGAGGTCGAAGGCGAAACCAAACCGGCCCTCGTCGCGCAAGCGCTGACGATGGTGCTCAGGTAAGTCTGGAGCGAACGAATCATGGCGACTCGAAAGAACGATGACAGCGCGACACCTCAATCGCGCGACTCCCATGATGATCTTGGCGCCGCAGCAGCCGATCGCGTGCTGGGCCCGAATCCCTTTGTCGGCCTGCGTGGGCGGGATGTAGTGGTTGGCGCGAGTGAGCTCGCGATCGCCGCGGCCAGGAATCCGTCGCTGTTGCTTGAGCAGGAAGCAGCGCTCATCCGTGAGCTGACGGCCATCCTGATTGGCAAGTCCGACGTCGTGCCGGATGCGTCGGACAAACGGTTTCAAGAGCCCGCGTGGACGTCGAATCCGCTCTATCGAGCGGTACTGCAGGGACACCTTGCGTGGTCTCGTGCGCTCGGTCAACTGGTCGAGCATTCGGGGCTGTCCGGCAGCGCCCGGGAGCGAGCGCAGTTTGTCGTATCGATGCTGACCAGCGCGGCGGCGCCGACCAATACGTTGCTCGGCAACCCGGGCGCACTCAAGCGACTCATCGATACGGGGGGCGCGAACGTCGTCTCGGGTGTGCTGAATATGCTGAAGGACGTCGCGGTCAATGGGGGGATGCCCGCCCAGGTCGATACCGGTGCGTTCAAGGTCGGTAAAAATCTTGCGCTGACGCCGGGGGCCGTCGTGTTCCGCAACGAAGTGCTGGAGCTGATTCAGTACAGTCCGGCTACCGAGTCGGTGCATGCGCGCCCGCACTTGCTCGTTCCACCTCAGATCAACAAGTTCTACGTATATGACTTGGCACCGGGCAGGAGCGTGGCCGAGTTTCTCGTGAAGCACGGCTTCCAGGTATTCATGGTCAGTTGGAGAAATCCCAAGTCTACCCAACGGAATTGGGATTTCGATACATACGTCAAGGCACTGATCGAGGCAATTGCGGCGATACGTGACATCTCCGGCGCCGAGGACGTCAATGTTCATGGCGCGTGTTCCGGCGCCATGACGATCTCGGCGTTGCTGGGGCATCTCGCGGCATCGAATCAGCCGCTTGTCAACGCGGCGACGCTGATGGTGGCCGTGCTCGACAGCCGTGCTGAATCGCAATTGGGGCATTTCATCGATGCCGATACGATTGCGCTCGCAAAAAAAGGATCGGCCGCGAAAGGTGTGCTCGAGGGCAGGGAAATGGGTCGCGTTTTCGCGTGGATGCGCCCAAACGATCTGATCTGGAATTACTGGGTCAACAACTACCTGATGGGCAATGCCCCGCCGGTATTCGACATCCTGTACTGGAACAACGACACGACGCGATTGCCAGCCGCATTCCATGGCCGGTTGCTCGACATCTATGCGAACAACCTGCTCACCACGCCATCGGCGATGACCGTGCTCGGCACGCCGATCGATCTGTCGAAGGTGACCTGCGACAAGTATCTGCTCGCAGGTACCACCGACCATATCACGCCGTGGCAAGGCGTGTTCAATACGTCGAAGGCGTTTGGTGGTGCGAATGAATTCGTATTGAGCTCAAGCGGACACATCCAGAGCATCATCAACCCGCCAGGAAACGCGAAGGCGAAGTTTCTTACCGGGAGCCATTCGGCCGAGGCCGCGGATGAGTGGTTGGCCGGAGCAACCAGCAACGCGGGTTCATGGTGGGGCCATTGGGCCGAGTGGCTGGAAGCCAGATCCGGGCCTAAGCGCGAGGCGACGGAAAAGCTCGGCAGCACGAACTACCCCAAACTCGACACTGCACCTGGACGTTACGTAGTTGAAGGTTAGTGAAATCCTCGATTCTGATGATATTGCCTTTTTTTGACCGCCACGGAGGTGAACCATGGATAACGCTTCTCAACTATTTGACGACATCGTCAAGCTGGTTAAGCAGTACAACGTCCCAGGCATCCAACTCGATGCCATTCTGAGTTCGAGGCGCAAGGATCTCGAAGCGATGCTGGAAATCGGGAAGACGCTGCAAGGCGGTGGTCAGTCGATCGCGCAAAAGCAGGCGGAGATTCTGCGTACATCTCTCGAGGATTTGCGCAACGTGCTGACCGCGCAGACGAGCGCGGAGCGAGACAAGGTTGCCGCCGCGAACGAGACGATTCAACGCGCGTTCGGCAATGTCAGTGAACTTGTCCAGATCGCGCTGCAGTCGCAGTCCGCTGCATTCGACACGCTGCGTGCGCGGACGGAGGCAAGCCTTGCGGAGTGGCGCGCGTTGTTGCCGATCGATATCGGACGGCCTCAAGGAGGGAAGGAATGAGCGATCGCCATTCCAGCGGCACCGAGTCTCCGGACGAAGCGTGTCGGATCGGGGAGGCGGAGGTCAGGACGCTGGAGGTGGACGGCCAGAGCCTGAAAGTCGTCATCCGAACGGGTTCGCTCGACGGCGCACCGCTGTTGATCTTCAACGGCATCGGCGCAAACCTGGAATTGCTGGAACCCTTCACCACCGAACTCACGGGCATTGAGACGATCGCCTTCGACGTGCCGGGCGTCGGTGGATCGCCCGCACCGACCCTGCCTTACCGATTCTGGGGACTGGCGCGGCTGATCAACCGCATGATGCTGCAGCTTGGCTATGACGGGCAGATCGACGTAATGGGTATTTCTTGGGGGGGAGCGCTCGCGCAGCAGTTTGCCTTCCAGTTTCCGGGGCGGTGTCGGCGCCTGGTACTGGCGGCGACGTCTCCGGGCGTGCTGATGGTGCCGGGCAAACTGTCGGTGCTCAGCAAGATGGTGAATCCCCGCCGCTACTCGGACGCAAGATTTCTCGAACGGGTGGGTGCCGATCTGTATGGTGGCGCCTTTCGCGATCACCCTGAACGGTTGCGCGAACACGGCCGCCATTTGCGTCCTCCCCGCGGCCGCGGCTACCTCTATCAACTGCTTGCGGCCTGGGGCTGGAGCAGCCTGCCGTGGTTGCCGATGCTGAGCCAACCCACGCTAGTGATCGCGGGCAACGACGATCCAATCATTCCGATGGTGAATGCCAAAGTGCTTGCCACGATGATTCGGAAAGCGAAGCTGAACGTCGTCGATGATGGTCATCTGTTCATCGTCAATCGACCTCAGGAGATCGCATCGATGGTCCGGCAATTTCTGTCGGACGAGGGTGCGCCGAGCCCGTCATTGTCCGTGCATCAGGAGAACGAGCAGTGACGGTAGTGTAGGGCCCGCACTCGAGTTACAGATCGGTGCGCGGCTGCATGGGTAGTAATGAAAATAATGATCGGAGTTTGGAGGAAGACAATGAAATCAGCATGGCGTCAGGGAGTATTCGCGTTTTGTGTTGCAGGATTGTTGGGTGTGACGTCTGGAATGGCACGAGCGCAGAGCAGTGTCACGCTATATGGCGTAGTCGACGCGGCCCTGCTTTACACGAGCAAATCGTTGAATACTCAGACTGGGGCGAACGACGGCCACAAGTTCGCAATGATCGACGGAGCGGCGTCGGCATCGCGATTCGGCATGAGAGGCGTCGAAGATCTCGGTGGAGGATTGAAGGCAACCTTTGTTCTCGAGAGCGGCATAGATATTTCGAACGGCGGCTTCGGTAATTCGAACGGCAACATGTTCGGCCGTCAGGCCTGGATCGGATTGAGCGGTGATTTCGGAGCGGTCAAGGCCGGTTTGCAATACTCGCCATTCGTGCTGTCGCTGATTTCGACTGATCCGCGTGATATCGCTTACTTTGGCAGCGGTGCAGTTCTCTACGTCGACAACGTGCTGGTCACCGGGCTGTTCAATCAGAATGCCGTTTCCTATACCAGCCCGGTGATTGCAGGCTTTCAGGGAAGCGCGATGTTCGGGCTCGGCGGGAAGGCGGGCGACTTTCAGTCGGGACGACAATATTCAGCTAGTTTGAAGTACCAGTCAGGCGGATTTTTGGTTACGGCCGCACTTTACAGCGGTAACGCCGGCAGCACGGCAGGCACGCCGATTCCCAGCACCGTGCCGTTTACCGGACGTACCATCGGTGCCGCGTACAGTTTCGGTAACTTGACCGTTAAGGGATCCTATGCGCTATACAAAGTGAGCGGGTCGTTTGATAACCGGGTGTACGGAGCAGGGGCGAGCTACACAATTACGCCTGCGGTCGAAGTCGACGCGGGTGCCTGGTTCACGAGCGACGGCAACGATACGGGAAATAGATCGATTCTGGCCGCAACCGGGTTGAAGTACTTCCTGTCGAAAGCGACAACCATTTATGGACAGGTCGCGATGGTCCATAACCACGGCCAGATGAACACGGGGTTGTCGATTAATGGCGCTCTGCATGAAGTGCCCGGAACTTCGGTGGGCACCACGGTGGGCCTTCGGCATACGTTCTAGATGTAGGTGGCGGGATCGCGACGCCATGGAGAAGGCGCCGCGCGCTGCGTCCATCGAGCCCGTGCTCGGAGTGCCTCTGTCGGTCAGTATTTTGAATTGCCCGCGGGCCCGAGCACATTGTATGCAGGCGCATGATAACCAACCGTGCTTTACGTCCGATTAGCAGTCGAATGTAGTTGACCGCTCACATCAATCACAATAATTGAAATTTGTGAGCGCCTTTCTATCGGCAGCAAGGTTACGAGCATCTTTTCCATTTCGGAAGCGGATGAGGGCAATGCCGATACTTCAGGGTTTCGCGGCATCGGCTTACCTCGGTACTATTCTCGCCGATTCCTCACGAGACCAGCAGACTGCCGGGACTGCGAGCGAGAAAGTGCCGAGGACAAACTTCGGCTTTCTGCCATCGGACAAACGGCTTCAAGCTAGAGTTGACCGCTGTTGTCTCGAGAGGCTCGTTCGAACGGACATGGCGGTATCAGCGGCGATATCGCGCTCCCAATCGCCCCGACACCGCTGGCGTTCGGGATTTTTCAACCAAGGCAGACGCTGATTTTGCGGTGCGGTCCGACGACAGCAGTCAAGTTGAGGAAGATTTTTGGTATCGCTAGCCGTATCAACTTCGAACGACCTGCTGGTAACGTTGTCCCCACATGAACGAGACTCAAACGATGGCAGCACGCTCGGCGGAAGGCCTCCAGGGACAGTTTGACGGCCGAATGTCGAGCGCTCCCAAGGACACGAACGGAGCTTCAACAGCTGCAGGATCGAGTGTTGGGGGCAACTATGGGGGCCACTATTTAGCGACAAAAGCTCATCGGCTTGATAGTAAAGGCTCATATCGGTTAATTCGAATCAGGCCTCAGCACCACGAAGTCGAACGGGCTCCGCCCAGGACCGTTCCAACAAAGCGCTGCCGGTCGGCTGACCGGCAGCGCTTTTTTGTTGATGACGATTTTCGCCGATACACGGCTCCTGTCCAGCGCACGGAAATTCGGGTCGCGTAGCGCGTATCATCTCTTCATTACAGTTCCTGTACGCAGCGCTCCCTGCCGAGGACCGTCCATGAAGAAGAACATCGCACACACATCGATTGCCGTACTCACGCTCGCGCTGGCCATACCGGCATTTGCCACGACGGCCGCCGACAACGTCGCGTGGAGCGCCAGGCCCGTGCAGACCGGCGCAGCCTCCCCGGAGTGTTCGGCCTATTCGGGCCGGCTGATTTCGAGCGGGGTGTCGCTGTCGGGCGAAACCGTCCTGAAATCGGTCGGCACGGCGCTGCTCGGTTCCGCGCTGGGTTTCGCCAGCGGATATCAGGGTGCGGTGCCCAACCCGTGTCGGCACGCGGGCTGGTGAGCGGCCGGGAGCGAACCGCCAATATTGCTACCGCATTTGATGAAAGGCGCCGCGCGTTGACCGACCGCGGCGCTTTGTCGTTCTGCGCGCACCTAGTCCCAGAAACTCCGCACCGCGACCGCCACGATCACCGGCACCGAAAACACCAGCGGAATCGCGAAATACTGCGCTTCGCGATCGACGATCCAGCTATAGATCAACCACGCCACGCCGATCGCGAACGTGACGAGGCCGACCAGCACCGCGGCGATATTCAGGGCGAGCTTCGAAGGCTGGCGGCGCGCTTTGTCGTTGGTGTCGGGTTCGCGCGGAGACGATTTCATCTGAAGAGGGGCCCGGGCCCGGCAGGTGTAAAAGCACAGGAAACCCCATCCGCACCGATCGCGCAAGGGCCGGCCCCATCTCGTTGGTGAGCGCGCGTTACAACCCGAACGACACGGCCAGTTCGTCGAGCAGCTCGCGCTGGAACGTGACGAACCGCTCGCCCGGCTGCTGCGCAATCGCGAGGTCGAGCATCGGATCGGCGACCTCGGTGCGGATGCCGGCCAGTTCCTCGACGATCGCGAGTCCGCAGAACGGCACGTAAGCCTCCGAATAGCCGCCTTCGTGCACGATCACGAGCCGTCCGTCGCAGTGGCGCCGTGCCGCCTCCTTCACCGCCCGCGTCATGTACCGGTAACTGTCGGTATGCAACTGCATGCGCGCGAGCGGGTCGACCGCGCTGGCATCGAGACCGCTCGCGACGACGATCAGCTCCGGCCGGAACCGTTCCAGCGCCGGCAGCACGATCCGCTCGAACGCATGGCGATACGCGTCGTCGCCGCTGCCCGCGAGCAGCGGCACGTTCAGGTTCGCGCCGACGCCCGCGCCTTCGCCGCGCTCGTCGCCGCCGCTGTAGCCGGGCGGAAAGCAGCGGTCCTGGTGCAGCGAGATCGTCAGCGTGTCCGGATCGTCGTAGTAGATCGACTGCGTGCCGTTGCCGTGATGCACGTCCCAGTCGATCACCGCGACGCGCTCGATCGCATGCTTCGCGCGCGCGGCCTCGATCGCGATCGGGATGTTCGCGAGCAGGCAGAAGCCCATCGGGCGATCGCGCAGGCAGTGATGGCCGGGCGGGCGCGACAGCGAGAACGCGTTGGCCGCATGCCCGCCGACGACCGAGTCGAGCGCCGCGATCGCGAGGCCGGCGGACAGCGCGGCGATCTCGTAGCTCCCTTTGCCGAACGGCGCGAGATCGCCGAGGTCGCCGCCGTTCGCATCGCTGAGCGCGCGGAACGCGTCGAGATAGCTCGCCGGATGAATCCGCAGCAGATCGCCCGTGGTGGCCGGCGCGGCACCGCGCAGGTCGAGGTGAGCGGCGAGGCCCGACGCCTGCACGAGCGACAGGAAGCGCCGCTTCGAATCGGGCGATTCCGCGTAGCCGGCGCTCGATGGCGGCTGGACCCAGCCGCCGACCGGGAAGAACAGCGCGTGCGTGCCGCCGGTGTGCCAGAACGTGCGTTCGTCGGTGAAGAAGGCAGTGCGATTCATGGATGTGCTTGACCTGTCATGGTTGGGAGGAGATGGCAGCCGCGGCAATCCGCGCGCGGCGATCGATATGGCGCAGCGCGGCGAACGACGCGATCGCGACAGCAGTGGCGGCCGCGAACAGCGCGTGCATCGTGCCGCCGGCATCGAGCAACAGCCCGGCGAGCAGCGGGCCGGCCGCGAGGCCCGCACCGATCACGAAATTGAGCGTCGCGACGAGGCGCCCGGACGTATCGATCTGCGCGACGGTCGCGAGAATGAACGGCAGCACGAACGTCCACGCGAACTTGAACGCGAAGATCGCGGCGCTGTAGCCGCGCGCATGCGGCAGCGCGGCGAGTGCGACGAGCGACGCCGCGAGCAGCGCGTAGCCGGCGGCCAGCATCGTGCGCCGCGCAAGCCGGCCGCCCGCGCAGGATGCGAGCGCCGCGCCGGCAATCCCCATCACGCTCGCGATCGCGAGCACGTTGCCGGTCGCTTGCGGATCGAGTCCGGCTTCCGCTGCCGCGCGGCTCGCGAAGGTCCACACGCTGCCGATCGCGAGATAGAAGGTCAGCACCGCACCGATCGCGAGCGCGACGAAACGCTGCGGCGTATTCGTCGCGGCGCCGCGCGCTGCCCGCGCCGACGCGCGCCGCGCACCTAGCGTCGCCGGAAAGCCGCGCGACAGCGGCGCGGCAAGCAGCGCGAGCACGGCCAGCGCGACGTACAGCGCGCGCAGCCCGAACCCGGCGAACACGTGCGGCAGCACGAACAGGCCGATCGCGCCGGCGATCAACTGGCCGACGACCCAGAGGCCGTACACGCGATCGCTGTTCTCGCTCGTGGCCGCACTGGTCATGCAGAGCACCATCAGCGAGCCGCCGCCGAGCGCGGTGACGGCACGCAGCGCGAGCAGCGTGACGAAGCCGGGCATCCACAGCGCGGTCAGGAGATTGCCCGCGCCGAACAGCGCGATCGCGCAGGCGGCAACGCGGCGCGCATCGACGCGGCCGAGCCACAGGTACGACGGCACGGTCGCGAGGCTGAACGCACCGAGTTCGACGAAGAAGTAGGTGCCGATCTGCGACGCGGACAGCCCGAGCTGTGTCGCCAACTGACCGGCAACGGCCGGCGCGACGAGCAGCAGCAGCGGCGTGATGGCCGCGAACACGACGAGGGCGAGGAGCGTCGAGCGCGCGAACGGTGACGCGCGGCCGTCGGACGGCAGTGCGGCATCGGTGGAGCAAAGGGTTTTCATGGCGGGATCTCGCTGGACGGAATCAGAACAGGTGGTACATGCCGACCATCGCGCCGAACTGCGATGCGCCGGCGAGCGGCGTCGGGTCGTATTCGTAGACGGTCTGCGAACTCTGGCCGCTGTTGCGCGCATAACCGAGGTTCAGGTAGGCGACGGTGCGTTTCGACAGCGCGTAAGTGGTGCTCGCGATGAACAGCGTCGGGCGGCCGATCGCCGGCGTATGCGAATCGGTGTGGTAGACGCCCGCGTTCAGCCCGATTCCGCCGGACGTCAGGTAGCGCGCGCCGCCCCACACGATCGTGCGCGCTGCGTCGAGGTCGCCGGTCAGGCGTTCGACGCCCGCGTAGACGGTGAGCGGCAGCGTCGCGAACGCATAACGCGCGGCGAGCGTGCCGAGCTCGCGGCGGCGCGCGGACGCGTCGCCCGCCGCCGACGCGTCGCCGTGCGCCTGATGCAGCACGGCGCTGACCGACAGCCCGTTGCTCGTGTACTGGCCGCCGAGTTCGAGCACGCGCCCGGCGCGCGTATTGCCCGCGACGCCGGCCGTCGCGGCAAGGGCCTCGACATCGAAGCCGGCGAACGCCGGCGACTGGTACTTGATCGAGTGGTCGATGAAGTTCGCGTTCATCGGCACGAGCACGCCCTGGCCGCTGTACGACGCGTACCACAGCGGGTCGTAGAACAGCGTCTTGTCGAACAGCACGCTGAACTGCCGGCCGAGCGTGACGGTGCCGACGGGCCCCGCGATGCCGACGTACGCGCCGCGGAAGAACGCGTAGCCGGGGACGGTCGCGGTGCCGTCGTTGAGGTTGAGACCCTGTTCGAGCTTGAACAGCGCGCGCCAGCCGCCGCCGAGATCCTCGCTGCCCTTGAGCCCGACCTGCGACGGCAGGATGCCGTAGTTCTGCAACTGCACGGCCGCGTGCCGTCCGTCGGCATGCGTCAGGTACTGCACGCCGGCGTCGAGCGCGCCGTACAGCGTGAGGGTCGATTGCGCGTGCGCGGCGAGGCTGCACGCGGCGAGCGCAACGGCGGCCGTCGCCGTGCGGATGAAGCGGGGTGTCATCACGTGGGGTTCTCCATACCGTCCTGCATCGTTTGTCGTTGGTGTTGTCGCGACGCAGTGTCCGCAGCGGGAAAACCGGCGAACAGTCGTGCAGATGAACGGTATGGAAAACCCGCGGTGCACGGCATGGACGCGCCGCGACGCCGCGGCGCGGCGTGCTGCGCGGCAGCAACGGGCGGCGTCCCGTTCAAATGGATGGGGCTGTCGTGTACTCCGGCGGCGGCGCCCGCCAAAAATGCCGGTCGCTATAATCGGCCGGTCTGCGTTGCGCGCATCAGCGGCCCGATCGGGCAGGGGAGCGGAAGGTGAGGATCACGACGGATATCGGGCAGGACCTCGACGCGTTGCGCGACGTGCCGGCCGCGATCGTGCTCGACGAATCCACCTGGCCGCCGCTGCCGCCGCGCCGCGCCGATTTCGACGGCGTGACGCGCGGCGACGCGGCGCGGCGCGAACTCGGCCTGATGCTGCTCGATCTGTACGCGCTCGCCGCGCAGTCGGGCATCGGCGAATTCGAGTGCCGCTTCTTTTCGCTGCTGCAGGGGCTCATCCCGTTCGACGCCGCGTGGACCGGCGTCGCGACGCACGTGCCGACCGGCCCCGTGATGCACAACAGTTTCCTGTACCGTCTGCCGCATGCGTTCTTCAGCGACTGGAAACGCGTGCGCGACTGCGATCCGCTCGCGCAGCGCACGCTGCTCGGCGCGCACGGTCGCGCGGTGCGACTGTCGGTCGTCGAGCCCGGGTTCGACGCGCGGTTTCGCGACTGGTGCGTGAAGTACGGGCTGGCGCAACTGATGTGCGTGTGTACGCTCGACCGCCGCTTCGGGCTGACGACGTTCATGTCGATCTACCGCCAGGGCCTGAACCGTCCGTTCAGCGACGACGACGCGAGCCGCTTCGAGGAGGTGATCCCGCATCTGGCGGCCGCGCTGACGATCAATCGCGCGGCGCAGCTCACGCGCGAGCGCGGCGACGCGGTGGCGCCGGCGGCGCGCGCGCTGTGCGACAACTTCGGCGTGCTGCATCACGCCGATCACGGCTTCGACGACGTGCTGCGCACCGAATGGCCGGCGTGGACGGGCCCGCGCGTACCGGAGCCGCTGGTCGCGCACGTGCGGCGCCAGTCGGGCCAGCCGTTCATCGGCGATGCGTTGCGCATCCGGTGCGTGCCCGTCGCGGGACTGTTCCAGATCGAGGCGCGGCCGCGCTCGCTGCTCGACCGGCTGAGTCCGCGCGAGCTGGCGGCGATCCGCTATTACGGTGCCGGCCGTTCGCACAAGGAGGTCGCGCAGCAGATGGCGATTTCGCCGACGACCGTGCGTCACTACCTGCGCTGCGCGTACCGCAAGCTCGGCATGCACGACAAGAGCCAGATCGCCGGCGTGCTCGGCGCGACGGGCGGCCCGACCGACGACGAGCCGGTGGAGGCGGGTGGCGCGGCGCGCTGAATCGCTCGTTCCGGCACAGGCATGCGGGTGCCGGCGCGAATGGTTGTATCCGCAACCATTGAGCGTTATGCTCGTCAGCTCCCGGTAGACGGATTTCCATCATGAACGACACGAATTCAGGGTCGGTGCGCGCGGCGGTGGTCGGTGTCGGCGCGATCGGCGGGTTGCTCGCGGCCGCGCTGTCGCGGGCCGGCATGACGGTGAGCGCATTCGCGCGCGGTGCGACGCTCGATGCACTGGACACGCACGGCGTGCGCGTGATCGACGAGGCGGGCGTCATGTCGTCGGTCCCGGTGCGCGCGAGCGACGACGCGGCCGTGCTCGGCGTGCAGGACTACGTGGTGATCGCGCTGAAGGCTCAGGCGCTGCCGGCGCTGGCCGCGCGCATCGCGCCGCTGGTCGGGCCCGGCACGGTGATCGTCGCCGCGATGAACGGGCTGCCGTGGTGGTTCACGCACGGGCTCGCGGGCCCGCTCGACGGCGTGCCGCTCGACGCGATCGACCCGGCGGGTGCGGTCTCGGCGGCGTTGCCGCCCGCACAGGCGGTCGGCTGCGTCGTGCACCTGTCGTCGAGCACCGATGCGCCGGGGGTCGTGCGCCGCGGCCGCGGCAACCGCCTGATCCTCGGCTCGCCCGATCACCGGCTCGCCGCGCCGACCGCGCGGTTCGCGGCGGCGCTCGCCGCGGGCGGCTTCGACGTCGAGTCGACGCCGGCGATCCGCACCGAGATCTGGGCGAAGCTGTGGGGCAACATGAACATGAATCCGTTGAGCGCGCTGACGGGTTCGACGGCCGAGCAGCTGCTCGACGATCCGTTCACGCGGGATCTCGCGTTGCGGATGATGGAGGAGGCGGCCGCGATCGGCGCGCAGCTCGGCCTCGATGCGGGGATGAGCGGGCCGGAGCGGATTGCCGTGACGCGCAAGCTCGGCGCGTTCAAGACATCGATGCTGCAGGATTTCGAGGCCGGGCGGCCGCTGGAAATCGGGCCGATCCTCGGTGTGTTTCCGGAGCTGGGGCGCAAGCTCGGCGTGCCGACGCCGTATTGCGACGCGGTGCTGGGGTTGCTGCGTCAGCGTGCGGCGAACAGCGGGCTGTAGCGGAGGGAGAGCGCGGCGGCGATGGCCGGCATGCAGGGAAGAATGACGAAACGGCGAGCGGTCGCCCGGTCCGCCGCCCACGCTTGCGCGACTCGGGCGGCCCGCGGGATTCATCCGAATAAATCCGGGTAAAGCGGCAGGCGCCTGAAACATGTGCGCGGCCGCAGCGATTGCAGCCCATGCCGCACCTTCGCGATACAAACGCGGCACCGACTACGCCCGCCAAACGGTTCAGTCGTCGCGTTCGATCGCGTTCGCGACCACCTTGTCGAGCAGCCGCTCGAACGTCTGGCGCTCGGTGTCGGACAGGCACGCGAGCAAGCCTTCATTCCACTTGCGCACGATCGGCATGATCTTGCGATGCAGCGCGCGGCCGTCGGTGGTCAGCGCGATCAGCACGATCCGGCCATCCTCCTCGCTCGCGCTGCGCTCGAGCAGCCCCTGGCGCAGCAGCGCTTCCGCAGCGCGGCTCGCCTGGCTCTTGTCGAGATTGGTGTGGCGCGCGAGATCCATGATCGAAAACGGACCGAAGGCGCCGACGGCGGCGATCACGCGCGCCTCGGGCAGCGAGATGTCCAGCTTGTGCCGGTACACGTCGGCGATCCCGCGGTCGGATCGCTTCGCGAGCGCATGGAGGCGATAGGTCAGAAACTGGTCGAGCCCGGCTTGTCGGCCTTTCATGTCGAATCCTGAAGAAAAAGGGCGGGCCCGATTGTTCCTGTATCGCGCGCTCGGGTCAACGGTCAGTGTGCGCCGTACTTCAGCCGTGTCAACTGTTCCGCTTCGTTCGCGAGCAGGTTCGCCGCGTCGCGGATCGCGACGTCGAGCGTGATCGGGCCGGGCGCCGGCGAGAAGCAGCCGGAAAAGTGTTCGGACAGGCGCGGCAGCGCGGCCGGATCGACCGCGCCCGACAGCAGCGACGCGGGCACGCCCGCGACCCGCGCATGGCGGCACGCGATGAACGGCGCCTTGCCGTGCAGCGTCTGCACGTCGGAGCGGCCTTCGCCGGTGATCAGCCAGTCGGCGCCGGCCAGTGCCGCATCGAGCCCGACCTGCCGCGCGACGACTTCCGCGCCGGCTTCGAACTGCGCGCCGAGCATGTGCAGCGCGAAGCCGAGGCCGCCCGCGGCGCCGGCACCGGCCAGGTCGCGGCAGCGCCGGTCGAGCGCGGTCTCGAGCAGGTCGGCGAAATGGCCGAGCGCGGCGTCGAGGGTCGCGACCTGCCCGGGCGTCACGCCCTTTTGCGGACCGAACACCGCGGTTGCGCCATGCGCGCCCGTCAGCGGGTTGTCGACGTCGGACATGCCGATGAATTCCGCGTCCTGCAGGCGCGGATCGAGCCCCGCCGCGTCGATCCGCGCGATGTCGGCGAGTCGTGCCGGGACGGGTTCGACCGGCTGGCCGGCCGCGTCGAAGCATTGCAGGCCGAGGCCCGCGAGCAACCCTGCGCCCGCGTCGTTGGTGCTGCTGCCGCCGAGCGCGACGAAGAAGCGGCGCACGCCCTCGTCGAGCAGCGTGCGGATCGCTTCGCCCATGCCGCGCGTGCTGCGCGCGTCGACCGGCACGCTCATGCCGACCGCATCGGTAATGCCGACGATCTCGGCCGTCTCGACGATCGCGGTGCGCGCGTCGATCACGCCGACCGCCGCATCGCGTGCGGCGAGCGACGCGCCGGCCACCTGCAGCGTGCGCCGCGTGCCGCCGCCCGCCAGCATCGCGTCGAGCGTGCCTTCGCCGCCGTCGGCCATCGGGCAGCAGCGCACGACCGCGTCGGGCCGGGCGCGGCGGATGCCGGTGGCGATCGCGTCCGCGACCTGCTCGGCGGAAAGCGAGCCTTTGAACGAATCGGGCGCGATGACGACGACAGGCGCGGACGGGTGTTGCGGCATGGTGTCTCCGGAAGGCGTGATTGGTGTGAAGAATGGCGGCCGCGGCCGCGGCGCACCTTCAATCGGAGCTTACAGGATGGCGGGCCCGCGGTGGATACGGCGTTCGGCATAGCGGCGATCCGCGCGCGTTGCCGCGCCCGGGAGCGGGCGGCACCGCGGGTGCGCACGGTTGTCGTGCCGATCTGGCGGTATGAGGAAGATTGTTTGCTAGAATAGTCGATTCTTCCGGCCAAAGCCGTGCTCCGAGCCGCTTGCGCTAGCCATCCGGCGCGTGCAGGGATGGCGTGGCGCTCCGGCGCGGCGTGTGCGTGAGACGCACCTCACGCCGCAGGCAGGCACGGCAAGGAAAACCCGATTCGCTCGAATAATTTTAGGACGATTGAAGCCATGGCTAACGTTGTTGAGAACCTCGGCAAGCTTGAACGCCGCGTGACGATTTCCCTGCCGAAGGACACCGTGCAGAAGGAAATCGACGCCCGTATCCAGAAACTCGCGAAGAACGTTCGCATGCCGGGTTTCCGCCCGGGCAAGGTGCCGCTGAAGATGGTCGCCCAGCAATACTCGGGTCAGGTCGAGGCGGAAGTGCTGAGCGACAAGATCGGCCAGGAATTCTTCACGATCAGCCGCGCGGAAAACCTGCGCGTCGCCGGCCAGCCGAGCTTCGAGCCGAAGCAGGAACAGGCTGAAGATGCGTACGCGTTCGACGCGACGTTCGAGGTCTACCCGGAAGTGAAGATCGGCGATCTGGCGACGGCTGAAGTCGAGCGCTCGACGACGTCGATCGGCGACGCCGAAATCGACCGCACGCTGGACATCCTGCGCAAGCAGCGCGTGCACTACCACGCTCGCGGCGAAGCCGGCGAGCACGGCGACGGCGGTGAGGACACCGCAGCGAAGAACGGCGACCGCGTGACGGTCGACTTCGTCGGCAAGATCGACGACGTCGCGTTCCAGGGCGGCACGGCCGAAGACTTCCCGTTCGTGCTCGGCGAAGGCCGCATGCTGCCGGAATTCGAAACGGCGGCGCTCGGCCTGAAGGCCGGCGAACAGCGCACGTTCGAGCTGAAGTTCCCGGACGACTACCACGGCAAGGACGTGGCGGGCAAGACGGCGCAATTCACGGTCACGATGAAGAAGATCGAATGGCCGCACCTGCCGGAAATCGACGCCGAATTCGCGAAGTCGCTCGGCATCGAAGACGGCGACCTGACGAAGATGCGCGCCGAAATCAAGGAAAACCTCGAGCGCGAAGCGAAGCGTCGCACGCAAGCCATCGTCAAGAACCAGGTGATGGACGCGCTGCTGAAGATTTCCGAACTCGACGTGCCGAAGGCGCTGATCGAACAAGACCAGCAACGTCTCGTCGAAATGGCTCGCCAGGATCTGGCGCAGCGCGGCGTGCCGAACGCGAAGGACGCACCGATCCCGGCCGAGATGTTCGCCGAGCAGGCGGAGCGTCGCGTGAAGCTGGGCCTCGTGCTGGCCGAGCTCGTGAAGTCGAACGGCCTCGAAGCGAAGCCGGAACAGATCCGCGCGGAAGTCGACGAGTTCGCGAAGAGCTACGAAGACCCGAAGGAAGTGGTCCGCTGGTATTATTCGAACCAGCAGCGCCTCGCCGAGATGGAAGCGTTCGTCGTTGAAAGCAACGTCGTCGACTTCGTGCTGGGCAAGGCAAAGGTGACGGACAAGGAAGTGAGCTTCGAGGCACTCGCGAGCGCATCGGCGCAAGCGTAAGTGTTGCTCTAGCGGCGTGCCGGCTGTCGGAGCGACGGCCCGCACGCCGTTTTTACGTCAAGCGCACGGTTGCCATTAATATGGCGATTGAGCGGGCGGCTTCCCTCCGTTCAATTTTCCATTCGAACAAGGTTCATTGAATGATCACTCGCGCTGAATTGCTGGACATGCTTGCTTCGAACGCGCCGCAGGGTTTCGAGGCGCAAGCGCTGGGGCTGGTGCCGATCGTCGTCGAAACGAGCGGCCGCGGCGAGCGTTCGTACGATATCTATTCGCGTCTCCTGAAGGAGCGCCTGGTGTTCATGGTCGGCGAAGTGAACGACCAGACAGCCAACCTCGTGGTCGCGCAATTGCTGTTCCTCGAGAGCGAGAATCCCGACAAGGACATCAGCCTCTACATCAACAGCCCGGGCGGCTCGGTGTCGGCCGGCATGGCGATCTACGACACGATGCAGTTCATCAAGCCGGACGTGTCGACGCTGTGCATGGGTCTCGCGGCCAGCATGGGCGCGTTCCTGCTCGCGTCGGGCGCGAAGGGCAAGCGCTTCGCGCTGCCGAACTCGCGCGTGATGATTCACCAGCCGCTCGGCGGCGCACGCGGCCAGGCGTCCGACATCGAGATCCAGGCACGCGAGATCCTCTACCTGAAGGAACGGCTGAACAACCTGCTCGCGCAGCATACGGGCCAGGACGTGGAACGCATCGCGCGCGACACCGACCGTGATAACTTCATGTCGAGCGAGGACGCGAAGGCATACGGGCTGATCGATCAGGTGCTGCTGAAGCGCCCGTGAGCTTAAGTGGGGTGCCGCCCCGATTTGCGCGGCGCCCCTGCAACGTCCCGAGTGCCCTGAGCATCTGCGGCAAGCGCATCCAGCCGACTCCGGTCGCGCCCTAGGCGCGGCGTTCGGAGCATTCGGCGTATCATGTCATCTACCTGTCCGGAGGCTCTACATTCATGGCGGACAAAAAAGGTTCGAACAGCGAGAAGCTGTTGTATTGCTCGTTTTGCGGGAAGAGCCAGCATGAGGTGAAGAAACTCATCGCGGGCCCGTCGGTATTCATCTGCGATGAGTGCATCGACCTCTGCAACGAGATCATTCGCGACGAGGCGGCTGCCGCCGGCGTCGAGGCCAGCCTGTCCCGGTCGGATCTGCCGAGCCCGCAGGAAATTCGCGACATCCTCGATCAGTACGTGATCGGCCAGGAGCGTGCGAAGAAGATCCTCGCGGTGGCCGTGTACAACCACTACAAGCGCCTGAAGCATCTCGACAAGAAGGACGACGTCGAGCTGTCGAAGAGCAACATCCTGCTGATCGGCCCGACGGGCTCCGGCAAGACGCTGCTCGCGCAGACGCTCGCGCGGTTGCTGAACGTGCCGTTCGTGATCGCCGATGCGACGACGCTGACCGAAGCCGGCTACGTCGGCGAGGACGTCGAGAACATCATCCAGAAGCTGTTGCAGAACTGCAACTACGAGGTCGACAAGGCCCAGCGCGGGATCGTCTACATCGACGAAATCGACAAGATCAGCCGCAAGTCGGACAACCCGTCGATCACGCGCGACGTGTCGGGCGAGGGCGTCCAGCAGGCGCTGCTGAAGCTCGTCGAGGGCACGATGGCGTCGGTGCCGCCGCAGGGCGGCCGCAAGCATCCGAACCAGGATTTCATCCAGGTCGATACGACCAACATCCTGTTCATCTGCGGCGGCGCGTTCGACGGCCTCGAGAAGGTGATCACCGATCGCACCGAAAAGACGGGCATCGGCTTCGGCGCGACGGTCAAGAGCAAGCAGGAACGCGACGCGGGCGAAGTGCTGCGCGAAACGGAGCCGGAAGACCTGATCAAATTCGGTCTGATCCCCGAATTGATCGGCCGCCTGCCGGTGGTCGCGACGCTCGGCAAGCTCGATGAAGCCGCGCTGATGAAGATCCTGGTCGAGCCGAAGAACGCGCTCGTCAAGCAGTATCACAAGCTGTTCGCGATGGAGCGCGTCGAGCTGGAAATCCGGCCGGGCGCGCTGCAGGCAGTCGCCCGCAAGGCGATCCGCCGCAAGACCGGCGCGCGCGGCTTGCGTTCGATCATCGAACAGGCATTGCTCGACGTGATGTACGAGCTGCCGGCGATGAAAGGGGTCAGCAAGGTCATCATCGACGAGAACGTGATCGATGGCGACGGCAAACCCCTGCTGATCTATGAGGACACGCCGAAGGTGGCGGGTTCGAACTGACCGGCTTGCCGACGATGTTCTGCGAAAAAGGCCGTTCATGAGACCGTGGGCGGCTTTTTTTCGTTTATCTTGTGGGTAACTCTGACTCGACACGCGGTGGTTACTTTCTTACCGAATATTTCCCGCACTTGAAGGCTTGCAATTCGTTGTGGCGGCCTCAATTACCGAACAATTGATTCCACTCATGGGGAAATGAAATGTCAGGCACCCAACTTCTCCCGCCGGAACGCATCACGCTCCCGCTGCTGCCGCTGCGGGACGTCGTCGTTTTCCCGCACATGGTCATTCCGCTCTTCGTGGGCCGGCCGAAATCGATCAAGGCCCTCGAAGCAGCGATGGAAGGTGGCAAGCACATCATGCTCGTCGCCCAGAAAACCGCGGCCAAGGACGAACCGACCGAAAAGGACATGTACGAGGTCGGCTGTATCGCCAACATCCTGCAGATGCTGAAGCTGCCGGACGGCACCGTGAAGGTGCTCGTCGAGGGCCTGCAGCGCGCGAAGGCGTTGTCGATCGAAGAACAGGAGACGCAGTTCTCCTGCGAAGTGATGCCGCTCGAGCCCGATCACGCCGACAGCGCTGAAACGGAAGCGCTGCGCCGCGCGATCGTGTCGCAGTTCGACCAGTACGTGAAGCTGAACAAGAAGATCCCGCCGGAGATTCTCACGTCGCTGTCGGGCATCGATGAAGCCGGCCGTCTCGCGGACATGATCGCCGAGCGTCTGCCGCTGAAGCTCGACCAGAAGCAGCACATCCTCGAGATGTTCCCGGTCATCGAGCGCCTCGAGCACCTGCTCGCGCAGCTCGAAGCCGAGATCGACATCCTGCAGGTCGAGAAGCGCATCCGCGGGCGCGTGAAGCGCCAGATGGAAAAGAGCCAGCGCGAGTACTACCTGAACGAACAGGTCAAGGCGATCCAGAAGGAACTGGGCGAAGGCGAAGAGGGCGCGGATCTCGAGGAGCTCGAGAAGCGCATCAACGCCGCGCGCATGCCGAAGGAAGCCAAGAAGAAGGCCGACGCCGAGCTCAAGAAGCTGAAGCTGATGTCGCCGATGTCGGCGGAAGCGACCGTCGTGCGCAACTACATCGACACGCTGATCGGCCTGCCGTGGCGCAAGAAGAGCAAGGTCAACAACGATCTGTCGAACGCCGAGCAGGTGCTCGACGAGGATCACTTCGGCCTCGAGAAGGTGAAGGAACGCATTCTCGAGTACCTCGCGGTGCAACAGCGCGTGGACAAGGTCAAGGCGCCGATCCTGTGCCTCGTCGGGCCTCCGGGCGTCGGCAAGACCTCGCTCGGCCAGTCGATCGCTCGCGCGACGAACCGCAAGTTCGTCCGGATGGCGCTCGGCGGCGTGCGTGACGAAGCCGAGATCCGCGGTCACCGCCGCACGTACATCGGCTCGATGCCGGGCAAGATCCTGCAAAGCCTCGCGAAGGTTGGCGTGCGCAATCCGCTCTTCCTGCTCGACGAAGTCGACAAGATGGGCATGGATTTCCGCGGCGATCCGTCGTCGGCGCTGCTCGAAGTGCTCGATCCGGAACAGAACCACACGTTCGCCGACCACTACATCGAGGTCGACTTCGACCTGTCGGACGTGATGTTCGTCGCGACGTCGAACTCGCTGAACATCCCGCCGCCGCTGCTCGACCGGATGGAAGTGATTCGTCTGTCGGGCTACACGGAAGACGAGAAGGTCAGCATCGCGCAGCGTTACCTGCTGCCGAAGCAGAAGAAGAACAACGGTCTGAAGGACGGCGAGATCGAGGTCACCGAGCAGGCGATCCGCGACATCATCCGCTACTACACGCGCGAAGCCGGTGTGCGTTCGCTCGAGCGGGAAGTGTCGAAGATCTGCCGCAAGGTCGTGAAGATGCTGCTGCTGAAGAAGGCATCGGGCGCGATCAAGGTCGACGGCGAGAACCTCGATACGTTCCTCGGCGTGCGCAAGTACGACTTCGGCCTCGCGGCGAAGGAAAACCAGGTCGGTCAGGTGACGGGCCTCGCGTGGACGGAAGTCGGCGGCGACCTGCTGACGATCGAAGCCGCGGTGATGCCGGGCAAGGGCAACGTGATTCGCACGGGTTCGCTCGGCGACGTGATGAAGGAGTCGGTCGAGGCCGCACGTTCGGTCGTGCGCTCGCGTTCGCGGCGTCTGGGCATCAAGGACGAAGCGTTCGAGAAGCAGGACATCCACATCCACGTGCCGGAAGGCGCGACGCCGAAGGACGGTCCGTCCGCCGGCGGTGCGATGACGACCGCGCTGGTGTCGGTGCTGACGGGCATTCCCGTGCGTGCCGATGTCGCGATGACGGGCGAGATCACGCTGCGTGGCGAAGTGCTGCCGATCGGCGGGCTGAAGGAAAAGCTGCTGGCTGCGCATCGCGGCGGCATCAAGCTCGTGCTGATCCCGGAAGAGAACGTGAAGGATCTCGCGGACATTCCGGACAACGTGAAGAACGCGATCGAGATCGTGCCGGTCCGCTGGATCGACAAGGTGCTCGAGCTCGCGCTCGAACGTACGCCGACCCCGCTGCCGCCGGAAGAAGAGGCGAAGGCTGCGGCACCGGTCGGCGAGGCGGCGAAGGATGCCGGTTCGACGGAAGTCGTGAAGCACTGAGAACCTGAACGCCGTCGCTGACGGTGGTTCGCGAAACCCGCGGCGAGTCCGCGGGTTTTTTTATGCGCGTCGGGATCGTGTGTAGCGCCGCGCGTTAAAATTTTTTGCGCATGGGCTTGGCAAAATGATCGGGGATGAATTAAACTTGCGGGCTCGCTGGTTGTTGATGCCGAAACGCAGATCGCAGCCAGAACGAATCGGAAACGGGTGCTTAGCTCAGCTGGTAGAGCGGCGCCCTTACAAGGCGTAGGTCGGGGGTTCGAACCCCTCAGCACCCACCAGTTTCACGATTCAGCCAGACCAAGGAGCGGTAGTTCAGTCGGTTAGAATACCGGCCTGTCACGCCGGGGGTCGCGGGTTCGAGTCCCGTCCGCTCCGCCAGAAAATGAGAAAGCCCGCCTCGTGCGGGCTTTTTCATTTGCATCGTCGATCGCGCCCGCGCGTTGCGCACCTGCTTTTCTCCCGTGCCACCCCGTATGTTGTAATATCGGACGTTTTGTCCAATTTTCCCGTCACGCATGCTCGATTTCTTCCGTAATCACCAGCGCCTGATGATGGCGCTCCTGCTCCTGATCGTGTTGCCGGGGCTGGGTTTCGTCGGGATCCAAGGTTTCCGCGGCTTCTTCGACGACAGCGCGAACGTCGCGGCGATCAACGGGCACAAGATCACGCGGGTCGAATTCGACGGCGCGTTCCGTCAGCAGGTCGACCAGGCGCGCCAGGCGCTCGGCGGGCAGTTCGACATCAAGGCGTTCGACACGCCCGAACATCGCAAGCAAGTACTCGACGGCCTGATCCAGCAACGCGTGCTGGCCGACGAGACGCAACGCCTGCACCTGACCGCATCCGACAACGCCGTGCGCGATGCGCTGATGAGCGACCCGATGATCGCGTCGCTGAAGAAGCCCGACGGTTCGATCGACGTCGAACGCTATGCGCAACTGCTTTCGTTCCAGGGGATGACGCCCGAGCAGTATCAGGAGCGCGTGCGTTACAGCCTCGCGCTGCAGCAGATTCCGGCGAGCATCATCGCGAGCGCGTTCACGCCGAAGGGCCCGGCGCAACGCCTGTCGGAGCTGGCCGCGCAGCAGCGCGAAGTGCAGGCGCTGGTGCTGAAGACGAGCGACTACGCGGCGAAGGTGCAGCCGACCGACGCACAGCTCGCCGCGTACTACGACGCGCACAAGCAAAGCTTCGCGACGCCGGAAACCGCGACGATCCAGTATCTCGTCTATTCGCCGGCCGCCGCTGCCGCGAGCGCGCAGCCGACCGAGGCGGACATCAAGAAGTTCTATGACGACAACCCGACGCACTTCCGCTCGGAAGCGCAGGTGCGCGTGAGCCACATCTTCATCGCCGCGGCGAGCAGCGCGAGCGCGGCCGACAAGGCAGCCGCGAAGGCGAAGGCCGAGCAGTTGCTGGCGGACGTGAAGGCGCATCCGGACCAGTTCGCGCAGATCGCGCAGAAGAGCTCGCAGGATGCGCCGTCGGCCGCGAAGGGCGGCGATCTCGGCTTCATCACGCGCGGCTCGACGGCGGGCGGCAAGGCGTTCGACGATGCGGCGTTCGCGCTGAAGCAAGGCGACGTGAGCGGTGTCGTGCAATCGGATCTCGGCTTCCACATCCTGAAGGCGACGGAAGTGAAGCCGTCGGTGGTCAAGCCGTTCGCGGACGTGAAGGACCAGATCGCAATCGACCTGAAGCAGCAGTACGCAGCGAAGGCATTCACGGACAACGCGGAAGGCTTCACGTCGACCGTGTATGAAAAGGCGAAGACGCTGCAGCCGGCCGCCGACAAGTACAAGCTGACGATCCAGACGGCCACCGTCACGCCGACGCCGAATCCGCAACTGCCGCCGACGAGCCCGCTGAACAATCCGAAGTTCCTCGCTGCCGTGTTCGCGAACGATTCGGTGAAGAGCCAGAACAACACGCAGGCGATCGACGTGGGCAACAACACGCTGATCTCGGCGCGCGTGACCGACTACAAGCCGGCTGCCGTGCCCGCGCTCGACGCGATCAAGGACGTCGTGCGTCAGAAGGTCGTTGCCGAGCAGGCTGCGGAACTCGCGAAGAAGGACGGTGCGGCGAAGCTGGCCGAGCTGCAGAAGTCGAAGTCGGCCGACGGCTTCGCGGCCGCACAGAAGGTGTCGCGCACGCAGTCGCAGGGCCTGACGCCGGCCGCGCTGAGCGCCGTCTACAAGGTCGATGCGAAGACGCTGCCGGCGTATGTCGGTGTCGACCTCGGTGCGGACGGCTATGCGATCTATCGCGTGAACACGGTGATCGCGGGTACGGCCGTCGATCCGCAGCAGCTCGCGGCCGCGCAGCAGCAGATGGCGCAGGTCGAAGCGCAAAGCGAAGGTGAAGCATATCTCGCCGCGCTGCGCGACCGCTCGAAGGTGAAGGTGTACGGCACCACGCAGAGCCAGTCGCAGGACGGCGGCAACTAAGCCACGACCCGGCGCCAACCAAGCGAAGCGCCGTTCACGGTTTCGCATGCAGCAACAGAAAGCCCCGCTTCGAGCGGGGCTTTTTGCTTTCCGGTGGTGGCGAGTCGCGAGGTCAGCCGCGCGGCTTGCCGAGCAGCGGTTTCAACGCCGGCCAGACGTTGTCGAGCAGGATGCCCTGCGCCTGCTGCGCAGGATGCATCTGGTCCGGCTGGAACATCTCGGGCTTGTTCTCGATGCCGGCCAGCAGGAACGGCACGAGCGGTACGCCGAGTTCCTTCGACAGGCGCGTATAGACCGCATGGAACTTCTGCGTGTAGTCGGGCCCGTAGTTGGGCGGCACGTACATGCCGACCAGCACGACCTTCGCGCGCGCCTGCCGCGCATCGGCGATGATGTCGCGCAGGTTCTGCTCGGTCGTCGCGAGCGGCACGCCGCGCAGCGCATCGTTCGAGCCGAGCTCGACGACCACGATCGACGGTTTGAGCCGTTGCAGCACCGCGGGCAGTCGTGCGCGGCCGCCGCTCGTGGTGTCGCCGCTGACGCTTGCATTCGCGACGCTATAATCGATTCGCTCGGTCGCAAGCCGCTGCCGCAGCAGCGCAACCCAGCCGGTGTCGCGCGGCAGCCCGTATTCGGCCGACAGGCTGTCGCCGAGCACGACGAGCGCGGGCTGGCCCGAGGTCGGGGCCGCCGCCGTCGCGGCGCGTGCGGGCATGGTTGTTGCGGCCAGGGTCCCCAGCAGTGCGGCGAGTGCCGCGCGCCTTTTCCAGCGGAATGTCGTGTCCATGTTCAAGATTACCGATCCGATCATCGAAGTCCATGACGTGTGCAAGCGGGTTGCCGATGCAACGGGCGAGCTGACGATCCTCGACGGCATCACGCTCGCCGTGCGGCCCGGCAGCAGCCTCGCGATCGTCGGCGCATCGGGGTCGGGCAAATCGACGCTGCTCGGCCTGCTTGCCGGGTTGGACAGCGCGACGAGCGGCACGGTTCGCCTGCTCGGCCGCGCGCTCGACCAGCTCGACGAGGACGAGCGTGCCGCGCTGCGCAACGGCGCGGTCGGGTTCGTGTTCCAGTCGTTCCAGTTGATGCCGCACCTGACGGCGCTCGAGAACGTGATGCTGCCGCTCGAACTGCAGGGCGGCATCAGTGCGCGCGACGCGGCCGATCGTGCCCGCGCGCTGCTCGTGCAGGTCGGTCTCGGCGAGCGTACCGCGCATTATCCGAAACTGCTGTCGGGCGGCGAGCAGCAGCGCGTCGCGCTCGCGCGCGCGTTCGTCACGCATCCGGCGATCCTGTTCGCCGACGAACCGACCGGCAGCCTCGATGCGGCCACGGGCCACGCGGTCATCGACCTGATGTTCGAGCTGAATCGCACGCACGGCGCGACGCTCGTGCTCGTCACGCACGATCCCGAGCTCGCGCGGCGCTGCGCGACGATGGTCACCATCGACGCCGGACGCATCGTCGCGCCGCACGCGGCATAGCGCGGGACCGAATTTTTGCCGGCCGAGCCAGGTGCCAGGTGGATTGCCCGGTGCGGCCGGCATGCGTGCGACGCCGTCGCGTCAGCGCTCGAGCGCTGCCCGCGCGCGCTCGATCAGCGCGGTCGTCGACGAATCGTGCTTCGCCGGATCGACCGATTCGGCCGACAGGTCGGCTTCGACGACCTTGCCGAGAATCTTGCCGAGCTCCACGCCCCACTGGTCGAACGGATTGATGTCCCACACCGTCGCCTGCACCAGCACCTTGTGCTCGTAGAGCGCGATCAGCGCGCCGAGCGTGCGCGGCGTCAGCGCGTCCACCAGCAGCGTCGTCGTCGGACGGTTGCCGGGGAACGTCAGGTGCGGCGCGAGCGCTTCCTTGCCGGGGCCGGCGACCTGGCGCGCTTCGTCGAGCGTGCGGCCGAGCATCAGTGCTTCACTTTGCGCGAAGCAGTTCGCGAGCAGCTTCGGATGATGGCTCGCGAGCGGATGCTCGGGCGTCAGCACCGCGATGAAGTCGATCGGCACGATCGTCGGGCCCTGGTGCAGCATCTGGAAGAACGCGTGCTGGCCGTTGGTGCCCGGCTCGCCCCACGTGACGGCCGACGTCGGGTAATCGACGAACGTGCCGTCGAGACGCGCGGACTTGCCGTTGCTTTCCATCTCGAGCTGCTGGAGATACGACGGCAGGTAGTGCAGCGCTTCCGAATACGGCGCGACGAGGTAGCTCTGCGAGCCGAAGAAGTTGCGATACCAGATGCCGATCAGGCCGAGCAGCACCGGCAGGTTGTGCTCGAGCGGCGCTTCACGGAAATGGCGATCCATGTCGTTCGCGCCGGCGAGCAGTTCGTCGAACTGCTCGGGCCCGACCGCGATCATGATCGACAGGCCGACTGCCGACCACAGCGAATAGCGGCCGCCGACCCAGTCCCACATTTCGAACACGTTGTCCGCGGCGATGCCGAACTTCACGACTTCGGCCGGGTTCGCCGACACGCCGACGAAGTGCTTCGCGAGCGCGTCCTCGGGGCAGCCGCGCGCGACGAACCAGTCGCGCAGCGAGCGTGCGTTCGTCATCGTCTCGAGCGTCGTGAAGGTCTTCGACACGATGATCGCGAGCGTTTCTTCCGGGTCGACCTGTTCGAGCACGCGCGCGAGATCGGCGCCATCGACGTTCGACACGAAGTGCGTCGAGATGTCGGGCGTCGCGACATGGTGCAGCGCGTGCACGACCATCTTCGGCCCGAGATCCGAGCCGCCGATGCCGATGTTGATCACGTGGCGGATGCGCTTGCCGGTATAGCCGGTCCACGCGCCGCTGCGCACGGCGCGCGCGAAGCTCGCCATCTTCGCGCGCTCGGTGCTGACCTGCGCATGGAACGGCGCGTGCGGGTCCGTCGCGCGCAGTGCGGTGTGCAATGCGGCGCGGCCTTCGGTCGGGTTGACGATCTCGCCGGCGAACATCGCGTCGCGGCGCGCTTCGACGCCCGCTTCGCGGGCCAGCTGCACGAGCAGGCGCAGCGTGTCGTCGTTGATGCGGTTCTTCGAGAAGTCGGCCGCAAGGCCGCCGCCCGGGACCGTGAAGCGTTCGGCGCGGGTCGGCGCGCGGTCGTTTTCCGGCGCGAACCAGTCGCGCAGCCGTGCATGGCGGATTTGTTCGAAGTGGGATTGAAGGGCAGTCCAGGCGGGGAGCGAATTCAGCGTCATGGCGGTTCGAGTGAAGCGTGAATCGGGAGGAATGCCGCGCCGGCGCCTCGGGATCGGAAGGCCGGCGGACGAGCGGGCCCGCCGTGCGGCGGGGGCACTCAGTATAGCGGCGTTACATGTCGGCGCGCGGCGACGGGTAAAAAAGGCGATTGATCAGCGTGCGCACCATCGGCGCGAGTTCGCCCGCGGTGAGGCCGGCCGGCCCGGTGCCGTGCGCGGTCAGCGTATCGGCCGCGAGGCCGTGCAGGTAGACGCCCGCGAGTGCGGCCTCGTAGGGCGCGACGCGCTGCGCGAGCAACGCGCCGATCAGGCCGCCGAGCACGTCGCCGGTGCCGCCGGTGGCGAGTGCCGCATTGCCGGTCGGGTTGATCGTCAGGCGGCCGTCGGGCGCCGCGATCACCGTGCCCGAACCCTTCAGTACGACGATGCTCGCGTAGCGCGTGGCGAGCGCCTGGGCCGCGGCCAGTCGATCGTGCTGCACCGACGCCGTGTCGCTGCCGAGCAGCCGCGCTGCCTCGAGCGGATGCGGTGTCAGCACGCACGCATTGCCGCGTGTGCCGCGGGCGGCCACGGCGGCCGCGAGGTCGGCGTGCGTCGCGACGAGGTTCAGCGCGTCGGCGTCGAGCAGCGTCACGGCATCGTGCGCGAGCACGTCGCGCACGAGGGTGGCTGCGGCCTCGCGCGTGCCGAGGCCGCAGCCTGCTGCGATCGCGGACATCGCGTCGAGGTCGAGGCCGTCCGCGGGATGCAGCATCAGTTCGGGAAACGGCGGGTCGTACGGCGGCGCGCCGGCGCCGAGAAAACCGACATGCACCTTGCCGGCGCCCGCGAACAGCGCGGCGCGCGCGGCGAGGATCGGCGCGCCGCACATGCCCGTGTCGCCGCCGAGCACCGCGAGGCTGCCGAACGTGCCCTTGTGCGACGCGAACGCGCGGGCGGGCAATGCGGCGGCGAATCGTGCCGGTGCATTCAGCACGATGGCCGGCGCGGCGGGTGGGGCGACGTCGAGCGACGCGATGTCGATCTGGCCGGCGAGGTCGCGGCCGTCGCCGGTGTAAAGGCCCGGCTTCGCGCCGATGAAGGTGAGCGTGTGGGTCGCGGCGACCGCGACGCCCGCGCCGACGATCCGGCCCGTGTCGCTGTCCAGTCCGCTCGGCACGTCGAGCGCGAGCACGCGGCCGCCGCTTCGGGCATGCGCGGCGATGCGCGCGGCCTGGGGGGCGAACGGACCGTCGAGCGCGCTACCGAGGCCGATGCCGAACAGTCCGTCGACGACCCAGGCGTAATCGTCGAGCGAGGCGGGCGGTTCGGTCGACAGCGGCACGCCGGCCGCGCGCGCGAGGCCGAGCGCCCATTGCGCATCGTCCGGCTTGACCGGCACGGGCATCCAGGCCTGCGTCGCGACACCGAGCTGCTGCAGCTGCGCGGCGGCCACCAGCGCGTCGCCGCCGTTGTTGCCGGGGCCGACCGCGAACCAGACCGGGCGGTCGTCGCCGGCGACCCGTTCGGACAGCCAGCGCGCGGCGGCGGCGCCCGCGCGGCCCATCAGCGTGTGCGGCGGCAGTTCGGCGGTCGCGGCGGCCTCGGCCGCGCGCAGGTCGGCGACGCGCAGCAGCGCGAGCGGGACGGAATCGGGAAGCGGGCGGGTATTCGTCATCGCGGGGTCATGGCGGCGGGAGGAAGCGCCCCGGGACGGGCCCGCGGCGGTCAGGTCGTGAAGCGCGCGGCGCTCAGCGCGGCGAGCGTGTCGGCGGGCCACTGCTGCGTGTCGCCGGCCAGACAGTCCGTCACCACTTTAGCAGACCCGCACGCGAGGCCCCAACCGGCCGGGCCGTGACCGAAATTGACGAACACGCGCGGATGCGGGGTCGGACCGACGACCGGCAGGCCGTCCGGCGACAGCAGTTGCGTGCCTTGCCACGACAGCGCGGCGGAAATCTTCGCGGCGCCCGGCACCCAGTCGTGGACGGCCTGGCCGAGCAGCGCGAGCGCGGCTTCGGACAGCGGCTCGGGGAGCGGCTTCGCGGTGTCGGCGAGGCTTTGCAGCACGGCGCCGCCGCCGATGCGCAGCCGCTGGTGGGTGCGCGTGATCGAGATCCGCTTGATCGAATCGACGACGCTCAGGTGCGGCGCATGTTCTTCGTACGCGACCGGCGCGGTCAGCGTATGCGCGCGGACCGGGTGCAGCGGCAGCCGCCAGCCGAGCCGCTCCAGCAGCGGCAGGCTGCCGGCGCCGGCAGCGACCACGATCGCGTCGGCCGCCATCACGTCGACCTCGTGCGCCTTCTTCGCGTGCCGGCCGCCGGCCGGTGCGAGCTCGATCGCGGCGCGGCCGGTGTCGACGCGGATCGCCGCGACGTCCGCGCCGAAGCGGAACTGCACGCCGTGCTCGTCGAGCGTCTGCTTGACCAGTTTCGCGAACAGCGGGCAGTTTCCGGTGCGCTCGCTCTCGAGCAGCACGCCGCCGGCGAAGCCGGGCTCGGCCGGCACCGACGGCTCGAGCGCCGCGCATTCGTCGGCGGTGAGCACGCGGTACGGCTGGTCGAGCGCGCGCAGCAGGTCGAGCGCCGGCTGCAGCGCTTCCCAGTCGCGCGGGTCGCGCACGACGTGCAGGATCCCGGCTTTCTGCTCGAATTCGAGCTGGAAGCGCGCCTCGATGTCGGCGAGCGACTCGCGCGACGCGTCGATCAGCGGGCGCAGCCGTGCATACTGCGCGGTGAATGCATCGGGTTCGCGCAGCGCGGCGAGCTGCTTGACGAAGCGGCGCACGCCGCCGTTGAAGCCCGGCTTGTAGACGATGCCGGTGTCGCGCGGCTGGCGCTGGCGCATGAAGGTCGGGCCGAACCAGACGTCGAGCGGGCTCGGCAGCAGCGTGCCGCCGTCGCCGTAGGTCGCGCCCTGCGCGACGGTCGCGTGGCGTTCGACCACGCACACGCGATGGCCGGCCGCGCGCAGCTGGTAGGCGGTGGCGACGCCGCTGATTCCGCCGCCGATGACGATGACATCCATGGATTGCTTCGATGACGGGCGGCGCGCACGCCGCCCGGTGAGAATTCGCTGACGGGCCCCCGGCCCGGTGAACCGGGAATGATAGCGCCAAAATCACGCGAACCGGTGCCACGCAACCCCATCCGATTCCGCCGTCTTGCGGTCACAGGCCACCGCGGCCGCGCACGCCGGCCCGGCGGCCGGCCGGGCACCGTGGATGCCGGTGCACCGTCGCGGTGCGTGATGGGTGCCGATCAGGGTGCCGATCAGCCGGTCTGGGATGACCGACTTCCGGGTATAATTACGGCCTTCCTTTCGCCCCACGTCGCCACCTCGCGCGACTCATCGACGTCAGTCCAGCCCATGGCTCACTTCTCGTGTTTTCCCGGCGCTTCGGCCCTCTCCGATTTCCGTCAAACCCGTCTGCTCGACACGCTCAGGCAAATCGACGCCAACATCGTCGCGGTACGCGGCCAGTTCCTGCACTTCGTCAATGCGGCCGAGCCGCTGTCGGCCGACGACAGCGCGCGCATCGACGCGCTGATGCACTACGGCGCGCCGTTCGAGCCGGCGGCCGAGAAGGGCACGACCGAGACCTTCGTCGTGCTGCCGCGCTTCGGCACCGTTTCGCCGTGGGCGAGCAAGGCGACCGACATCGCGCAGCACTGCGGCCTCACGCAGGTGCGCCGCATCGAGCGCGGCGTCGAATTCACGGTCACGCTGAAGTCGGGCCTGCTCGGCGGCAAGAAGGCGCTGTCCGACGACGCGCGCGCCGCGGTGGCAGCCGCGCTGCATGACCGGATGACCGAAAGCGTGGTCGCCGCGCGCGACGACGCGAAGCACCTGTTCGACGAGCTGCCGGCCAAGCCGCTCGCGACCGTCGACGTGCTGGGCGTCGGCCGCGCCGCGCTCGAGCGCGCGAACGTCGAGCTGGGCCTCGCGCTCGCCGACGACGAGATCGACTACCTGGTCGACGCGTTCCGCAAGCTCGAACGCAACCCGACCGACGTCGAGCTGATGATGTTCGCGCAGGCGAACAGCGAGCACTGCCGCCACAAGATCTTCAACGCGAACTGGACGATCGACGGCGAAGCGCAGGACATGTCGCTGTTCGCGATGATCCGCAACACCGAGAAGCTGAGCCCGCAAGGCACGATCGTCGCGTATTCGGACAACTCGTCGATCATGGTCGGCGCCGAAGCCGAGCGCTGGTTCCCGCGCAACGCGGGCGCGGCCGGCGAGCCGGGCGAGCGCTACGGGCGCCACACCGAGCTCACGCACACGCTGATGAAGGTCGAGACGCACAACCACCCGACGGCGATCTCGCCGTTCCCGGGCGCGGCGACCGGCGCGGGCGGCGAGATCCGCGACGAAGGCGCGACGGGCCGCGGTGCGCGTCCGAAGGCCGGCCTCACGGGCTTCACGGTGTCGAACCTCGACCTGCCGGACGCACGCCAGGCGTGGGAGAACGCACGCGACGCGGCGCAGCCGGTCGCCGAGCGCAACCCGAACGAGCAGCACGGCCCGTATGGCCGTCCGGACCGCATCGCGTCGCCGCTGCAGATCATGATCGACGGCCCGCTCGGCGGCGCCGCGTTCAACAACGAATTCGGCCGGCCGAACCTCGGCGGCTATTTCCGCGTGTACGAGCAGAACGTCGGCGGGAAGGTGCACGGCTATCACAAGCCGATCATGATCGCGGGCGGCCTCGGCAACATCGCGGATCAGCACACGCACAAGCACGACGTGCCGGCCGGCTCGCTGCTGATCCAGATCGGCGGCCCCGGCATGCGGATCGGCATGGGCGGCGGCGCGGCGAGCTCGATGGCGACCGGCGCGAACACGGCCGAACTCGACTTCGACTCGGTGCAGCGCGGCAACCCGGAAATCGAGCGGCGCGCGCAGGAAGTGATCAACGGCTGCTGGCAGCTCGGCGCGGAAAACCCGATCCTGAGCATCCACGACGTCGGCGCGGGCGGCCTGTCGAACGCGTTCCCCGAGATCGTCGACGGCGCGGGCAAGGGCGCACGCTTCGAACTGCGCAAGGTCGCGCTCGAGGAATCGGGCCTGTCGCCGCGCGAAATCTGGTCGAACGAGGCGCAGGAGCGCTACGTGCTGGCGATCGCGCCGGCTGATCTGCCGCGCTTCGAGGCGATCTGCGCACGCGAGCGCTGCCCGTTCGCGGTGGTCGGCGTCGCGACCGACGAACGCCAGCTGAAGCTCGTCGACGACGAAGCGAAGGGCACCGAAGAATACCCGGTCGACATGCCGATGGAAGTGCTGCTCGGCAAGCCGCCGCGCATGCACCGCGACGTCACGCGTGTCGCGACCGAGCGCGCGCCGGTCGACGTGACGGGCGTCGCGCTGTCGGAAATCGCGGTCGACGTGCTGAAGCACCCGACGGTCGGCAGCAAGTCGTTCCTGATCACGATCGGCGACCGTTCGGTCGGCGGCACGTCGGTGCGCGACCAGATGGTCGGCCCGTGGCAGGTGCCGGTGGCCGACTGCGCGGTGACCGCGCTCGACTACGCGGGCTTCAAGGGCGAGGCGATGACGATGGCCGAGCGCACGCCGCTCGCGGTGATCGACGCGCCGGCGTCGGGCCGCATGGCGGTCGGCGAGGCGATCACGAACATCGCGAGCGCGCCGATCGCGTCGCTCGACAAGCTGAAGCTGTCGGCGAACTGGATGGCCGCGTGCGGCACGGCCGGCGAGGACGCCGCGCTGTTCGACACGGTCAAGGCGATCGGCATGGAGCTGTGCCCGGCGCTCGGGATCGGCATTCCGGTCGGCAAGGACTCGCTGTCGATGAAGACCAAGTGGGACGAGCAGGGCGTCGCGAAGGAAGTCGTGTCGCCGGTGTCGCTGATCATCTCCGCGTTCGCGCCGGTCGAAGACGTGCGCCGTCACCTGACGCCGCAACTGCGCCGCATCGCCGACGCAGGCGACAGCGTGCTGATCGCGATCGATCTCGGCCGCGGCAAGAACCGCATGGGCGGCAGCATCTTCGCGCAGGTCACGCAGCAGGTCGGTGACGCGACGCCGGACGTCGACGATCCGGAAGACCTGAAGCGCTTCTTCAACGCGATCCAGTCGCTCAACGCGCAAGGCAAGCTGCTCGCGTACCACGACCGCTCGGACGGCGGCCTGTGGGCGACGGTGTGCGAAATGGCGTTCGCGGGTCACGCGGGCGTGTCGCTGAACGTCGACATGCTGACGCTCGACCCGAATCACGAATCCGACTACGGCGACGCGAAGGACTGGGCGAAGCAGACGAGCGGCCGTCGCGAGGATCGCACGCTGCGCGCGCTGTTCTCGGAAGAACTCGGTGCCGTCGTGCAGGTGCGCGCGGCCGATCGCGACGCGGTGCTCGGCGCGCTGCGCGAGTTCGGCCTGTCGGCGTGCTCGCACGTGATCGGCACGGTCAACGATCGCGACGTGATCGAGGTGTACCGCGACGCGAAGAAGGTGTTCGACGCGCCGCGCGCGGAACTCCATCGCGCATGGGGCGAAGTGAGCTGGCGCATCGCGCGCCTGCGCGACAACCCCGCCTGCGCGGACGCCGAATACGACGCGCTGCTCGATGCGGCCGACCCGGGCATCTCGCCGGTGCTCACGTTCGATCCGGCCGACGACATCGCAGCACCCTTCATCGCGACGGGCGCGCGCCCGCGCGTCGCGATCCTGCGCGAGCAGGGCGTGAATTCGCACCTCGAAACGGCATACGCGTTCGACCGCGCGGGCTTCGATGCGCACGACGTGCACATGAGCGACCTGCTGGCCGGCCGCGCGACGCTCGCCGATTTCGCGGGCGCGGTGGCATGCGGCGGCTTCTCGTACGGCGACGTGCTGGGCGCGGGCGAAGGCTGGGCGAAGACGATCCGCTTCAACGCGAATCTCGCCGACATGTTCTCGGCCTTCTTCGCGCGCCCCGACACGTTCGCGCTCGGCATCTGCAACGGCTGCCAGATGCTTTCGAGCCTCGCGTCGATGATCCCGGGTGCCGAAGCGTGGCCGAAGTTCACGCGCAACAAGTCCGAGCAGTTCGAGGCGCGCTTCTCGTTCGTCGAAGTGGAGAAGTCGCCGTCGATCTTCTTCGCGGGGATGGAAGGCTCGCGGATTCCGGTGGCGGTCGCGCACGGCGAAGGCTATGCGGACTTCTCGCAGCAAGGCGACATCGACCGCGTCGCGGTCGCGATGCGCTACGTCGACCACCGCGGCGAAGCGACCGAGCGTTATCCGTTCAACCCGAACGGGTCGCCGGCCGGCATCACGTCGGTCACGACGGCCGACGGCCGCTTCTCGGTGCTGATGCCGCACATGGAGCGCGTGCACCGCACGGTCACGATGAGCTGGCATCCGGAAGGCTGGGGCGAGGCGAGCCCGTGGATGCGCGTGTTCCGCAACGCACGCCGCTGGATCGGCTGATGTTCGATCCGCACGCGCCGGTCGAGATCGTCACGCTGCGCGATGAGCGCGCAAGCGACGTCGAGGCGATCGGTCGCGTGATCGTGGCCGCGTTCGCGGACGCGCCGCAGCACGGCGCGTTCGAGCGGCGGATCGTCGACGCGTTGCGCGCGGATGGCGCGCTCGGCGTGTCGCTCGTCGCGGAGCGCGACGAGCGGGTGATCGGCCATGTCGCGTTCTCGCCGGTCTCGATCGGCGGCGAGCCGGCAGGCAGCCAGCAGTGGTACGGGCTCGCGCCGCTCGCGGTACTGCCCGAATGCCGGCGCCAGAGCATCGGCGCGGGGCTCGTGCGTGCGGGGCTCGACGCGTTGCGCCGGCTCGGCGCGCGCGGCTGCGTCGTGCTCGGTGATCCCGGGTACTACGCGCGTTTCGGTTTCGTGCCGTCCGGCGATCTCGTGTTCGCGGATGCGCCGCCCGAGCATTTCCTCGCATTGGCATTCGACGACGCCGCGCCGCGGCCATCGGGCGACGTCCGCTATCACGACGTGTTCCATCCGGTGTAACGGTTCGGTGCGCCGGCCGTGTGCGATCTCGCCGGACTCGACCGAATGAACTGAAAAGCCGCTTCGACGCGGCTTTTTCTTTGCGTAGCGCCGTTTTCGTCATCCATTTTTCCTGTCCCGCCCGCCGACCGGCGCAATCGCGCCGGCCAATCGCGTTTCAGTGATCCGGCACACGCAGCGGATCGTCCGCCCTTGCTACGGTGTCCGCGTCAACGGGAGTCATCGAAATGAATTCGGACTGCAACAGCGGCCGTGCAGGCGAGGCGCGCGCGCAACTGCACTCGATCCAGATCCTGCGGGCCGTTGCGGCGCTGCTGGTGGCGTTCTGGCATTTCGCCGCCGCGATGCCGCTCTATCACCCTGCGCCCGCATGGATCAACACGCGCAATTTCGCGGCGATCGGCAATGCGGGCGTCGACCTGTTCTTCGTGATCAGCGGCTTCATCATCTTGCATACGCATCGCCGCGATGCGGCCGGGTGGGCCGCGGCCGGCCGGTTCCTGAAGCGGCGGGTGCTGCGGATCTATCCGCTGTACTGGATGTGGACCACCGTGCTCGTGGCGATGTGGAGCGTGCATCTCGTGCTGAAGAGTCATCACGCGACGCTCCATTACCTGATCTGCTCGTACCTGTTGTGGCCGGCGGCGAATCCGGACGGTATCTGGCGGCCGTTTCTGGAGCAGGGCTGGACGCTCGGCTACGAGATCTACTTCTATTTCGCATTCGCCGTTGCGATCGCGCTCGGCTTGCGCTGCCTGCTGCTGCCGTTTCTCGCGTCCGCCTTCCTGACGGTCGGCGTGGCCTGCCACCTGCTCGGTGCGCCGACGTCGGTCACGATGCTGACCGGCGCGCAACTGATCGGCGAATTCCTGCTCGGCATCGTCGCGGCGATGGTGTATGCGGTCGTGCGCGATCGCTGGACGCCCGCCGCGATGCTGGCCGTCGGCCGGATGCTGGTCGTCGCGGGTGTGCTCGGGCTGCTCGGCGCGGCACTGGCCGGCGCGGACGGTGTGGGCAATCCGCCGATGGAGCTGTTCGTCGGTCATGCGCCGCGTGCGCTCGTCTACGGCGGTCCGGCGTTCCTGCTGGTGCTGGGCGCGGTGCTGATCGACCACGTGCGGCCGGTCGCGGACAGCGCGCTGGTGTTGCTGGGCAACGCGTCGTATTCGATCTACCTGACGCACAACTTCGTCGTGGCGGCCGTCGCGACGGCGCTCAAGCACGGCGTGGGGCAGCAGGTCGGTGCGGACTGGATCGTCGCTGGCGGTCTCGCGCTCGTCGCCGTGGTTGGAGCAGGTGCGTATCGGCTGATCGAACAGCCGGTACTCGGCGTGCTCGCGAGAACGTTCGCAACCGACCGGGCGCGTGCGCGATCGGCAGCGCCGGCGAAGGCGTAGCGCGATGTGCATGCGCTGGCGCTGACGTCGGGATCGGCGCGAGTGCGAGTGCCGGCACGGGCCGGCGATCGCGACACGAACGACGATGGCAACGCGTTGGTTGCGCGTTGGCACGCACCGCAAGCGCACATGAAAAAGGCCGCTCCAGGGAGCGGCCTTCGCGTGGGCGATCGTCGCCGACGTTACTGGATTTTCGCCTGCTGGCGCAGGCCTTCCTCGAACGCCTGCAGCTTCTGCTGCACGAGCTGCTGCGCGATCTGCGCCTTCACCTGGTCGAACGGCGGCGGGGCGATGTCGCGGACGTCGTCGACACGGATGATGTGCCAGCCGAACTGCGTCTTCACCGGCGCGTCGGTCATCTGGCCTTTCTGCAGCTTCTGCGCCGCGGCCGCGAATTCCGGCACGTACGCCTTCGGGTCGGACCAGTCGAGGTCGCCGCCGTTCTTGCCCGAGCCCGGATCCTTCGAGTATTGCTTCGCCAGGTCCTCGAACTTCGCGCCGCCCTTGATCTTCGCGATCAGGTCCTTCGCCTGCTGCTCGCTGTCGACGAGGATGTGGTGCAGGTGATACTCGCGGTTGCCGCCGGCACCCTTCACGAGGTCGTCATAACGCGCCTTCACTTCCGCGTCGGTCGGCTGGTTCTTCTTCAGGAAGCTCTCGATCATCGAGCGCAGCACGACCGTCTGCTGCGCGACGGCGACCTGCGCCTTTACGTCCGGGCGGTTCGGGATGCCTTCGCGGATCGCTTCCTGCATCAGGATTTCGCGGTTCACGAGTTCCTGGCGCACGGCCTGCTGCAGTTGCGGGCTGTCGGTCTGGCCTTGCTGGACGAGCTGCGCGACCATCGCATCTGCGCGCGACTTCGGAATCGGCGTGCCGTTGACGACGGCGATGTTCTGGGCGAATGCCGGTGCCGCTGCAAAAGCAGCCGCCGCGACCCACAGGCGGGGGGATTTCAGGATCATCGGGAATTCCTGTTGAGACTAGATTGAAGATTCGTTGAATTCTTCGGGCGTGTAAGCCACGATCGCGAGCGCGTGAATGCCGCGCTGCATCGCATCAGCGAGCGCATCATACACCAGCCGGTGGCGCGCGACGCGCGGCTTGCCCGCGAAGGCGGCCGACACGATCGTGACCGTGAAGTGGCCGCCGGCAGCGGCGCCGGCGTGGCCCGCGTGCTGCGCGCTGTCGTCGCGCACCGCGAGCGACAGCGGCGCGAGCGCGGCGGTGAGGCGCGCTTCGATCAGCGCGATGCGTTCGTCGGGCGAGGCGTTGAGGAAAGCGTCGGTCATGTCATTCGTCCTTCAGGTACTTCGTGAGCCACAGGCTCTGCAGGATGATGAACACGACCATCGCGCCCGTCGTGCCGAACAGCTTGAAGTTCACCCACTGCGATTCGGTGTAGTTGTGCACCACGTACAGGTTCGCGACGCCGAGCACCGCGAAGAACAGCGCCCACGCGACGTTCAGCTTGTCCCACACGGGGTGCGGCAGCGTCAGCTGCTTGCCCATCATCTTCTCGATCAGGTTGTTGCCGAACGCATAGCGCGCGGCGAGCAGCCCGATCGCAAACAGCCAGTACAGCACAGTCGGTTTCCATTGAATGAATTTCTCGTCATGCAGGACGAGGGTAGCGCCGCCGAACACGACGATTACGCCGAGACTGACCCACAGCATCGTGTCGACCTTCCGGTGCCGGAAGGCGACCCACGCGACCTGGGCCAGCGTCGCGACGATCGCGACGGCGGTGGCGGTGAAGATGCCCCAGACCTTGAAGGCGGCGAAAAACAGGATGATCGGAAACAGATCGAACAGGAATTTCATGGCGCTCGCAGCTGCGTGAAAGGCCGCATCGCGCGGCCTTTCACCGTTGTGGGGACCCGCCGGGCGCCACCGTCCGGGATCGGGGCAGCCGGCAAGGCTGTCCGACCGATCCGTCCGGTGCCGCTCATTCGTTTTCGGGTCGGGACTCGAAGTTTAACGCAGCCGAATTGATGCAGTACCGCAAACCGGTCTTGTCGCGCGGGCCGTCCTCGAACACGTGGCCGAGATGCGCGCCGCAATGGTTGCAGCGGACCTCGACGCGCACCATTCCGTGCGAGCGGTCGATCTTCTCGTCGATCACCTCGCCGTTGAGCGGCTTGAAGTAGCTGGGCCAGCCGCAGCCCGAATGGAACTTGGCGCCGGATTCGAACAGCGGCGTGCTGCAGACGACGCACTTGTAGATGCCGGCGTCCTCGGTGTCGGTGTATTCGCCGGTGAACGCGCGCTCGGTTGCCGCATGCTGCGTGACCTCGTACTGCATCGGCGTGAGCCGGCGGCGCAGTTCGGCGTCGTCCTTCTGGTACGGGAAGGTCTTGTCGTCGGAATCGTGTGACATGGGGGAGTTCTCCTGATCGGTCGGTCGGGTCGGTCGGGTCACGACGAGCAGCTCACTTCGAGCGACCCGGCCCAGTCGGGCGGCAATGCCGCATACGCTTCATGTTCCGGTTGTTCGTCGAACGGGCGGCGCAGCACCTGCGCGAGTCGTTCGACTTCGGAAAAATCCTTTTCCTTCGCGCGCCGGATCGCGACTTCGGCCAGATGGTTGCGCAGCACGTATTTCGGGTTCACGCGATTCATCGCGGCCGCGCGGGCCGCGTCGTCGCGCGTTTCCTCGGACAGCCGCGCGCGGTAGAGGTTCGCCCACGCATCGAACGCGTCGCGATCGATGAACAGGTCGCGCACCGGCGCGTCGCGGCTCGCGTCGTGCTTCGAGATCTGCGCGAGGCGGCGGAACGTCAGCGTGAAGTCCGCATGGCTCGCGTGCATCGTTTCGAGCAGCTTGTTCGCGAGCTCGGCGTCGTTCTCGCGTTCGAGCTCGAGGCCGAGCTTCGCGCGCATCGCGCGCTCGAGCGCCGGGCCGAAGCGTTCCGGAAACTTCGCGAGCACGGCCTGCGCGTCGTCGACCGCGCGCTCGGCGCGCGCATCGTCGTCGGCGATGCCGTGCTGCAGCCCGATCAGCGGCAGCAGCGCCTGCGCGAGGCAGTAGCAGTTCCAGTGCGCGATGCGCGGCTGCATCCGGTACGCGTAGCGGCCGCTCGTGTCGGAGTGGTTGCAGATGTGGTTCGCGTCGAACGCGTCGACGAAGCCGAACGGGCCGTAGTCGATCGTCACGCCGAGGATCGACATGTTGTCGGTGTTCATCACGCCGTGACAGAAGCCGACCGCCTGCCACTGCGCGACGAGGTCGGCCGTGCGCAGCGTCGCGGCTTCGAGCAGCGCGAGGTACGGATCGTCGGCGTCGCGGCATGCGGGATAGAAGCGCTCGATCACGTGATCGGCGAGCTGGCGCAGCAGGTCCGGGCGATCGTTCGAGAAGAAGTGCTCGAAGTGGCCGAAGCGCACGAAGCTCTCCGACACGCGCGTGACGACGGCCGACGTCTCGATCTCCTCGCGCACCACCGGCTGGTCGGAGCCGATCACCGTGAGCGCGCGGGTGGTCGGAATGCCGAGGTGATGCATCGCTTCCGAGCACAGGAATTCGCGGATCGACGAACGCAGCACCGCGCGGCCGTCGCCCATCCGCGAATACGGCGTGCGGCCGCCGCCCTTGATCTGCAGTTCGTAGCGCCGGCCGTCGGTGCCGGCGAGTTCGCCGATCGTCAGCGCGCGGCCGTCGCCGAGCTGGCCGGCCCACACGCCGAACTGGTGGCCGGAATACACCGACGCGTACGGCATCGCGCTCGCGGGCCAGTCGCGCGTCGGGTTGCCGGCGAACAGCTCGGCGAATCCGGGTTGGGCGGCGAGCGACGCCGGCAGGCCGAGCAGGCGCGCGACTTCGTCGGAAAAGCCGACGACGTACGGCGCGGGCAGCGGTGCTGCCGGCAGCCGCGTATGAAACGCGTCGCCGAGTGCGACGAACGCGCCGACGGCCGGCGCGCCGAGCGTGGCGGCGAGGTCGGGGAGAGTGTCAGCCGTAGCGGCTGCGCTTCGGGAAAACGACATGTTGAGCGCCTCTGGGTAAGCCGATATTGTAAGGCGGCGCCGCGCCGCCCGCATGGCGGCCCGCGCGCCTTGCGCCAGGCCGGTCCGGGCCGTGGACGGGTTGCAGGCTGGCGCATCGCTTCGAGGCTGGTCACCGATTCGCGTCCTTCCGGGAGAACAAGACGATGGGTAAGCCGTTGCTGGGCCAGATGATGGACATGCCGTTGCTGGTGTCGTCGCTGATCGCGCATGCCGCGCGTTATGCGGGCGACACGGAGATCGTGTCGCGGCGCGTGGAAGGCGACCTGCATCGCTACACGTACCGCGACTGCGAGCAGCGCGCGAAGCGCCTCGCGCAGGCGCTCGCACGGCTCGGCGTCGAAGCTGGCGATCGTGTCGGCACGCTGGCCTGGAACGGCTACCGGCATCTGGAGGCGTACTACGGAATCGGCGGGATGGGCGCCGTGTGCCACACGATCAACCCGCGGCTCTTTCCCGAGCAGATCGCCTACATCGTCAACCACGCGGAAGACCGCTACGTCTTCTTCGACATCAATTTCGCGCCGCTCGTCGACGCGATCGCGCCGCAGTGCCCGCACGTGAAGGGCTGGATCGCGATGACGGATGCCGCGCACCTGCCGTCCGGCGCGACGCCGTACCTGTGCTACGAAACGCTCGTCGACGCCGAGGACGGCCGCTACGACTGGCCGCGCCTCGACGAACTGCAGGCGTCCGGCCTGTGCTACACGTCGGGCACGACCGGCAATCCGAAGGGCGTGCTGTATTCACATCGCTCGACGGTGCTGCACGCCTACGGCGCCGCGCTGCCCGACGCGATGAACCTGTCGGCGCTGGACGCGGTGTTGCCCGTCGTGCCGATGTTCCATGTGAACGCGTGGGGGCTGCCGTACGCGGTGCCGCTCACCGGCGGCAAGCTGGTGCTTCCCGGCAAGGACCTCGACGGCAAGTCGCTGTACGAACTGATGGAGGCCGAACGCGTGACGTTCTCCGCGGGCGTGCCGACCGTGTGGCTCGGGCTGCTGAACTACATGCGCGAGGCCGGCGTGCGCTTCTCGACGCTGAACCGCACGGTGATCGGCGGTTCGGCGTGCCCGCCCGCGATGCTGCGCACGTTCGAGGACGAATACGGCGTGCGCGTGATCCACGCGTGGGGAATGACCGAGCTGTCGCCGCTCGGCACGCTGGCGAAGCTCAACTGGGCGCAGTCGCAGCGGCCGCTCGACGTGCAGCGCCGGTTGCTGGAGAAGCAGGGGCGCGTGATCTGCGGTGTCGACATGCGGATCGTCGGCGACGACGGCCGCGAACTGCCGTGGGACGGCGTCGCGTTCGGCGAGCTGCAGGTGCGCGGGCCCTGGGTGATCGATCACTACTTCAAGGGCGATACGTCGCCGCTGTCGGACGGCTGGTTCCCGACGGGCGACGTCGCGACGATCGACCCAGACGGCTTCCTGCAGATCACCGACCGCAGCAAGGACGTGATCAAGTCCGGCGGCGAGTGGATCAGCTCGATCGACATCGAGAACGTCGCGATCGCGCACCCGGGCGTCGCCGAAGCCGCGTGTATCGCGTGCGCGCACCCGAAATGGACCGAGCGTCCGCTGCTCGTCGTGGTGCCGCGCGAGGGGGCGAACCTGACCCGCGACGCGCTGCTCGCGTTCTACGAAGGCAAGGTCGCGAAGTGGTGGGTGCCCGACGACGTCGTGTTCGTCGAATCGCTGCCGCACACCGCGACCGGCAAGCTGCAGAAGCTGAAGCTGCGCGAGACGTTCCGCGACTACGTGCTGCCGACGGCGCGCTGCGCACCGTAAGCCGCGGCCGGCGACGGCCCGCCGCGCGGTCACCCGATCCGGCCCCCGGAGCGGGAACAAATTCAAATTGAACGACCGTGCTTTTTCGTTGTATGCTGCCTCCGTTCGATCCGGACATGCGGCCGTTCGACCGCGCACAATGAAGCGCAGCCACCCCGGCGCGCGATGCATGGAGGCAGGCAGATGGCAGTGGATTACTCGACTCGCGACGGCGTGGCCGTCATCACGCTCAACAATCCGCCCGTCAACGGGCTCGGCCTGTCGACGCGCCAGGGCGTCATGGACGCGCTCGATCGCGCCGCGCAGGATCCGTCGGTCACGGCGATCGTGCTGACCGGCGCGGGCCGCGCGTTCTCGGGCGGTGCCGACATCACCGAATTCAATACCCCGAAGGCCCTGCAGGAGCCGACGCTGCACACCGTGATCCGCGCGGTGGAGGCGAGCGCGAAGCCGGTCGTCGCGGCGCTGCACAGCGTCGTGATGGGCGGCGGTCTCGAGCTCGCGCTCGGCGCGCACTATCGCGTCGCGGCGCCCGGCGCGCAGGTCGCGCTGCCCGAAGTGAAGCTCGGCCTGTTGCCGGGCGCGGGCGGCACGCAGCGGCTGCCGCGTGCGGTGGGCCTCGAAACCGCGCTGAACATGATCGTGTCGGGTGCGCCGGTGCCGTCGGAGCAGCTCGCGAACAGCGGGCTGTTCGACGCGATGGCCGACGGCGACCTGCTCGATGCGGCCGTCGCGTTCGCGCGCAAGGCCGGCGCGCAGCAGGGGCCGCATCCGCGCGTGCGCGATCGCAAGATCGTCCACGACAATGCCGCGGGCTTCATCCAGTTCGCGCGCAATTCCGCGCGGGCCGCCGCGCCGAATTTCCCCGCGCCGCACAAGTGCATCGACGCGATCGAGGCCGGCGTGCTGAACGGCTTCGACAAGGGCAGCGTCGCCGAACGCGACGGTTTCGTCGCGCTGATGATGACGCCGGAAAGCCGTGCGCTGCGGCACGCGTTCTTCGGCGAGCGCGCGGCGAGCAAGATTCCCGACGTGCCGGCCGATACGCCGGTGCGCGAGATCCGCCGCGTCGGCGTGATCGGCGCGGGTACGATGGGCGGCGGGATCGCGATGAACTTCGTCAACGCGGGCCTGCCCGTCACGCTGCTCGAGACGAAGCAGGACGCGCTCGACCGCGGCCTCGCCACGATCCGCAAGAACTACGACGCGCAGGTGAAGAAGGGCAAGCTCACGCAGCAGAAGCTCGACGCTCGCATGGCGCTGATCACGCCGACGCTGTCCTACGACGACCTGAAGGACGCGGACCTGATCGTCGAGGCCGTGTTCGAGGAGCTCGGCGTGAAGGAGCAGGTGTTCGGCCGGCTTGATGCGGTGGCGAAGCCCGGTGCGATCCTCGCGTCGAACACGTCGACGCTCGATGTCGACAAGATCGCCGCGTTCACGAAGCGTCCGCAGGACGTGGTCGGCATGCACTTCTTCAGCCCGGCCAACGTGATGAAGCTGCTCGAGGTCGTGCGCGGCGCGCAGACCGCGAAGGACGTGCTCGCGACCGTGATGGCGGTCGCGAAGAAGATCCGCAAGACGGCGGTGGTGTCGGGCGTGTGCGACGGCTTCATCGGCAACCGGATGATCGAGCAGTACATCCGCCAGGCGCTCTTCATGCTCGAGGAAGGCGCGCTGCCCGCGCAGGTCGATCGCGCGATCGAGAAGTTCGGTTTCGCGATGGGCCCGTTCCGGATGAGCGACCTCGCCGGCAACGACATCGGCTGGGCGATCCGCAAGCGCCGCTACGTCGAGAAACCCGATCTGCACTACTCGAAGATCGCCGACCGCCTGTGCGAGCAGGGCCGTTTCGGCCAGAAGACGGGCGGCGGCTGGTACGACTACGTGCCGGGCGAGCGCAAGGCGAAGCCGTCGGCGCTCGTCGACGAGATGGTCGTCGCGTATTCGCAGGAGCGCGGCGTCGAGCGGCGCAAGATCGGCGACGACGAGATCGTCGAGCGGCTCGTGTTCGCGCTCGTCAACGAAGGCGCGAAGATCCTCGAGGAGAGGATCGCGTCGAAGGCGTCCGACATCGACATGGTCTACCTGACCGGCTACGGGTTCCCGCTGTGGCGGGGCGGCCCGATGCTGTATGCGGACATGGTCGGCCTCTACAACGTCGAGCGCGCGATCCGCCGCTATGCGGCCGCGCCGAACGGCGACGCGTGGCAGCTCGCGCCGTCGATCGTCGAGCTCGCCAGCGCCGGGCGCGGGTTCAACGGCTGACGGCCCGCGTGACCGCGCGGCCAGGCTTAAGGAGAAATGCAATGAAACGCACTGACGACGTGTTGCTCGTGATCGACGTGCAGTACGACTTCATGCCGGGCGGCGCACTCGCGGTGCCGGACGGCGACGCGGTCGTGCCGGTGATCAACGCGCTCGCGCAACGTTTCGACCAGGTCGTGCTGACGCAGGACTGGCACCCGCGCGAACACGTGTCGTTCGCCGCGAACCATCCCGGCCGCGAGCCGTTTTCCACGCTCGCGCTGCCGTACGGCGAACAGGTGCTGTGGCCCGTGCACTGCGTGCAGGACACCGAGGGCGCGGCGCTGCATCGCGACCTCGACATTCCGCACGCGCGGCTCGTGATCCGCAAGGGCGGCGACGCGCAGGTCGACAGCTATTCCGCGTTCGTCGAAGCCGATCGCACGACGCGCACGGGGCTCGCCGGCTACCTGCGCGAGCTCGGCGCGAAGCGCGTGTGGTGCTGCGGGCTCGCGACCGACTATTGCGTCGCGTGGTCCGCGCTCGATGCGCGCGCGGCCGGCTTCGAGGCGGCCGTGATCAACGACGCATGCCGTGCGATCGACCTGAACGGGTCGCTCGCGCACGCATGGCAACAGATGCAGGCGGCGGGCGTCGCACATGTGACGTCCGCGGGCGCGCGCCCGACGGCGTAGCGCATTCCTATCCGATTCAGGACATGATGCAGGACCGAAGGAGACTCGCATGACCGAAGCCGTAATCGTATCGACCGCACGCACGCCGCTCGCGAAATCGTGGCGTGGCGCATTCAACATGACGCACGGCGCGACGCTCGGGGGCCACGTGGTTGCGGCCGCGCTCGAACGCGCGAAGCTGGACCCCGCGCGCATCGAGGATGTGATCATGGGCTGCGCGAACCCCGAAGGCGCGACCGGCGCGAACATCGCGCGGCAGATCGCGCTGCGCGCCGGGCTGCCGGTGAGCGTGCCGGGGATGACGGTGAACCGTTTCTGCTCGTCCGGGCTGCAGACCATCGCGCTCGCCGCACAGCGGATCATCGCGGGCGAGGGCGACGTGTATGTCGCGGGCGGCGTCGAATCGATCTCGTGCGTGCAGAACGAGATGAACCGGCACATGATCCAGGAGGGCTGGCTCGTCGAGCACAAGCCGGAGATCTACTGGAACATGCTCCAGACGGCCGAGAACGTCGCGAAGCGCTACGGGATCGCGAAGGAGCGGCAGGACGAGTACGGCGTGCGCTCGCAGCTGCGCGCCGCGGCCGCGCAGGAAGCCGGGCGCTTCAACGACGAGATCGTGCCGATCACCGTGCGGGCCGGCATCGCCGACAAGGCGACGGGCCGACTGTTCACGCAGGACGTGACGGTGTCGGCCGACGAGGGCATCCGGCCCGACACGACGCTCGAGGGCGTCGCGAAGATCCGTTCGGCCGTGCCGGGCGGCGTGATCACCGCGGGCAACGCGAGCCAGTTCTCGGACGGCGCGTCGGCGTGCGTGGTGATGAACGCGGATGTCGCGCAGCGCGAAGGGCTGCAGCCGCTCGGCGTGTTCCGCGGTTTCGCGGTCGCCGGTTGCGAGCCGGACGAGATGGGCATCGGCCCGGTGTTCGCGGTGCCGAAGCTGCTGAAGCAGGCGGGGCTGAAGGTCGACGACATCGGCCTGTGGGAGCTGAACGAAGCGTTCGCGGTGCAGGTGCTGTACTGCCGCGACACGCTCGGGATTCCTGACGATCGCCTGAACGTGAACGGCGGCGCGATCGCGGTCGGCCATCCGTACGGCGTATCGGGTGCGCGCCTGACCGGCCATGCGCTGATCGAAGGCAAGCGGCGCGGCGTGAAATACGCGGTCGTCACGATGTGCATCGGCGGCGGGCAGGGGGCTGCCGGCCTGTTCGAAATCGTCTGATATTTGTGCGCAGGAGGGGCGGCCGCGGCTTTCGGGGGACCGAAACCGCGGCCGCGATGCGAATCGGCGAAATCCGTGGGCGATTCGTAAGAAACAGGAAGCAAACGCCATGCATTCGATGCTGCCGTTTCCCCTTACTTGTCAAACGATTTGCCGCACCTATACTTGCTCTGACATTTGCCTTTCGGCGGGATGGGCCGACGCGTGCGTCGTACCGGCGCACGTGACGCGTTTCCGGTAGCCGGCGAAGACGATGCATCGCGCGTTTCCGGCACCGTGGGCGTTCGAACCACGCAGCAGACCGAAACGGGGACCAAATTGAGCACGACCTATGCAGCCGGGGAACCGCCGCGCGTCGTCAGCGCGGCCGCGAAGCTCTACGCAAAATGCCTGCTGGTCGGTTTTGCATTGCTGCCGGCCTATCTGATTGCCTATCTGTGGTTCTTCAGCGACCCGCACGTCGTGTTCGAGAACCACGCATTCCATGAAATCGCGATCGCGGCCGCGACCCTCGAAGGCGCGTTCGTCACCTACGTGACGTGGGTGTGCTACCGATCGTCCGGCGAGCCGCTGCTGCGCTGGCTGACGCTCGGCTTTCTCGGCTTCGCGATGATCTACGCGCTGCACGGTCTGTTCACCGGGATGGCGCACCACAACATCTGGCTGTTCCTGCTGTACGGGCCCGCCTCGCGCCTCGTGATGTCGATCCTGCTGCTGACGGGCCTGCTGTCGTATTCGCAGCCGCCCGATCGGGTGGAGAAGCGTACGCGCGCGCGCACGTGGCTGCCGTGGGTCGTGTTGTTCGTGACCATCAACGTGGCGGTTGCGTACATCGCCTATTCGCCGGTCGCCGGCGCGCCGGGTACGCGGCTGTCGATGGAAGGCGGCGCGCTGGTGTTTTCGCTGCTGAACGTCGGCGTGCTGCTCGCGCGGCGCATCCGGTCGCCGCTGATGGTGATCTACGGCGTGTCGATCATGGCGTTCGCGCTGTCGTCGCTCGCGTTCATCCTCGGCAAGCCGTGGAATCACATGTGGTGGCTCGCGCATGCGATCTTCGCGGGCGGGTTCTTCCTGCTCAGCTACGGCGTCGTGCAGGCGCTGCAGACGACGCGCTCGTTCTCGGCGATCTACAGCCAGGAAGACCTGATGAGCCGGTTGTCGGAATCGATGGCGCGCACCGAGAGTGCGTTGCAGGAACTGCGCCGCACGAACCAGAAGCTCGAATACATGGCCGCGACCGATCCGATGACGGGCGCGTCCAACCGCCGCCAGTTCATCGCGCAGGTCGAGCGCGAGATCGTGCGCGCGGAACGCGACGGCACGCCGTTTTGCCTGCTCGCGCTCGATCTCGACAACTTCAAGAACATCAACGATGCATACGGGCACCAGATCGGCGACGAGGTGCTGCGCGGCGTCGTGCGCCAGTGTCTCGAGGCGATACGTCCGGCCGGTGCGCTCGCGCGAGTCGGCGGCGAGGAGTTCATGGCGCTGTTGCCCGAGATGCCGCTCGAGGGCGCTCGCATGACGGCCGAGCGCGTGCGTTCGTCGATCGCGAGTTCGCCGTTCGGGCTGGATTTCAAGCGCGTGCAGGTGACGGTCAGTGTCGGCGTCGCGCAGTATGGGGTCGACGGCGGGACGGTCGATGCGTTGTTGCGCGCGGTCGATGAACGCTTGTATCAGGCGAAGCGGGACGGGCGCAATCGCGTGGTCGCGCACTGACGGACGAGCGCCGCGCATCCGGCGACGTGGCGGGCGCGGATGCAGCGCAATGGCGGCGCGATGCGATGTCCGCGCGGTTTGCGTCCGGCCTGAATGAAGCCCCGTACGCGAATATGCGTGCGGGGCTTTCGTTTCATTGGTGCATCGTCTGGCGCGCCGCGATGGCCGCCGCCTGCTGTGGCTGCGCATCCTTCATCCGCTCCATCGCCTGCCACCAGTACTTGCCGGTCCGCAGTTGCGGATCACGAATCGCGAGATACGTCGTACTCCACAGCTGCGCCGCATTGGCCTCGGTCGCGTCCGCGCTGCGCGTGCCGAACGCGTCGGTCTGATACCGGCCGTTCACGTACGACCACGTCCACATCTCCGACGTGCGCATGTCGCGCCCGTTCGAGATCACTTGCCAGATCGTCTGCCGTGCCTGCGTCAGCAGCGCGCGTGTCGTGTCCGACAGATCCTGGCGCGCGAGTTGCCGATCGAGCCCGGCGACCCACATCGCCTGCTGCCACGACCAGATCACGGTGCCGTGATACGCGGAACTCGTGAACTTCGGCCACAGTGCCTGGCTCGCATACGCGGGGTTCGCGATCAGCATCCCGACATCGGTGACGAGCCCGGTCGGGAAGGGCCGCGTGACGTCGGCGACGATGCGCTGGAGTTCGTCGTCCGTCGGCGTGCCGAACAGCAGCGCGAAGCCGCCGTCGGAATTCATCACCGGAACCGGCGTGCCCTGTTGGTCGAGCGACAACGCGTAGAACATGAGCGGCGCGCCCGGCGCGGTGCCGGGCGGTACCCCGGCCGACGGCGCATACGCCGACACGTCGGTCGCCGCCTGTGCGGCCGGCACGCTCACCTGGAACAGCGGCGGCGCCTGCCGTTCCCACGTGGCCGCTTCGGCCGCCGTGTTCGCGAGTGCCGCGCGTTGCCCGGCGTCCAGGTACGGATCGAGCAGGCCGCGCGTGAGGAACGCGTTCGCCGCGCGCAGCGCGGCCGGCACGAGCACCGCGTTCACGTCGTACGGATAGACACCGCCGCCGAGCCCGTCGGTGCTGTCGCGCCAGTTGCCGACGATCTCGCCGGGCCGCAGGTGGATCAGGTTCGCAACCGACGGCTGCTGCGCGAACGGCTGCGCGGTCGCCGCGACGTTCAGCAGGTTGACGACGAGCCGGCTGCCATTGGTCTGACCGTCGCCGCCGCGTTGCGCGAGATAGGCGGCCGCGCGCGCCTGGCCGCGCGTGTCGTCGATCAGCCACGCCGCCGCGATCGGCGCGAGCAGGTAGTCGCTGTCGATCATCTTGTAGTCGTAGGTCGGCGTCGCATCGTTCGGCCGGCCGTGCTTCGCGTTGTCGACCAGTGCGAATTCGCCGATGCCTTCCTCGTGCGCGACCTTGCCGTCGTTCGACAGGCGGCTCAGTACCGACGTCAGGCCGGCCTCGATCGCCGCCGGTTCGAGCACCGGCATCAGCATGCGCACCGAAATCAGCGTGTCGCGGCCGAAATACGTGTCGTACTGCCACGAGCCGGCCAGCAGCTTGTCGTGGAAGCTCAGGAATTCGAGCACGTTCTGGCTGACCGGGTCGGGGTTCGCGGACGGGGCGAGCAGGTCGGCGCGCGTGATCGGCGACATCGGCGTCTCGCCCGACAGCGCGTCGACATGCAGCTTCAGCGTGCGCGTACCGGCCGCCGCGCGCAGCACCAGCTTGCCGTCCGCGGCCGTCGCGATGCTGCCGCCGTCCCGCAGCGTGATGCGCAGTGCGTAGCCGGGGGCGCCGTCGAGCCGGTCGCGCTGCCATTGCGCGGCGCTGCCCTGGATCGTCGGGGCGGTGACGATCTCCGGCGGAATCGTCGCGCCGCCGTTGAAGTCGCGCAGGAAGCGCACGTTGCTGAGCACGCCCTGGCGGATCGTCAGCGTGTCGGTGTCGACCGACACGTCGGCGCCGATGCCGTACAGCGGGCGGCCGTGCGGGTCGGGTGCCGACAGTGCGGACGGCGGCGTGTCGAGGCTCCAGTTCACCGGCTGCGCGGTGTCGTCGAACCACAGCCCGGTGCCGCTGTTGCCGGCCGGAAACACGACAAGCAGACGCGGCTTCGTCGACGAGCGCACCAGCAGATGGGCCGCGACCTTGTCCTGCCGGTAGAACGCGTTGATCTGCCCGCCGGCGTCCATGCGGAACGACAGCGCGGCGCTGGAAGAGGGCGGCGGGTCGTTTGAACGGACGTCGTCGTCGTTGCAGGCGGCCAGCAGGGCGGCGCAGACGAATCCCAGACACAGCGATTTCGTGAAGCGATGCATGTTCATGACGACCCTCCTGACGGCTGCGATTTTTTTATCGAAATGCCCGGATGAGCGGACGGCTCGATCCGCTTCGTTCTGCGTCGCAGGCATTCGGAAAATGCCGGATTAATCGCGGTGTGATGCTTGCGGGGCGGATTGAACCGCTTTTTTAATCGGGGGAGCGATAAAGGGTGAATATGGAAAACGATAGCCCACACCACCCGTCACGAAACGGGTGAAGTCGATGGAGAACACTTTCGGTGGGAGAAGGATGAGGCTCTGTCGGTGCTGAAAAAGATCAGATGAAAGATGTTGTAGGGGATTCTAGATTTTCATGAAAGCCAAAGTCAATCATGCTCGATCAATTTCGATGTGTTTTATTTGATTTCCGTAATTATTACCCGGTGAGCCGGTAAAAGATGCAATTCCGTCGAAATGAATAATGAATCTGGATAACGACCGGTCGATTGATTCGAAATGGCGCTTCAAATCGAAGATTAATCGGCAATGCATGAAACGCATGGCGACTGCAATGTCGTCCGCCATGACCGTTGTGCGAAGGGATCGGTGGCGGGCGCGGCAATGGCCGATTCGAAAAACGCGAAGCACAGGTCGTGAAAGTTGCCTTGATGGCCAGGCGTAGCCGCGCCTTTGACGGGTAACCACGAAGTTCGCGTTACCACGAGTTGTTGCACATTAGCGGTTGCGGCTTCGCGCGCTGGCCCGTCTTGGGGCCGGGCAAATCACCATACGATAGAGGGCACCTGACAACGGGTTTGCGCGCGGCTTGCCATGTAAGCGTCTTCGATCGTTGGTATTCGCGTGATCTCGTGCGGTATCACAGGAGCATCCACCGTTCATTTCGTTATGTGGGGCGACATGCGACTAGCTGATTTCATCGTGCGGAACATGGAGTCGATCCTGGTGCAGTGGGAAGCGTTTGCCGCCACGCTGTTACCGGCCGCAAAGGGCATGGACTCGTTCGCGCTACGCGACCATTCACGGCAGATCCTGGAGGCCGTGGCCAAGGACATCGGCACCCCGCAAACGCGGGACGAGCAACACGAAAAATCGCTCGGGCGCGCGCCCGAGCCGATGAACGCCACGGAGACCGCCGCGCAGACGCATGCCGTGCTGCGCGCCCGAAGAGGTTTCAACATCAATCAGTTGGCGGCCGAGTATCGGGCGCTGCGTGCCAGTGTGTTGCGCCTGTGGATCGACGAGTGCCAGCCGGGGCTGCCTCACATGGACGACATGATTCGTTTCAACGAGGCGATCGATCAGGCGCTCGCGGAATCCGTCGCTTTCTTTACCGAGCAGGTCGAGCAGGCTCGCAACTTGTTGTTGGGCATGCTGGGTCACGACATGCGCACGCCGCTGCAGACCATTCAGATCACGGCGACTTATCTGGCGGCGCTCAATGCGGGAGAGGAAGTATCGGAGGCCGCGGCCCGGCTGATCAGAAGCGGGGGGCGCATGCAAGGCCTCCTTGACGATCTCTGCGATTTCAATCGAACCCAGCTCGGGCTGGGCATCAACGTTGTTCCGCGCAATGTCGATCTCGCACGTGTGCTCGCCAATGTGGTTGACGAACTGCGGGCGGCTCATCCGGATCGGGAAATCGAGGTCGACGTAAGCGGCGACCTCCGGGGGGACTGGGACGATCAGCGCATGCAGCAATTGCTGAGTAATTTGGTGAGCAACGCGATCAAGTATGGCGCGTCCAAAACGCCGGTGCGGGTGACGGCGGTATCGGCTGACAAGGAAGTGCTCATCGAGGTTGGGAATAGAGGGCCGGCGATGGACCGACTCACGCTGGAGCGCATTTTCGACCCCCTTCAGCGCGGAGCCGACCAATCGGCAAGTGCGAGTGACGATGTCGGGTTGGGGCTCGGCTTGTACATCGCCAGCGAAATCGCAAAGGCACATCACGGCCGTATTGACGCGCGGTCCGATCCGACGGAAACAGTATTCGAGGTGCGCCTGCCGAGAGGCGCGTGAACCGTGGTTCGCGATGGCGGCCAGCCATGCGGGGCTTACAACCGGAATGCGGAGGGCGATTCGCCGATCGCGAATACGATTTCCTTTCCGGCAATCCCGTATCGATACCGTCAGCGCTTCTAGCCAGATGGGCGCATCTCAAGATGCCGTCCATTCGCGCCGGCAAGTTTGGTACGCTTGTCGGCTGCTTTCGCTAGCCGGATCGTGACGTCCGCAAGTGGCACGGTGAAAAAGCGGGTATCGTGGTTGGCGTCTTGAACTTGTCCCGGCTTGGATACCCGCTTTTTTCCCGGCCGGGCGCGGTTTCGACGAACGCGAGCGAACGATGAACGGGCTGTGTAACGCCCGGCTGACAAGGGTTCTGGGCGAACCGCCGAACCAACACGAACAGGAGCAACGGAAGTGATCAGACATATCGGCATGTGGAAGTTGAAGTCTGATTGCACATCGTATGTCACTGATTTTAAACAGTTTGTAGTTATGTGGTTCGCATCGGTACCCGCTTTGATACCCGCATTTCTCGTGGCAGGGGTGCGAGAGATATCAAAGTTCTGGTACTCATGTGATAGAGTCGCGAGAAAACACTACTTTCAACCGGAAAAACGCGATGGTCAAACCATCTCACGATCGGTGGCAGGGCGAGCACGCACGTGTCACCTTCTTCGGGGACCCTTTGACGTTCGCCCGAGAGGGTGACGTATGGAAGCGGCTCATGGGCAAGGAGCCGGAAGCGAAACAGACGAGACCGCAAGAGGGGATCGTGTCCGAGGATGGCGCGTTCGGCGCTGGGCGTCTTGTGGTTAATCAGGCGGTGGGGCGAGTCGACATTGCGGTCACGGCGGCGCCTGTTTTGAACTGGCCTACGATTGGCAAGATGGAGGATGCTTATCAGAGCTTGTTCCAACTTCTCCAACCGCACTTGTCGTACTTCCGATCGAGCTTTCGTGTGGGTGTTGGCGGTGCAGCGACCGTGAGGACCAACAGTCGGAAAGAGTCGTATGAAATACTGCAGGAACTGCTACCGGATTTCAACATTCGTCCTGAGGCGCGGGATTTGTTTGTTCAACTAAACTATCCTCGAACCCTCCGGTCCGTACCGGAGATGCAGGTGAATCGATTGGGGAAATGGTTCTCCGGCGTGATCGGCGTTGCGCCAATGCACCTAATTGCAACTGGCGGGAGTAGTGTCTCTCTTGGGGAGATGGTTCGGTGTGAGACTGATGTCAACACAGCCCCAGACAAGAAGCTCGCGCTTGTAGATGACAAAGCACTGGATTCGCTTCTTGCTGAACTGAAGGATCTTTCGATCGAGTTGTTGTATGAAGGGGCGCAGCCATAATGCAAGCGATATTCAACCCCCGTGTGAACAGCTGGACACCTAACGGTTTTGCGGTCCTCTCTGAGGATCGGGACGATGATCTTGAGTGGTCAATCGGTTCTGTGCAAATGCCAGGGGCACTCACGTATTCGGTTCCAGCAACGACTCGGTCTGACTACGTCAATGATCCGGTTGCGCTTATGGGCGGTGTGCTGATGAATGGAACATCGGGGCACGTTATGCGCAAAATGAAATCACTCGGCGGAATAGTCGGAATAGTGAGCATTGTCCCTGAGCAATGCAGTGCGACTGCCAGCGTGTCTGTTACCGACTCGGTTGTGAATCTAATGTGCCGCCTCTCTGCCGACGGTGAGGTGACTCACGCTGTCAAGGTTGCATTCGGACGAGTGGAGCGTAGTTTTGCTGAATTCGATGTGGACTTGGTAGATGAACTGCTGGCGAAGGTTGTCGAAAATAAATCATATTTGCATGCGCGCATTCTAACTGGACTGTTGCGCTCGACTTTTCGCGCAAAGGAACACTTGTATAGCTGGAATAATCTCCTCTTGGCAACTCGCGAAGAATTGCAAGGGAGGGGGTTGAATACGCAGAGGTTGCTCTCAGGGTTGCGATAATTGGATGGCTACGGTTCATTTAGAAGCTGAGGCGTCGTTTGACGAACTCCGCCACATTGGCGTTGCGATTTCTGGATCCGAGCGTCAGCGGCATACGGGCGTCCTATATCAATTTGAGAGCCAGCCGGTACGCCTATTGCACTTGGCATTCCATCATGCGCTCACAAATGAATCGCCTAGTGCGGATTATGGGTGGGTTCAGTGTCAAGCTTTAACGGATGATGAAGCCCATGACTTCGCAATGTGGATAAACGAGGTATGGGCGCAGAATGCGAATAACATCCCGTACAGCATTAACTATTGGAAGGGTGCCCACTTTTCGCCAGATGGTAAATTTGTTCCAGCCGCGTCTGGCGATGGCCTAACGTGTGCTACGTTCGTGATGGCTCTTTTCGAGAATTTCGGTTGGGAACTCCTCGACACGGAAAATTGGTCGGGGCGAGACTCGGATCGCGAATTTCAACAAAATGTCGTTGACGCATTGGCTAATCCAAGGTTTGTTGTGCAAACTGAGGAGGCGCGAAATCATCGCGAGGCTCAAATTCAGTACATCGGGAGTGCCGCCCGGTTTCGACCGGAAGAAGTCACGGCTGCGGTCGGTGATTGGGATTTTGCGCCAATACCACAAGATGAAGCAGAGGCGGCAGGCGAAGATGTATTGGATCAAATGCGTGAAAAAGGAATGCTGCGGCCGTCACGCCGTTGATTGAATAATCTAACTAATTTTAACCGGCTTGTGATCTGCGTTCATATTAACTGAAAGGACGAACTTCCGCCTGTCCGAAGCGTTCCTCGGTCTGTGGTCCGCCTTGTAGCCTTGCTCCTACCGTTCCTCTCCGGAGCTACTGCGTTGCCGTCAAGGCATCCCTGCGCGTTCCCTCTCGGCGCGCAGGAGATGCGGCAGGCGCTGGAAATCACCCTGTCCGCCTCCGAGCCCGCCCCGATCGGGGACATTCGTGTCGACGTAGTCGAACTACTTCTGAATGTGGTCGAGCGACATTCGCAGCGCCAGGATTTCGAGGATCAGCCAACGCACCTGTAGACCGGTGTACTCGCGCCACTCGTGCGGATTCGTACTATACCAATTCGTAAAAGTTACTTGCGCATCTGCTAGTCTGAACGGGAGCGTCGGCATGGAAAGGGACATCTTGCCGTCTCGCTTGATGTGAATAATTTTATTAGCGAGGTGACCATGGCTATTACAGTTTTTACGCAGAATCCGAAGATCCTGCATGCGGCGATTCGGGAAGCAATCGACGAAAAGAAGATTGATACTTGGGCTTACGACAAAGATGGGGATTTTTACCATACACCCGATCAATGGAGGGGGGAAGCGTGGCTTCGGCCCTACGAGCAACAGGGTATGCTTACTTTTGGCCTCGTTGGGTGTGAAGGTACTCAGATGACCAAGATTGTTTACGGCGTGTACCATGGCCGTTTCATCGAAATGTTGTTGACTCACTTTGACACGGAATTTAGCAATGCAAGCGCGACAGCGCTTCAAGATTCCGTCGACCTGTTTAAGTAAATTTGGAGGAGGGCGACTCTTCGTGTAGTCGCTTCAGTATCGGGACGAGGGTACGCCAAAAGGACTCTCGCCCCGATCTACCTGCGGTAACTAGCAAGAGTCAAGCGGGAGAATTCGCCTTGCAAACGGCTGCGACGCGCCGGATCTATTTTGTTCCGCCTTCTGGATCCCGGGGCGAGGCGTGCTTACGCACAAAAGATCGCTGCAAGCCGGCTTTGTCGTTTTCTACTAATTTGCTACAGCACGGAGGGAGAGTCTTGCTAGACAAGCCTTGCGCTCTATGTCCATCCCCTGAACGACAGGGGCGAATGGGCGATTGCCCAACTTGCAAATGGTGCGAGGCAGCGACAGGGTCACTCAGCCGTGTGCAAGAATGAGCACTTCCTGACGACGAGAAATGACGATGTCACTCATTGATGACATTCAGGCAGCGGCGATATCCGATACAGGGGACGTCTCGGCGTTGCTGAGAAAATGTAAGCTGCTGGCTGCGAGGCTTAATCATGCAGAATTCGGAGCGTGGGTAGACCACGAGTTGCGCGGTTATCCAGCTGGTTCTCTGCTACCACTATATAGACGTGTCAGCGCATTTTCATATGGAGATTTTGCGGGCGCATTTGGCAGCAGTGCGAGACTTCAGATCCCTGTGACCATTCTGCCGGAGCAGGTGCAGGATCATTATCGCGTTGCAAAGCTTGACCAAGCGATAAGCGCATACGAGCAATTGTTAAGAGGGGACGGGGAAGGATCCGCTCGCCTGCCGTGGCCCGTCGACTTTCCCTCAAGTACGCCTCGAAGCTGACACCAAATATGCAGTGTGTCTCTGCGTGGATGGAGATCCCGCTCGGGGCGATTCATATAATGATTAACGAGGTCAAGACGACGATTCTCGGCTTCGC